>CAMNDE010000053.1:0-24143 GCA_946534895.1 uncultured Clostridia bacterium
TAACCGGTCTCTTTCAGAGCCGCGCGGTTCCTGCCGTGCGGCTTTTTTGCATACAGAAAAAGAGAAAGCTTTCAGCTTTCTCTCTGCAGACATATACATATCACAGGACAATGGACAGAACTCCGAAGAAAACGATCAGCGCCAGAAGCAGCACCAGTTCCTGCTTCCACCGGTTCGCAAGCAGTCCCACGCACTCCCGCATGAAGGCATTGGGCCAGTACCACCACCGCGTGCGGCTGCCCATGCCCTCGATCCTGAGTCCTGCCAGGGACGCCCATACACCACTTCGGAACACATGATAATTGGTGGTCGCAAACACGGCCGTTCCCTCCGGGTTGATCTCCTCCATGATTTTCCGGGAAAAGGTCATGTTCTGGAAGGTGTTCAGGGACTTATCTTCCACACGGATCAACGTTTCCGGCACCTGCTGGGACACGAGGTACCGCTTCATGGCCTCGGCTTCCGGCATGGGTTCATCCGCGCCCTGGCCTCCGGAAGGGATGAAAAGCGCCTCCTTGCCGGTTGTTTCCTTCTGCTTCTGCCAGAAATCGATGGCCCGGTCCACTCGCCCCTTCAGAAGCGGCGGCAGGGTTCCGTCACGCCGGAACCAGCAGCCCAGGATCACAATGAAATCCGACTGCATCGCGGGCATATGCCGTGCGGCTGTGATTCCGCATATGACAGACCCCACCAGCATGCATTCAAAATATACAAACACCGTGGCATACACATTCTCCATTGTGTTCCGGATCCGGCCTTCCCATTCAGAGCCCATAAAGTCGCGGGTAAACAGATACATGCCCAGAACTTCCCCCAGGATCAGGGCAATGCTCACGGCAAGACCCAGCATGTTTTTCATGCGTGCCCGCTCATGCCTGAGCAGAACCACATTGCTGATGCCCATGGCGATGGCAAACACCACCATCGGCGGCATGGTTACGGTCATAAACAGCCTGCTGGCCCCGTTGATGGTCTCGTAGGCCGAAAACATACTGAACTCCATGGGGCTGACCATATGCCGAATGGTGATCTGCAGCATCACGATGCTGTTGACCAGGGAAAACAGGGAGAAACCCGCAAAATATATGGTGGAATACGCGTAATAGGAAGGTCCTTTGGCCTGAAGGTAATGCCAGATCATGATGGTGCTGACGGAAATCCAGAACAGCGTTACCGCAATGAGAATCATGGTATCCCCGGTAAATCCGCCGGTCTGAAGATCGTACACGGTCTGAAACGGCCCGATCCTAAGTAAGTGGATCCGGATCGGCTCTCCGCCTCCGTTACAGAAATCCACCGCGACATCGCCTCTGGATACAGGATTGACGGTCATCCGCAGATAGTCGCCCTGCATTTCCATGTCCCCGATGGTCATCACTTCAGGATGATCCAGTTCCGTTTTCTCAAGACGCAGACCTTCCCGCTGCCACTCGGGAAACGGTACATAGGCCGTATACCCCCGAAAGAATGCCACCCTGCATACCAGGCAGACAAGAATCAGAATTCCTGCACAGGCTGCAATCTGCTGAACCGCTTTCTTCACGCTTCCACACTTCCTGACTGTTACTTCCTGCTGGCCCCGGCTGTACCGGTTCCCGCTGATGCATTCACTGACCGGTCCCCAAAATGTACACTGCAGTTTCTCCATCCCCAGATTCCGGTTCACACTTCTGCAGTGGCCGGATATAAACAGAAGCCTGCAAAAAGCAGGCCCTGACATCTGAAAATACCTGTTCTGGGATAGAACTCTCCTCAGACTTCACCCGGTGCATGCGCATTTCCCACAGACCCGGGCATTGCCGCAGCAGACAGCCCGCTTACGGAGAAACCTTTTTGATCAGACTCAGTATGTTTTTCCCGTTTTCATACCGGTAACGCATATCATCCATCGTTTTTTTGACCAGAAAAATGCCAAGTCCGCCGATACTGCGCTCCTCTGCTGACAGACTGGTGTCAGGATCCGGTTTTTCCAGCGGATTATAGGGAATCCCTTCATCAATGAATGTCACGCACACAGTGCCGCTTTCCGCATCAAAATCAAACTGCACTTCTGCTTCACCCGTGCCCGGAGCATAGGCATACCTGGCAATATTGCTGAAAATCTCATCAATTGCCACGTCCATCTGCATGCAGGCTTTCATGCTGCATCCGGCATTTTCCATCTCCCGGTCCACAAAGTCAGTAACCTCCGGGATCTTCTTCAAATCAGCTTCCAGCTTGATGGTCTTCATCGTCCGTCCGTTCCTTTCAGGAATACTTGACATCCCGGATTCCTCAGAGTAAAGCCCTGGAAATCCCCAAACAGCGCAGCGCTGTCTCATTTCTGACTCTGGCAGGATTACGGCTTCCCGCGGAACCAGGCCGTCTGCGGCCTCAGTTCCACAGTACACTGCACATGCTCCTCTTTCCACCCGGGCAGCTCAGAAAGCCCGGTATCTGCACAAATACACCATCTTGATGCGCGGCTTCCCGGTCTGCATGCAATACGTTTCTGACCCTTTCGTGTGAAAGCAGACTGTCTCCTCGCCGCATCTGCTTTGTCTATTATAGTAGATTATTCATGCAGGTGTAAACTCATCCGGCAAAATTCCCGGCACCCGCGCTCCGGCGGCTTTCTTCCGCCGTGGACACAAATCATACCCTGAAGTACAGTTTCGCCTTTTTTCGTTCGTTTCCTGTCGCCTCCTCTGCCCTTTTCTTGATCTGTTATCCGGTTTCTCCTGGCACAATTCTGTTCTTTTTGAAAAAGAGAAGAAAAGTGGACAGCAACTGGCGCTTTTTGGGGGCAGGAATGACCCTCAGGAGCAAAGAAATCTAAGTTAGGGATTTTTCTTGAAATATAAGGATTCCAGCGTGTTTCTGTACGCTTTTTTCACATTCCCCGCTTCTATGTATTTGCAAGGATTGTCCCTTCAGCTCCTGATGTCCTTCTGCTCAAGCATCCCGGGGCTGCCGCATGCTCATCAGGTAAAACCTGTACACTCTGACGAATTTGAACAATGTCCGCCCTTCAGCGGTTACCTGTGCAGTGTAACACTCCATCTGATTTTTGATTACCTGCCGCTTTCCGGTCCTGAATGCACCTGTCATTCTCCTTTTCCCGGCGCGGTACTCTGAAACCGGTTTTCCCAAGCTGCATACTGATTTCAGGAGGAACGCTCATGTTGACCCCAGTCCCCGAGGAACATCTATATCCGGTTCTGACACTGAAGAATCTGTATCGTCTTATCACGCAGCAGGATTATCCATCCCCTGCCTATCCTGTCATTCCCAAGTCCAGTCTGCAGGGAATCACACTTGTGCCATTCTGGAACAAGCTGCTTGAAGAAGCTTTTCCAGAGGGCACCGACTTCAGCATCTTTGATCTGACCCAGAAGCGTAGCCGTTCACTGACCCGGCTGTTGAACCGTATCGGCAATTATCACTTTATGGAAGCCTGGTTTCTTCAGCTCTCCGAATGCCTGAGTCCGGATCTTCTGCTGAGACTGAACCAGGCATGGGCTGCGCGTCTCACGAAATGGCATTATGAGTCCGAACTGATGACAGAACGTCTTCAGAAGTATATCGAAGTATTTTCAGATCATGACCCGCTTGCGTCAAAAGAGCTGACTGCTTTTTTCAAAAATCTGTCCCTTACCCTCTCTGCCCGGAATGAAAAGAGCAGGGGGGCTGAAGCGCCGCTTCTTTTCCGGCACAGCATGGTTTTTGCATGGCTGACTCTGCACGCGCTCTTTGGATCCCGGCTTCAGGATCCGAATCTCGTCAAACTGCGTGCTGACAGGTCCTGCAGCATGCACGCACTCTATCAGCGGTCGCTGGGGCTGGAAAGCATCCCGATGCCTGATGTGCTCTCCTCGGGCGTCTGCACGCTCAGCGCACCTCCGCTGCCCGCTGAGAAGTATGTTGGGAATCAGGCGCTTCTTTCCCGTGCAATGAACCTGCTTCTTTCCGGGCATCACAGACTCGCGGTAACCGGCATGGGCGGCATCGGGAAAACCGAGTTCATCCGTCAGCTGCTCGCCTCGATCATTGCCGGCGGCCTGTATACACATCTGGCCTATGTACAGTATGAAGGCGGTCTGCGTCCATCCCTGGCCTTTGCCTTTCCCGGCCCTGAAGGCGAAACGCCGGACGCCTGCTTTGCCCGGATTCAGAGGCTGCTGGAGTCCCAGCCCGGCGAAAGCGCGCTGCTTCTGATTGACAATGTCAATCCCGGCTCAGCCGGTGATCCCGCGCTGGATGACCTGGCGCTGCTCGGCTGTGATGTCATTCTGTCAACCCGGCTCACCGAACTCGACGGATTCACCATGCTTCCGCTTGACAGCCTCGGACCCGAGGACAGCCGGCAGCTCTTTTCCCTGCATTGTCTGCAGTCTGATGCTTCCACGGATACGATTGACCGGCTGTGCGCCTCCGTAAGCGGTAATCCTCTGGCCATTTCCCTGTTTGCCGATATGTGCCGCGCAAAACCCGGGACTCTGGAGCAGTTATTTCCTGAATCCGGCCTTCAGAGCGATTATAGCGCAAGACTGGACGCATCCGATACCCCGCTTCCGGAAATGCTGAGACACACCTTCTCCACCGCCGGTCTCACCGAAGATCTTCAGAAGCTGCTGACCCTGTTTGCCCTTCTGCCTCACCGTTTCTGGCTCCCTGAAGATATGCTGACACTGGCCGGGGACATCTGTCAGGATGTAGGGCAGCTGTCCGTGTTCTGTCAGTCTCTGCATGAACTCGGCTGGCTGATGGCAGGACCGGACGGCTATGCCGTCCATCCCCTGATTTCTGAGACACTGCTGAGCCAGGACGTTCACGCCGATCTGTTTCCCGCACTCTGGCATGCCCTGGATGAAAAAGTCAGGTCAGACAGCCCCCTGTTTCTTCAGTCTGCCCTGTCCTGCCTTGCAAAAATCGGCCTGTTCAATGCCGATGCAGTTCACTGCCTGGCCAGCCTGGAACAGAACTTGGGATTTGGCAGCTTTCACGCAGTACCGGACAGTCTGTATCAGAAGCACCGGGACTACCTGGACCGTACCCCGCATACCCCCGCGGAAGAGCTTGATTACTGGCTCGGAAGTGCAATCCGCGATGTCGTGGACGGAACGCGCACGCATCTCATGGAATGCCTCGTGAAGATTCTGGATGCGCTGAGCAGCGGTGCCGACCCGCACAGCCGGTCGACCATGATCCTGAGCGTGCTGGAGCAGGCCTGTGACCAGAAAGACCTGAATCTCATCGATCGGATTTTTGAGGCCGTCCGTCCTGCAGACCATGGGTCCGTGGAAATGGCGGAATATCTCGCTGCATGGAGTCTGCGTCTCCGGTCCGGCAGTCACGAGACGGACAAGGCCATTGCCGCGCTCAGGGAAGCAGACGCCATTCTCAAGCAGCTGGGCCTGACACAGACCATGACCCAGTCTGCCGTGAATTACCGGCTTGCTTTCTGCATGCTGGACCTTGGACGTGCAGAGGAAGCACGCAGTCTGCTCGAGTCTAGTCTGGCCATTCTTCATGCCACCGGTCATCCGGATGACGGAGCACAGATGATGAATACCCGAAACACGTATGCGGTCACTCTGCTTATGTGTCAGGACTACGAAAGTGCCCTTCGGGAATATGATCTTCTCAATGCGATCTATATGAAGCAGCAGCGCTGTGAAAACCTTGAATACGCCATCATGCGCAACAACACGGCCCAGGTTATGGAAAAGCTCGGCCGGCTCAGGGAAGCCGGAGACGTGATGCTCAGTGTGCTTGAACTGGATCAGCGCATATCGGTTCCCGAATCCATCCAGGCAGGTCACATGCGCAATACCGCCAATATTCTGTCTCTTCTCGGAGATAATGCCCAGGCGCTTGCCTGCTCGGAAAAAGCTCTGGCCATGCGCACAAAGATCTTCGGCCCGGAATCACCCTGGACTGCAGATGCACAGGCTGTCCATGCACGCATCCTGTTTCACCTCGATAAAACCCGGCAGGCGGAAGAACTAATTGATCAGGCCTGCAGGGTTCTTCAGGAAAGCTGGGGAAGCTCGCACCGCTTCACAGTCAATGCTCTGACGATTCAGAAGGAGATCGAAGGGCATGCCTCCCCATGAATCCAAAACGCCGGGAACAGCTGTCTGATGAACGAAATTCATACATTGTCATCACACAAAAAGGCCATGCACCCCGCATGACCTTTTTGCATCTTCCCGGTCAGTCACATGCCGAAATGAAGCATGAAGTCCAGGACTGGCGCATGTTCCTGTGCAAACCGGCTGTTTCAGCCCATGACATCTGAATCTTTCCTGACCGCAGGGATGAACGTCCCGCCCGGCTGGTTCATCCCGGGGCTGCCCGCATGCATTGAGATACTATTCACCTTCTCACTGGATTTGTCCCGTGAACCCGGTTTTCTTCTTCCACACAGGCAGGCAGTCCCGGAATTGCTCATTTCTGATGCTGCGTACAAGTATTTATGGAGATCATCTGAGCAGTTTCTGCCAGTAAGAAATGACTAAAAAAACATATGTACACATTTTTCACGTGTCCGGATGCGTGGAGATCTAAAAACTTGTTATGCTAGAATACAGCTGAAAAAATGCGTATAGGGTGAAAGATAATGGAAGTCTGGTAGCATTCTCCGGCAAACACCTGCAGCGAAACCGCGGATCTGCCGCAGATCCGGCGGAATACTGCACGTAACATGTAACTAATAGGAACACAGAAGACAACTATCGATGAATGGCTTATCCATTCCAGTGGTATCTGCCATCTGGTTACAGACTAACGGAACCATGTGATATTCCTGATGCAAATGCATCATGACTATGTCGACAGTCCTGAGTTCTGACCACACGCTTTTCCATGCCTCACCCATTTCCGAACAACGCGATTCTCGTACACAGCCTCTGTCAGGAGGAAAGCACTTTGCATCATCAGATTACAGATAAGCCCCAGCAGCACATACTGACGCTGAAAAATATCTACCGCATGCTCACCCAGCCCGATTATCCCGCATTCTCCTATCCCGTTTTTTCCAAGACCTCCCTGCAGGGACAAACGCTGGTAAAATTCTGGTCGGAACTGTTTCGCGATGCGCTTCCGCCCGGAACCGATCTGAGTCTGTTCGATCTTTCCCAAACCCGCAATCGTTCCCTGACCCGGCTGATGAACCGGACCGGCGGATTCTATTTCTACGAAAAATGGTACACCATTCTTTCGGAGCAGCTGAACACAGATCTGCTGCTCAGCCTGATCCATGCATGGTCCCGGCGGCTTGAAGAGCGGGACTATGCTCCCCAGTCTCTTACCCAGCGTCTGAATCTCTTTACCGCGGAAATGGTCCGCACAGAAGATCTGAATTCCGACGAACTCACCGCATTCTTTCAGAATCTTGCCTATGCCCTTTCCTGCCATAAAGACAGCAGTACCGGTGCAGATATCCCGCTTCTTTTTCAGCACAGTTATGTGCTTGCCTGGCTTACGCTCTATGCGCTGTACGGTTCCCGCATGCAGGATATGCATCTTACCCGTCTGAGGACCAGCAGTCCGGGCGTGCTCAAACTGTATCAGACATATCTGCAGCAGAAACACATCCCGTCTCCGGCCCTCCTGTCCTCAAGGCAGTGCGTCCTGTGTACAGATCCGCTTCCTGCGTCTGAGTATATTGGCCGTCAGGCTCTGCTGTCACAGGCCGTGGATCTGCTCCTGCCCGGGCACCGCAGACTTGCCGTCACCGGAATGAGGGGCATGGGAAAAAGTGAATTCGTCCGTCAGCTGCTGGCACAGCTGAACGCCCATGGCATGTATCAGCATCTGGCTTTCATCCAGTATAAGCACTCCCTGATCGTGAGCATACGGAAAGCGTTCCCTGTCTCCCGCCCGGAGACAGACGCTGAATGTCTGGACCGCGTGCTGCGCCTTCTGAAATCATCCGGAGAAAACAGGACGCTGCTTCTCATTGATGGTCTGGACACCATTCCTTCTGAAGATCCAGGTCTTCCCATACTCACGCAGTCCGGATGCGATATCGTCATTACCACCTGCCTCTCAAAGCTGAGCGGATTCACCATGATGCCTCTGCCCGGACTGAGTGTCCCGGAGAGCCGTCAGCTTTTCTCCCTGCACTGTTTATCCACTGCAAACCAGACGCGGGATATTGATGCACTCTGTGCTTTCACAGCCGGCCATCCGCTGGCCATCATTCTGCTGGCCAGTGTCTGCAGAACCCGATTCTGGACAGCGGAACATCTTTGCTGGAAACTGGTCCGTTCCGGATTTGCCGGTCTCTCCTACGTCCGGCACGCAGCATCCGTGTCCCTGGAAGACACACTGTCAGAACTCTTTGACACTTCCCGTCTGTCTCCTGAACAGGCATCGCTCCTGCATCTCTTTTCCCTGCTGCCCCCACGCAGCTGGCTTCCTGAGGCGCTTCTGCCCTTTGCAGGCGATATCTGCAAGGACAGCACCACCCTGGCCGGCCTCTGCCAGATGCTCGTTGACCAGAACTGGCTTGAAGTCAATGAAAAAGGCTATGCGATTCACCCGCTGATCGCATCGACACTTCGCATGCATGCCGTGGATGCCGATGCATTCCGCAGTTTCCTGAAAGTGCTGAATACAGAAGCCGCAGCCGATGATGCCCGGGTTCAGCCATTCCTGGAATCAGCGCTGCCGGGCATCCGGAATCTGAACAGTGACGCAGTCCAGCTTCTCACAAAACTGGAGGCACGACTGCCTTTTGCATCCCGCTGCTTCATTCCGGATCACCTTCTTGAATCCCACAGCATGTTTCTGTCCGCCCACCGGCACACCCGTGCGGATGCCCTGGATTTCCAGGCAGGCACAGCCATGCGGGATCTCGTCCAGTCCGGACGCAGAGACCGCCTGTCCGAATCTCTTCATTCCGCAATGGCACTGCTCCATAATGCAAAAAAGCCGTCGTCAGGCATGGAATCCCTCGCTTTCATCCTTGAACAGGCATGTGAAGACCTGCCGGATTCCCTGTGTGAGAACCTGCTCAGCCTGATCCGGCCCCAGACTCAGGACACTGCCGATTCCGTCAGCTTTCTGGCTGCCAGCGCAGCGGTCTGCAGAGCCTGCGGGCACGATCCCGAGAAAGCCCTGGACATGCTGAAAAATGGCCTGGAGCTGTATACGTCACTGGATATGCACTCTGTTGTGCTCCATTCCCGTCTGCAGTACCTCACAGCCCTGTGCCTGTCCGATCTGAACCAGCGGCAGCAGGCCGCAGACATGCTTGCGGCCGTCCTTTCCGACATGCAGGCTGAAGACTACAGGGATGCATGCTGTTTCATGCTCAGAATCCGCACCTCACGTGCCCGGATTCTTATGGACAGCGGCGACTGCGAGGCGGCGCTTCACGAGTTCCGGTACATATCTTCCCTTTATCAGGAGCAGTACAGAACCGACCATCCGGATTACATACTCATGCGCAGCACCATGGCCCTCACGCTTCTCCGTTCCGGAAAAACAGATGAAGCCCGGACCATCATCACGGAAATCCTGACAGATGAGACCGAATCAGCACTTTCCGTCCCAGGGTCCGCCGTCTGTCATCGCAATGCCGCGGAAATCTTCTGCGGTGCCGGCGAATATGTCCAGGCCCGGATTCACGCGGAAAAGGCCATGACACTCCGCAGCAGTGCCTTCGGACCGGACTCCCCCTGGACCGCAGACGCACAGGCCGTATTTGCGCATGTACTCTTCTGTCAGGGACAGACAAGGCATGCCTGTGAGCTCATGGAATCCGCCTGCCGCACCATGGCTGCGTCATGGCATCCCTGGAATGTGCTTCTCGACCATGCGCGGCATCTGCTCTCCGACATGCAGTCCGCAACGTAAGCCGGAGGGGCAGTACAGATTCCCGGTCGATCCCGGTCTGATCCGGACATGAAAAAGGTCTTTGCCGGTTTTTGAAAAACCGGAAAGACCTTTTTTCATACAATGCTGTCAGTTCAGTTTCAGCTCAAACGCGGCGCCATTGTCCGCCGTGCTGTCCAGGCCGATCCACACATCAAATGTGCCGCTTTCACTGCCGAATGTACCGTCTGCACGCCAGAACCGGAGCATCTCCTCCGTGATTTCAAAGGTGATTCTCTTTTCCTCTCCGGGCCTGAGCAGTTTTTTCTGCACGCCCTTCAGTTCACGCACCGGCCGCGATACGCTGGCAAACCGGTCCCGCACATACATCTGCAGTACCGCCTTTCCTTCGCATCCGCCAGCATTGCGCACCATGACCGATGCATGCATGGAATTTCCCGGCGTGAGCGTGTCCTGATCCAGCTGTACCGGAGACACTTCAAAGGTGGTATAGCTCAGGCCATATCCAAAGGGATACAGCGGCTGGTTGGGAATATCCAGGTATCTGGAAACAAAGCGCACCGGGTTTCCGGGCGTATGCGGACGGCCCGTTGGCAGTGCATTGTAATGCACCGGGACCTGGCCGACACAATAGGGCATGCTCATGGGCAGACAGCCCGACGGATTGCAGGCTCCGGTCAGCACATCGATCACGGCATGCCCGCCCTCGGTGCCCGGCCGCCAGGCTTCCAGAAGAGCCATGGACTTTTCGCTGATCTCTCTCAGATCAAGCGGCCGACCGCTGAACACCACGCTGACGATCTGCGGATTCACCTTCTGAATCCTGCGGAACAGTTCCATCTGGTTCTCCGGGATTTCAATGAAAGCCCGGCTGGTCGCCTCGCCTGTCTGCAGGTAATGCTCGCCCAGAAGCATGACCACCAGGTCCGCCTGAGCCGCTGCCTCCTCGGCAGCGCGCAGCATCTCATCCGGCGTTCCCTGCACGGTTTCCTCTTCTACATCCATTCCCTGGAAGCCTTCCAGTACAGTGCCCTCCGGCAGCATGCCGCAGCCCAGGCTGAAGCTGACCTGTCCGGGAGCAAAGACTTCTTCGGCGGCTTCCTGCACGGAGATGCAGTCCTGCATCCGTCCGGTGACGGACCAGTTGCTCAGCAGCTGCCGGCTCTGCACATAGGGCCCGATGAATGCGATCTTTGATGATGGTTTCAGCGGCAGCAGCCCGTCATTCTTCAGCAGGACCAGGGACTCACAGGCCGCCTGCCGTGCCAGCTGACGGTGCTCCGGACAGAGCTGCACTGTCTTTTCGCGTTCCGGATCCGCATCCTTATACGGATGCTCAAACAGGCCCAGCCTGTTCTTCAGCCGGAGAATCCGCAGCACGCACTCATCGATGTCTTCCATGCTCACCTGGCCATTTTCCACCAGATCCCTGAGCGAAGAGGCATAGCAGCCACCCATCATATCAATGTCCACGCCGGCTTCCAGCGCATGTTTCGCGGCATGCGCGCGGTCTTCCGAGTATCCATGATTAATGGTTTCCAGGATGGCGCCGAAGTCGGAGATCAGGACGCCGTCAAAGCCCATCTCTTCCCGCAGCACCTTCCGCATCAGCCAGCGGTTCGTGGTGGCGGGAATGCCGTTGACCGTATTGAAGGAGGTCATGACCATTTCCGCCCCGGCATCAATACCTGCCTTGTAGGCAGGCAGATAGTCCTGCCGGAGCGTGTGCTCCGACAGTTCCACCGTGTTATAGTCGCGGCCGGCTGTGGGCGCTCCATAGGCGGCAAAATGCTTGATGCACGCACTGATCCTGTCCTTTTCACCCACATCCGCGCCCTGAATGCCGCGGACAAAGGCGTCCGCAAACCGGCTGTTCAGCCACGGATCCTCTCCCGTGGACTCCATCACCCGGCCCCAGCGGGCGTCCCGCACCAGGTCCACCATGGGCGTAAAGGTCACATGCAGTCCGCTGACGGCTGCTTCGCGGGCAGCCATTTCCCCGCAGGCCTGTGCCAGTTCCGGGTCAAAGGTGGCACCCATGCCCAGCGGGCAGGGGAAAATGGTCCGCATGCCGTGAATGACGTCCATCATGAACATCATGGGAATGTGATGCGGATGGCGCTCCATATAGTTTTTCTGGAACTGTACAAGGGTTTCCGCCCCGCTGGTGCCCAGTATGGATCCCGCCAGGCGGATATTCTCCTCACTCAGGCCCTGCTGCATGGCCGGGCCGGTCAGCACGGCTCCGGCATCCGGATCATAGAATCCGGCCGTCAGCTGAATCATCTGTCCGATCTTTTCCTCAAGCGACATGTCAGAAAGCAGCGCGCGCAGTGCTTCGTCTGTCATATGCGTCCTCCACAAACGTTTTTCCGATGCCATACAGGCATCGGTCATCACAGTTTTTCATCAAGTATATCCGGGAGGTCCCAGTGCAGCTGGAAGCCATGGCTTTCAAGGACCTGCTGGAATTCCCCGCAGTGCCTGTCCGCCGCGTCCGCGGGGAGCAGATTCCGCTCAAGGCAGAAGGCCGCCAGATGTCCGGCAGCTTCGCCCACGGTCCATTCCACAGGGTGCAGGCGGAAGCATCCGCCCGTGATATGTGTGGCTCCGATATTCTTTGCCGCCGGCAGCAGATTCTGCATGCGCACGGGAATCATGGCATGCATGGGAATCTCAAAGGGCAGAGCCGGCGCGTACATGGTCGTGCGCGTACGCGTGGTCATGTGAATGTCAATGGCATAATGCCCGACGCCCACCGAGTCCGCAAGCCGCGGAAGCACCTTCTGGTGCTCGGCCGAGATTTCCTCCTCCAGAATGGTCTTCCGGGCAAGGATCCGGCGCGATTCCCGGATATACGGCGCCTTGGCCAGCCCGTCTTCCGTGCCCAGGATATCTGCCTTAAGGCTTACCGGATATCCCTGCTCCCACAGCCAGTAGGCACAGCTGAGCGTCAGTTCCCGCGCTTTTTCCAGGTTCTGCTCCCGGTTCGGATCATCGATCACATTTCCGAAAATGTAATCGTTCTGGGACCAGTTGAGAAGCGACACTTCCCGCCGCCCGTCCGTGAAGTAGGGCGGATACTGGATCCGGCGGTAGGTCCACAGCCCCAGCGGGTTATCCTTTACCTCCCCGTCAAACATGGAAAACAGGCGCTTTCCATGGGCACCCCAGGCATTCCAGCTGAAAATGGGATCCCCCTTCAGGGTGCAGCGGGAAAAAAACTCATAGCTGTCAGGCTTTTTCATGGGCCTGCGCTCTTCATCCAGCTGCAGGGCAGCCACCCAGGTAATGGGCTGCTGGTCCTGTGCGTCAGCCTCCTCCGGCGCGTGCGCCTCCCCGGTCTCTCCCCTGCTTTCCGAGCCAACACGGTATTCCGTGCCGGTCATGGGAAGGAGTTCACCGGTATCGGTGGCGTCCAGGAAAAAGGCAGCCTGAATGCAGATCTGTTCGCCGTCCGCGTGCTCCACCGTCACCGACAGGATTCTGTCATCCCGGACAAGGGCATGTACGCACCGGGTCTCAAGATCCACTGTGAGCAGTCCCCGGTCCACATACGGCGCAAGTGACTCTGTGAGCAGTCTGTGCGCAAGCCGCGGGTCGTGCGCCACACGGCTGACCCAGCTGCTGCCCGGGCAGAACACGGTCTTTTCCTTCAGGAGCTCTGAAGCCGCCGGGTCGCGCAGATATGCCTCACGCACCGCTCTGCGGTACGCCAGATAGCTCCGTGTGGCGCCCTGGGATTCAATCCACCGGTTTTCGTCCGGAGGCACCGCCTGGCTGGTCAGCTGTCCGCCGATCCAGTCCGTGGCCTCACACATATAGACACGACGTCCATGCTCGCAGGCCGCCCTCGCCGCCTGCACGCCGCCAAGGCCCCCGCCGATGACCGCCACATCAAATGATCTGTTTATCATTACGTTCCTCTTTTTCCACACAATTTGCTGTCCCGGCAGTTCCACACTGGCTTCGTCCCGGCGCATATCCGGGTATGTCCTCAGCGGCAGACGGGAAACTGAAAGCCGTGCGCGTCAAACTCTTCCCTGATCCTGCGAGCCGCACAGTCCGCCTGGGTCATATGAAAATAGCGCGTTTCTCCGTCATGGCGGTTCCAGGTCGGATCATACTGATGCCAGGCTCCATCCAGGCACACATAATTCCATGCGTGACCTCCGCCGCCGGCGTCCCCTGAAACATACAGGCAGGAAATCCCGAAAAACCGAAGAGCCAGCTGGGTGCTTCTGGCAAACCCTTCGCACACGGCTGTTCTGTTCAGGATGACCGAGCACGCCGCGCGCACATCCGAGGTCAGGTGCCTGCTTCCCTCGGGTCCGTCGTCATCCAGAAGATACTCCGTGCCCTTTACCATAAGCGCATCCCAGGCCCGCTCATGGTCCAGGTCCGTATTTCCCCAGGCATCGGACTGCTTCAGCGCATTCAGTCTTTCCCTGCACGCATCCAGCAGCGCCCGATTTCCCTGCGCATTGTTCTGAAACCACTGTGCGTCCTCCAGCACGGCATAGAACCCCAAAACAGGTATTTCCGGGCTGCACATCATCAGTTCCGGACAGTCCTGCAGAAGAGCCAGCATCACCCGCTCTTCCTCATACGCGCTCAGCCCGTGACCGGACAGGTCCCACAGGGACACATCTCCCATGGCCGCCGCATCATACCGTGCGGAAAACGCACGTTTTTCCCGGGAAGTGAGCTGGGCATACATCCAGTGCAGGGATGGATCATACACGCGCCAGGCAGGAGAGGCCGGCTCTTCCGGATACGCCTCACCCCCGGCCAGGGAAACACTGCAGAGCACAAGCAGCATGCTCAGCAGAATCATTCCGGTCATCCGCACTGATCTCACGTCTTCTTTCTCCTCAGTCCATCAGCATATCCCGAAGGTCCGGCCATTCAAACACCAGACCCCTGCCGTCCATTTCCCGCACCACCTCAAGCGAGAGCCTGCCCTCATGGTCCGCTCTGACCGTAACCATGAGCGGGATGTTTCCCCGCTCTTCACGGATCAGCTCATGAATGGGCGGCTTGATGTACAGCGGTGATTCCAGTTTCGCGTTCCGGAAGAAATACAGATCCACGCATTTGTCCGGGCGGGCCGCGTTATAGATAATGCGGCTCCGGCTTTCGCAGGGAATGGTCACACTCCTGTTCATCAGCGTTTCCGTTCCGACACGCACCTGATAGTCCGTACAGTCCAGCAGCAGAAGGTCCTTTGTATTGGCGGAATGACAGCTTACGGCAGCGGTCAGTGCAGCACCGTATACCGGAATGTTTTTCTCCATGGTCTCACAGGGAACCCCGTAGAAGGAACGCAGACAGGCCCGAAGCTCCGGGGATATGCTTTCCGAGACATACATCCGGTAAAAGCGTCTGGCGCCGGAGTGATCAATCAGACGGCCGATGTTTTCTCTCAGGGTCTCCTGATCGAGTTCCCTGTCCTCCCCGTCTTCCCACTGCTGCACCGCTATCATTTCCGCGACGCCGTCTCCGATTTCCACGAACGCGGCCTCGTGTTCCCTGCCGCTGCTGAACAGCAAAAGGCTGTAGTCCTGCTCGCGCTCCGGGGTGGTCCACCGCCGGTCCACCAGGCCCATGGCGGAGGCCGACACACCGCTGATGCAGCGGAACCTGCATGCCGCAAACAGTCTCAGACGCCTCAGTGCCCGCTCCACATGCACCCGGTCTCTGAGGCTCATGTAAGGCATGGTCACCACGCAGTATGAGACCTCCTCCGGAATATCCGGCAGCATTCTGCCTTCCAGAAAGGCCAGTGCCCGGAAAACCCCGTCCGCGGCATGCAGGTCCGTCTCCGGCATGTCATAGGTATGGACACAGAATCTTCCGTGATAGAATGTGCCCCAGGAAACCGAGTCAGATGAAAGATACAATCCGAGATACATGTGCTCACTCCTGAATCAGAACTGTGTCTTTTGTTTCTCTTTTTTCTCCTGCCAGTGCAGCAGAAAAAACCGGGGGATCCGAAGCTTAAAGCTGTGAATATGCTTTCAGCCGGTCAGGGCCTGTTCCTTCCGCTCCCCCTGCGCGTGCGCATGGAAAAGTCAGCTGCCATTCGGATCCATGCCCAGAAGGCATCGTTCATCTCCTCCGCTGAGGAGATCATCACATGATGCGTCCATCGCCCCGGCGCTGCCTGAACCACCGCAGAAATCCCATCGGTTTCCAGCGGACGGTCCAGGCCGAAGGATATCACCAGCCAGCTGTCCGGCCGCTCCGCCTTTCTGCCCAGAGGAAGAAAGGATGCGCAGCACATCATGGTTTTCCGGAAAAAGCTGATCTGCGTCCGGGCGGTGCGGATCTCCACGTCCGGCCACTGAGCAAGAACCCGCAACCGGAACTGCTCATAGACCGGCAGAGCGTCCGGATGCCCCTGAAAGAACAGACATTCGTCCATGGACATGCTACCGTCTGTGCCTTCCATGGCCGCTCATTCCTCAAGCGCTCTGAGCATCTGCTCAGGATTTTCCGCCGCCTTCACTGCGCCAAAGGCACGGACAATGACGCCAGTCTCGTCAATGAGATACGTGGTGCGCACAATCCCCATGCTCTTTTTGCCGTAGTTCATCTTTTCCTTCCAGACATCATACGCAATGCTGACTTCCTTCTCCGGATCCGACAAAAGCGTGAAAGGCAGTTCGTAGCGCTCCGCGAATTTCTGATGGGATGCCTCGCTGTCCCGGCTGATCCCGATCACCACAGCGCCTTTTTCCATGTACTGCGGATACAACTGTGCAAAACCGCACGCCTGTTTTGTACAGCCCGCTGTCATGTCCTTGGGATAGAAATAGAGGATCACCTTTCTGCCCCGGAAATCGGAAAGCGAAACCGCCTGTCCGTCCTTGTCATGAAGGGTGAAATCCGGTGCCTGAATTCCTGTGGGAAGCATGAAGCGTACCTCCTGAATCATTATTCTGTACTGAAAAGCATACCTGCTGCGCTCTTTTCCGTCAAGCCAAAGTCTGTACACCTTTTCTTATCCCTGTCCCGGATTCCGCTGCGCCGCATCCAGCAGGCTTCTCAGTGCCGCGGCAAAGGCCAGATCGTCTTCCTGTGTGCGCCTGGACGGGCCTTTCAGGTGCTGTCTGCCGCTGCGCCGCGCCTTCGCATGCACATGCCGCTCCATCAGGAGCATGTCAATATTGTCGTCCGTATACACCCGTCCTCCGGGATGCAGCGCCATGCATTTCCTGCCCAGAGCCAGGGCAGCCAGACCGTAATCCTGCGTCACCACAAGATCCCCGGGCCGGGTGAGATTGATCAGGGCCAGATCCACCGCGTCTCTTCCGGAAGCCACCACTTTCACAGTACTGTAGTCCGATTGCAGCAGATGATGCTCATCGCACATCAGCATCACCGGAATTCCGCGCTCCCGGCAGATCTGTTCCACAATCCCCGTGACAGGACATGCATCCGCATCCACATATGCCGTCATTCATCCGCCCTCCATTTTTCTGTCCAGTCCAGTCTTCTCCGCTCGGAAAACCGCATTGGTTCCGGCCCAAACTGCAGAATTCCGGGAAATCACCGCCAGCTGTTTTCTTTCCGGGTATTCTACGGTATTATATTCCTGACTCCAGCAATGGCAACCATGGAAACTGATCTTCTTTCCCGCTGCAGTGCAGCATTCCCGGTGTGTAGGGGAGAACTCTTTACGAAACAGGGAGGACTTATGCATGGCAAATGACAGACTGGTGGACATCCCGGCTTATGCAAAACTGAGCAAGCGGGGCAGCTATTATGCCTGGAAAAAGGACATGCCCTATTATGCTGACGAAGAAAATATCAGGGGATACAACGTCATTGGCTATCCCTCAGATGTGCCCGGCAAAATGATTCCCAGCTGGTGTTATGACACTTACTGTGCCCCGGACGCTGGCGCCAGAAAAGCGGAAGAAGCCACGCGGAGAAAAAAGAAGGCAGAAGAACGGGCCAGAAAGGAAGCCGAAAAGAAAGCCGAACTTGAACGTAACTTTGGTGAAGAATACATTTCTGCGAATGAGCTTACTGAAGAAGTGTACTGCTATCCCCTTCCCGGTTTTTTTGCTGAACATTTTTTCCATGAAACCGGCATGGATGCAATTCTTGACAAAGTTCTCAGCCCGGAGCGTGCCTGGCTGATCCGTCTTTCCGCCGCACTGCTCGCATCGTATCCGGCGCATCTTTCCTACAGTTTCCTGAACAGTTTTCCCATGAAGCCGCATATGCTTTTCCACATGAATTCATTCTTTTCCACCCGGCTCTGGTCTTCTGTCACAGAAGAGGAAATCCACAGTATTTTTGCGGCCTGGATCAGAAACGTGAAACCTCAGCAGATATCCTCCCGTGCAATTCAGAGTAAGATGACGCTTTACCATGACGATTCTTCTGACCATATGGGCGGCTGGTTCTCCAGCCGAATCCGGACAGGCACCAAGTATTATCCTTCCCTCCAGATTTACCGGGATATGGAATCCCATCAGCTTCTGGCCTTTGAACACCTCAAATACGTACACAACGATTCGTATCCTCTGACAAAGCTCTCGGAAATTCACACCATTGAAAACAGCGATTATCCCGAACTGCGCAGCGCCTCTCTTCATTTTTTCCTGGATCCCTACACATTCAAGTCCGATCTTGCCGTTCGCCTGAGAAAGTCCACCATCTGGATTCATCCCTCTGAATATAAGAACCAGAAGGAACTTGGCGCCAAGATCAAAGATCTTGGCCAGACGCCCGTCCGTTCCGGATGGCGCACTGTGCAGTGGAACGGCAGATGGGAGGACACGGAAGGCACATGGATATTGACAGAGAATACCGGTATGCGGGAAGGCGCAGAGGAAAATGCGCGCCACTTCCTGCAGAACACAAAAAAGCGTCTCCAGCTCATGTCCTACTATCCCGCCTCCTCTGACTACAGTGCCTGCTATTTCGATATCGAAAAGGAAGATGATGAAAGCGACTTCTTTGACAATGCCCCCTTCACCGTCAAAGCCGTTCCCGGTGCCACCAAAAAGTTCCGATTGGATATCGGCCGTTGCCTCTGTTTCACCACGGAAGGTCCTTTCACAGAGGAGGAACTGATCCGTCAGCTCTGGTGCGAGGACGATCTGCGGTGCCAGTACTCACAATACATGAACCATGGCGAAACCAGCGATGTTACAGAAGAATTCTTTGACGCAATGAAAGGCCGGGAGCTTCCCCTTTTCCTTGCCAGCATGTACCGGGAATGGATCTACCACCATATCGGAGACCTGTTTGGAGATGGTCTCGAGATCACCCCATTTTTGCGGAAGGCCGCCGAATGGCGCTGCACCATCCATCCAGGCGGGAAAATTGAAGCTGATCCCATGGAGCAGGATCTGGAAAAACTGCTGAAGCGGTTTGATGTTTCCGCTGCCGCCGCCATCGCATTTCTGGAAGAAGCTGTCAGACAGCCCCATTATTTCTCGGATGCCTACAGCGACTGATGAAGCCCTGCCCCCGCGTATTTCCGCTGAAACCCGGGACAGTCAGGCATCAGAAAGCATAAAGCAGGAAGACGGAACCCTCAAAAGGTTCCGTCTTCCTGCTTTATGTCACTTTCCATATTGTTTTTCCCGCATGGCTTCCACCTTGCGGCCCACCCACAGGGGAAGTTCCGTCAGAGCCAGCACGAGAAGAATCATGATCAGTGCATAGGCATAAATCTCAGCGTACTCATTGAAGTAGCTGCTGCTGTATATGGCCTTTCCCAGGGAATTCCGGGTCTGCACCAGGTATTCCGTGGACACCACCATCTTGATGCCCATGCCGGCCGCATTGATATACGCCTGCTTCATGTATCCCGCCATCAGGGGAAGATACACCTTCCAGAGAATGTAGGGCGTAAGTCCGCTGCACTGCCGGTAAACATCCAGCAGTTCACGGTCAATCCGCAGCACGCCTTCGCATGTGGCCTCGCTGATCATGGGGATCAGCACCAGGGAGGAGGCGATCAGGGGCACCCGGTCATACCGGGTCAGCACCATGATGACCACCACCAGCACGATCATGGGAATGGACCGGAGAAAGACCATAAGCGGCGCCAGAAGCCGGCGCACAAAGGGGATCATGCCTTCCAGAAGGCCCAGCCCGACGCCTGCAGCCGTGGACACAGCCAGCACCGCCAGCAGATGACGGAGCGTGGTCAGCATCAGCGTATACGTATGCGATGTGCCCAGCAGGCGGACAAAGGTCCGCAGGATTTCCCCGATTCCCGGAAAAACCAGACGGTCATGTTTCGCCAGGCCCGCCAGCTGAATCACGGCCGCGATAAGAATGATTCCAAGACAGTAGGCAAGCGTGCCTGCTTTTTTAGTCGGCCGCATAATAGAATTCGTCCGCAGGCACCGCGCCGCCGAACTGGGTCAGATCCACGTTAGCCGTGGTCTCCACCTGTTCCCTGGCATCCGCTGCGCTCATGAAGCGGATGCTGCAGTTGGGAATGGCGGACACGGCCACCTTCTGGTTGGGCAGGATCTCAAGCTTCACAGCCGCTTCAGCCACAGCTTCCACATCCGTTGAGCACTTGTCGCAGGCCTCGGCCGCCTGGGAAAGGAACCAGGCCACCATCTCAGGATTGCTTTCGGCCGTTGCCGCCTTCACAAACAGGGCAGCCTGGGTATAGCCGTCAAAGCCGGTGGCTTCGCGGTACAGATCATTCACAGCATAAGCGGTGACATGTTCCGCCTTGATGCGTGCAGCGGTCAGAGCGGGTTCGGCGGTCACCACAATCGCCTCAGGATCGGAAAGCAGCAGGCTCTGGGTATTGGCGGCACTGGCCAGATACTCCACGCTTGCGGGAACAATGCCGTTCTTCTCCAGGGAATACAGCACCACGGAAGCATTGATCGTGTTCTCGCCGAAGATGGTGATCTTTGCGCCGTTCATATCCTCCAGCTTGAAATTCTCCTTCTGGGACGCGAAATACAGGTTGCCCCAGGTCACCACAGCAGCCATCCTGTAGGTGGACTTGCCGGCCTTGAACAGCTTCGCGCCTGCATTCAGGGGAGCGATAATGAAATCGGCATTTTCACTGGCAAACTCGGCCGCGATGGTGTCTGCAGCCACAAACGTGAAGTTTTCCGGATGATCCGCAGCCACGGTTGCAACCGCAAGAGCGGGCGCACCGCTGGGGGCTGCAACGGTGTAGGTGTAATCGTTTTCTGCATATGCGCCTGTCAGGCTCAGCAGCATCATAAGGGACAGAACAAGAGCAAGTACGTGTTTCATTGCATAAACTCCTTTTGAGGTATCAGTCATGAAGGATATGAACATCCTTCGAGTCGACTATAAGCTGTGCACGGCCGTTTGTCAACACAGAAAATATCAATTGATACTATTAAAGTCTCATTTGATACTTTTTGGACCTGCGTATCTTCCTTCGAGCTTCCCGTGCAGCAGAAAACCGGTGCAAGGCCTGCACCGGTTTTCTTCGTCTGCGTCTGACGCTCGCATGCACTGTCGATCCATTCAGAAAGTCTGTTACAGGATTTCCTGCTTTTCGGCAAATCCGGCTTCTGCAATGCATGCCTGAATCTCCGCCGGATCCTGCGGGGATCTCGAATACAGGATCAGACGGCCTTTTTCAAAACTGGCCGCCGCCAGAGTATCCGGGAGTTTCTGTACACTCTGCTCAAGTCTTCTTGCGCAGCCCTCACAGCACATGCCGTCCACCTGAATCGTGGTACGGACAGGATGGCTTCTGCGCCGGATATCCGCTTCCGTCACGAGCCGCACAGGCCGCACCGGCTCTTCCGCTGCATTCTCCTGTTTTTCTTCCCGCGCCCTGGCCTTCCTGCGCGCGCTGTACACCGCCCAGACAGCAAAAGGAAAAAGAATCAGAAACATCACAAGCCTGCTCATGCCTTCCGCTCACCTTTCTTCCCCGTCTTCCGTCCTGCATATGCTGTCCGGTTTTACGTCCTCCCGGAAACGTGGTACAATCCCGTTGGAATGACCAATCATGAACCTTTTAAGGAGTCTGATCATGGGCAGAAAAAGCCTTTCCATCAAGTCCCTGACCCGCAAGCTCACCGGGAATGACTATGTCTTTACCATATTCACCAAAATCCTGGCTGTGGTCATCGGACTGGTCGCTTCCTTCTTCTCCAACCGCTTTCTTGGCCCGGATCTCAAAGGACAGCTCGGCCGGATCACGTCCCTGCTCTCCATCGTGGCCGTCGTGGCCAATTTCGGGCTCTATCAGCCCTATCCCTTTTACAAGCGCCAGAAAGAACCGGATGTGCTGGCCAAGTTCCTGCGCATCTTCATCCTTCAGTTCCTGCTCTATACGGCGATCGGCGCCGTCGGCATCCTGGTCTTCCACACCTTTGATCTGACCGCGGTCTGTCTTCTGGCCCCTGTTCAGGTGCTGGCAAATCAGCTGAGCTTCATGATCATGGTGGAAGACGTCAAGTTCAAGAACGTCATTTTCTTTACCGCCCGCATCACCAATACCCTCATCACCATTCTGGCCTTCTTCACCATGGACGGGAATATCTATGTCGCCCTGTCCCTGATCGCGGTGGGCGATCTGATCACCATCATTCTGACCCTGTACCGCATGAAGCGCCTGCCCAATCCCTTCCGTGCCGATCTCGGGTTTGTCCGGAAAATCCTCCCCTTCGGCATAGTATCCATGATCACCACACTGATGCTGACGCTCAACTACCGTGTGGACACCATCATGATGGGCTATCTCTATCACATCCCGGACGCAGAGATCGGGTTCTACGCGCTTGGCGTTTCCCTTTCGGAATACGGATGGCTTATTCCCGACGCATTCCGTGAAGTGCTCTTTTCCCGCACCGCCAGGGATGACGCCATCGGTGAGGTCACCATGAGCATGAAGGTCAATTTCTACCTGACTCTGGTCATGATCGCCGGCATTCTGGTGCTGGGACGTCCAGTGATCCGCCTGCTCGCCGGCGCTGAATTCCTGCCCGCGTATCCGGTCACCGTGCTCCTGGTGCTGGGCATTCTTCCCATGAGCTGGTTCAAGATCATCGGAACCCTGCTCCTGGCCCAGGGCAAGAAAATGGTCTATCTGGGCATGCTGTCCGCCTCGGTGCTGGTCAACATTGTCTGCAATACCATCACCATCCCGCTTCTGGGCAAGAGCGGCGCCGCCCTGTCCTCCGTGGCCAGCTACCTGGCCGCCGGCGCTCTCTTTCTGCACTATTACCGCAAAACCTATCATATTCCCCTGCGGGATATCTTCCTCTTCTCCGAGCAGGAAAAAAACCAGCTCAGGAGCAAGATCCGCGGGATCCGCAGCCGCCTCAGCCGCTGAAGCGCTCCAGCAGATTCCTGCACGTATCCATCAGGGCTTCCATCTGATACCGAAGCAGCCATGCCGCGTCTCCCCACCCGGGGTGCGCGGCTATTTCTTTCAGCAGCGGAAGCACTTCCTCCTCCGTCTGAAGCATGTATTCGCAAATCCGCTCCCGGGTAAATGCGCCGGCCATGCCGGACAGGTTGTTGCACCGGTCCAGGCATTTGATGAGACAGGCCCGCGGGTCATCCCGGATACCGGCATAATACCGGGGCAGGATCTCGCTTTTGGGACCGGGATAGGTATTGTAGCTGAGCCGGCACACAGTCTCCCGGGCTTCCGGGGACACGGGCAGCTCCTCCGGATCCGTCCCGGTGTCCTCCACCACATCATGCAGGAGCGCAGCGGCAAGCACTGTGTCGTCCGTGATGCCCAGAGACAGCGCATGCAATGCCATGGTCAGGGGATGCACCATATACGGCACTCGGCCAGTTCCCTTCCGGTACTGGTTCCGGTGCTTTTCCCGCATGAAGGGCAGCGCTCTGAGTGTCTGAGTGAGCTCCAGCGCTTCAGCGCGCTCTGACACCTGCCGGTACAGTTCTTCCGCTGCCTGCCGTTCCGCCGCTTCCGTCACGCTGTCCACCCCTTCTTATTTTCCTTTCTTCCGGTCACGCTGGAACACATTCCGGCTGGCCAGTTCCGCATCCACAAGCACTTTCTGCACGGCATCCAGGAGGCTGAGTCCCCGGCAGTGCCAGCGCATGGCTGTCAGAAAATCCGTCGGCCGGTTCAGAAGGCTTTTTCCCAGTTTCCAGACTTCCGGATCCACCCGTTCCTCCAGCACATTCTGCGGACGTCTTGACCAGGCATCCAGACCGTCTGTGCGCAGCGCGGCATACGCCTTGAAAACGCGTCTCTGTGCCGCGGCAAACGCCTGAATCTGCTCCGCACACTTCAGATTCACCTGATAGCGCTCCGCATACAGTGCCGGGTCCATCTGCTCGGGAAA
>CAMNDE010000054.1:0-24096 GCA_946534895.1 uncultured Clostridia bacterium
TTTTTCTTCTTGACGATTGCAGGGCGGCAGACTATAATGCCTGCAATTTCCCACTCAGCAGGATGAAAGGACGCGTATGCATGCGGCTTCTTCTCAGACACTCCGGTCCGTCCTCCCTTTCCCTTCTCTACGATGAATTCCGGCTTTCCAAGGCGGTCCGGCGCAGCCTGAATCTGATCCTGCTTGCCAACCTCTTCGGCAATCTGCACGGCATCATCTGCGGCGGCGGCACCACGGCCATGGTGGGCCTGGCCAACGAACTGCACGCAGGCGATCTTGCCTTCGGCCTGATCAACGGCATTCCCCAGGCGGCGGCGCTTCTGCAGATCCCGTTCTCCGTGCTGGTCAGCCGGACCCATGCCCGGAAAAAGTACATGCTCACCTTCGGGCTGTTTTCCAGGGCCCTGTGGATCCTGTTTGGACTGATCCCCCTGATTATCCCGGCCAGTCCGGCCTGGCTGCCCCTGTGGACCATGATCTTCCTGCTGGGCATTTCCTCCTGCTGCGGATCGGTCATCAATGTGTGCTGGCTGCCCTGGTTTTCGGACCTGGCGCCCATACGGCTGCGCGGACAGTGGTTTTCCGTGCGTGACATGCTGGTGGCCGGCGCCAACCTGGGCTTCGGGCTTCTGGTGGCATGGCTTCTGGATACGCTTCCGGTCTATAACCGGTATATCGTGGTCTTTGCCATGGGCGGCGTGCTGGGCATGCTGGACATGATCTGCTTCGGCTTCTGTACGGAACAGTTCAGTGACCCGCCGAGAAAGGAAAAGCTCGGCACGGTGCTCAGGCATATCCGGGACAACGGTCCCTTCTGCCGCCTGGTCATCATGTGGACGGCCTGGTGCTTTGCCTCAAACCTTTGCGGACCATATCTGGGCCGCTATTCCATCAATGACATGGGTCTTTCCTTCATGCAGATGACGGTGTTCGGCACGGCGGCCTCCGCCATTGCCACCGTGCTGGTCATGCCGAGGTGGGGGCGTGAGCTGAACCATTACGGCAGCCGGAACGTGATGCAGATCGCCACTCTGGCCACCTCCGTCACCGACCTGTTCTATCTCTTCTCCACGCCGGGCAGCGTCTGGCCGGTGCTTCTGCGCAATTTCATCGGCGCGGCCTGCTGGAGCGGATGCAACCTGGCCGCCAACAATCTGCAGCTTTCCTTCTCGCCGGATGAGGGCCGGCCCTCCTATATCGCCGTGTTTGCCTGCATCACGTCCCTTGTGGGCGTGGCCCTGGGCACACTGTGCGGCGGAACGCTTCTGGAAACCTGGGAAAGCTTCGGCTGGTTCACCGGTGGGCTGGACCGCCTGAAAGTGCTGGTGCTGCTCTCCGCCGGACTGCGCTTTGCGGTGACCTTCCTGCTGGTGCCGCGCCTGGACAGGGGGAGCGATGAGGAAAACGCAAAGCTTCCCGGTATCTTCCGTATCTTTTCCGGAAAGCGCGGCGGAAAGTGACCGATATCTGTCTTTTTCTCGAAGCGGCCTGATCGCCGCTTCTTTTTTCGTGCCTCCGGTCTCTGAAACCGGTTTCAGAATGTGCTGACAGGCATGGGCGTCCGGAAGGAGACAGGAAGTCAGATGCGAACAAGTTCTTGACGATGATGTATATTGCTGAGATAATTACACATGGCTAACAAAATGCGTACAGAAAAGGAGAAGAAGCATATGTCAAAAGAATCCAGGAAAGCCGGAGGGGTGAAAAAATTCTACGGCGTGAGCCGCAGGATCTGGACCTCCGTGCTGCTCGCGGCGCTGGGTCTGGTGCTCATTGTCTGGCCGGCGTCATCGGTGGCGGCCATTGTCCGTCTGGTGGGCATTGCCCTGATCGTCATCGGAACCGTGGGCCTGGTGCAGCAGATCATGGCCCGGGAGGACAAGAAGGTTTCCCGCGTGGTCCGCTCGCTGCCGAACCTCGCGTTTCTTGCAGCCGGCATCTGGGTGCTGGTGAACCCGGTCATGTTTGAAAACCTGATCCATTTTGTGCTGGGCATCACCATACTGATCTTCAGCCTGAAGGATCTGATTCTGGCCATAAAGGCAAAGAAGGAAAAGCTCTGGCTGATCCTGCCGGTCATCGGCATTGTCCTGGGCATCCTGATCCTGGTCAATCCCTTCGGCTCGTTCCGCGCCTTCGCGGTATTTGCGGGCATTGCGCTGCTCTACACAGGCGCTGCGTCCCTGGTCAATGAAGTGCGTTCCAGATAAGCACATGAAGCACGGCAGAACCTGCCGTGCTTTTCCTGTGGCCGGATGCAGAGAAGGCTTCCGGCCGGGTATATGGCAAAAACACATTCAGGACAGGACATGCGGTTGCCGCGCATGGATTTTGCCACTATAATGAATCCATGAAACAGAATCTGCACAGAGGATGCATGCAAACAGGAGGACAGGATGAAATCAGAGAGACTGCAGGCCATTTTTGAGGCAACCGCCTTCCCGCATACCAGCGGCAGCGCGGAGGAACTCCGCGTGGCGGAATACCTGAAGTCGTGCTGCGAGGAACTGGGCGTTCCGGCACATCTGGAAGCGTTCCGCGTGGCCATGGCGGACATGGAAAGCTGCTCCGTGACCGCGGACGGAGAGGACATACCCTGCAAGGCCTTCCACGGCTGCGGCAGCGGGGAGATTGAAGGCGAACTGTATTACATGCCGGCGCTGGACCCGGTTTCCATGGCCGGAGCCAGGGACCGGATTGTGCTGCTGGACACCCAGGGCATCGGATTCTATGGATATCAGGACCTCATGAAGGCCGGCGCGAAGGGCATTCTGTTCCAGTACGGGAACATGTATTATCCGCAGCAGGACATTGACCAGCGCGATCTGCGGGAAGCGGTGCGCGGGGACGCGGGCAAGGTGCTCTGCGCCATGATCCATTCCTCCTCGGCGGTGGATCTGGTGCGCCGGGGCGTGAAGCGCGTGAGGATCTGCGTTCAGCAGAAGGAGTATGACGGCGAGTCCCATAACGTGGTGGCGGAGCTGCCCGGGAGGCGGGACGAATGGATCACCATGACGGCCCACTATGACTCCACCTCCCTTTCCAACGGCGCCTATGACAACATGACGGGCTGCGTCGGGCTGCTGGGCACCATGGAGTTCATGAAGGACCGGGAGCGGAACTATGGTCTGCGCTTTGTGTTCTGCGGCAGCGAGGAGCGCGGGCTCCTAGGCTCGAAGGCCTATGTGCGGGATCACAAGGATGAGATGGAAAAGACCGTGCTGAACATCAACCTGGACATGATCGGCACCATCATGGGCAAGTTCATTGCCCGCATTTCCGCCGAGGACAAGCTGGCGCATTATCTGTCCTATATGGGCGCCGAGCTCGGTTTCCCGGTGGCGGCGAAGACCGGCGTATACTCCAGCGATTCCACGCCCTTTGCCGACAGCGGCGTGCCCGCTGTATCCATGGCCAGGATTGCCGGCGGCAATGTGGCGCCGATCCACTGCCGGTATGACACCATGGACGTGCTGTCCATGGAGCAGATCCAGAAGGACATCTGCTTTATCGCCGAGTTTACCCGCCGCATGGCCTGCGCGGCCTGCTGCCCGGTGAGCCGCGAGATTCCCGAGAACGTGAAGAAGGAACTGGACGAATATCTGTTCAGAAAGCGCAGGCCTGACTGACAGATACCCGGCGGTGAGCCGGACGCATAAACAGAATACTTACCGGCCCGGAACCGCCGTTCCGGACCGGTTTTTCTGTCCCGCAGAATCTTTCTGACCCTCAAAAATCCTGTGCCGCGGCCGGGGAAGAACAGGAACGGGGGACGGCGCGGAGAATCTTCTCTTCAGAGAATATGGCGTGATCAGGCAGGTGCTGACGAGAGGAGAGAGCGGCCGTGCTGGAGTTGAGAAACGGAGAGACCTTCCTGCGTCTGCGGGAGGACCTGGAATATCTGGAATACGGAAACAGCGGGAAAACCTGGAGCACGGGAAAGCCGTTCCGGTTTTCCTGGGACGGGGGCGTCACCATCAGCGCTGCGGATATCCGGAAGAAACAGGTGCGTGTGTCGGAAAATGAGATCGGGATCGACCTTGCCGGCTTCGTCTTTGCCGCCAGGTTCCCGGGCAACAGCTACTGCCGTCCGGCACCGGAGTATACGCCGGACCTTGGCATGCACCTGTCCCTGTGCCTGGACGGGGATGATCTGGTGATCCGGGCATCGCCCATGGAGCATGTGGGAAGCCTGCATATGCATGTCATGCTGGCCCAGGGGCTCATGCAGGTATCCACGGAAGAAAAGGCCGAAGTGTATATCCCCTCGGACTACGGCATGCGTTTTGACTGTCCGCGCCGCGACATATGGTCGCGCAGCTTTGAGCCCTCAGCGGCCTGGTCGCTGCCCGTGCACGGCGTGTTCACGCCGGAGGGAGGGCTCGGCATGTGGTGCGAGGACCCGGACCGGGACTATGTCATGGCCTGCAATACGGACCGCGAACCCATGCTGTCCCTAATTTGCCGCGAGATCTATGATGACATGGCCAATGAAAAGCGGGAAATCCGGTTCATGCTCTTTGGCCCCGGGGAGGATTTCCGGAGCCTTGCCCTGCGCTGCCGGGAACTCCGGAAGAAAACCGGGCGCTTTGTGACGCTGTGTGAGAAGGCGGAGAAGCGTCCTGTCGCGGCGCAGCTGCCCGGCACCGTGTTCTGGAAGCACAATGTGTACTTTGACCATCGGCCGCCTGGCGTGAACAGGACATACAGCCTGTACACGGCCGGACCGGAGTGGCACGAGAACGAGGGCATGCCGGGCAACTGGACTGCGGAGGAAGTGTTTGAAACGGCCCGGGAAAGAGGATTCGACCGGGTAACGGTCTGCAATACCGGCTGGAACCGGGACGGGTTTGACGCCGGATATCCCGCGCGCTTTCCGGTGAGCGCGGAGCGCGGCGGCGAGGAAGGCTTCCGCCGGGCATCGGGAATGGCGCAGGCCATGTCACCGGGGTATTTCCTGAACGTGCACGACAATTACCAGGACGCCTATGAGACGGACGCCTTTGACGCTCGGGAGATGGTCCAGCAGTATCCGGGAACGCCTCTGCGGGGCGGTGTATGGCGCGGCGGACAGGCCTATGTCATGTGCTCAGCAAACGGGCTCCGGTATGCCAGGCGGGATATACCGCGCCTGGCGGAGATTTCCGGAAAAGGCTGCATGTATATAGACGTGTTTGCCAACTGTCCGCTCCTGTGCTGCCGCGCGCCAGGGCATATGCAGACAAGGCGGCAGGACTGGATGAGCAAGCGCGAAATCTGCGCCGTTGCCCTTCAATACGTGGGTGCCCTGGCCGTGGAGGGCTGCGGCACGGATCTGTATGCGGACCTCATTGACATCGGGGCCTATGGAAACCTGCATTTCGGGCAGTTCCCGCCGCGCTCCGACGGTCCGCATCCGGTGCCGGTGCCTCTGTGGCAGATGGTGTATCATGACTGCGTGCTCAACTATTTCGGAGAAGGATACTCGCCGGTGCACGGCAGCGAGTACAGGCTGTATCAGGCACTGTACACGCTCCTGCCTACGTCCTTTGATGACCATGCCAAGCGCATCTCCTTTGAGCTGCGATCCGCCTTCACCGCGGCCATGACGGATTTTGAGGACCTGGTGCCGAGATGGGTCAGCGTGGACCCGGACGGCTCGTTCCATACTCACGGCGTGGCCCGGAGCCGGTATGAAAATGGCACGCAGGTGATTGCCAATTTTGAGGACACACCCTTTGCATGGGCGGGACATGAAATACCGCCCAGGGATTTTCTGGTACTTGGGACGGAAGCATAACAGACAGGAGGAGATCAGCATGGGATTTGACCAAAATTTTCTCTGGGGCGCGGCCAGCGCGGACTACCAGGTGGAAGGCGCGTACCTGGACGACGGGAAAGGCCTGGGCATCTGGGACGCGCTGAGCGAGGGCCATGTAAAGCACGGGGATAACGGAAACGTGGCCTGTGACCACTATCACCGGTTCCGGGAAGACATCGCGCTCATGAAGCAGATCGGGCTGAAGGCCTACCGCTTTTCCGTCAGCTGGCCGAGGGTCATGCCGGAGGAAGGCCGGGTAAACGGGAAGGGCGTGGCGTTCTACAAGGAGCTGGTCCGGGAGCTCACCGAGGCCGGGATTCAGCCCATGTGCACACTGTTCCACTGGAACCTGCCCATGTGGGCCTATGAAAAGGGCGGATGGCTCTGGGACGGGATCAGCGATGCGTTTGCGGATTTTGCCCGGGTTGTCGTGGACGCGCTGTCGGACAGCGTATCCGTGTGGATGACGCTGAATGAACCGGCCTGCTTTATCGGTGCGGGCTATCTCTACGGATTCCACGCGCCCTTTGAAAAGCATGCCGGCGATGAGGACAGGACGGCGCGCCTGGTGCGCAATACGCTGCTTGCCCACGGGAAGGCGCTGTCGGTGATCCGATCCGGCGCCAGGACCGCGCCTCGGATCGGGCTTGCCCTGAACGCGTCAATATATACGCCGGTAAACGGCAGGAGCCTGGACGAAGCGAAGAAAATGACCTTTGCGGACCCGCACTCCGTGTTCTGCGCCGCCTGCTGGATGGACCCGATCGTGAAGGGCGAGCTGCCCGATTTTCTGAAAGGATATGTCAGCGAAGAAGATCTGAAGGTGATGCATCAGCCCATCGACTTTTTCGGATACAACTGCTACAGTTCCTCCGATTATGAAGACAACTTTGCGCCCAATCCCCTGGTGTATCCGGGCATGCCGCGCACGGCCATGGGCTGGGCCATCACGCCGGACGCGCTGTACTGGGCGGCCCGGATCTTCCATGACCGCTATCATCTGCCGATCCTGATCACGGAGAACGGCATGGCCAATATTGACTTTGTCATGAGCGACGGCATGGTGCACGACCCGCAGCGCATTGAGTACCTGAAGGGGTATATCCGTGGCCTGCGGCGTGCGGCGGAAGAGGGCATTCCGGTCATGGGCTACATGTACTGGTCCATCATGGACAATTTCGAGTGGGCTGACGGATATGACAAGCGCTTCGGCCTGATTCATGTGGATTACGGGACCCAGAAGCGCACGCTCAAGGATTCGGCGCTCTGGTACGGAGAGGTCATCCGGAGCAACGGAGACTGTCTGTAACTATGAAAAGGCACAGCCGCGGCTGTGCCTTTTCAGGTGCGTTCTGTTCGGTTTATTTGGTGCCTTCCAGCGCAGTGCCGTTCACATACAGGGTGTAGCCGCTGCTGATAACCTGCTCCGCGCTTCCATCAAAGGACGTGATCCAGGTGTCGCCGGTCAGGGTCCAGGTGCTGGTTTCGTCCAGGAAAACGTTCACAGTGCCGAGGTCCGTGGACACTTCAGTGCCCTTGCTGTTCGTGATCTCGCCGCTGAAGGCGCCCTCGAAGGAGGAGCCCTCGGTGAGCGTCAGGGTCAGGGTGGAATTGCTGCCCACCAGGATGGTTCCGGCAAACGCCTGGCTCACCGCGTTCAGCTCCGCAATATTGGAAGCGCCGCTCCAGCCGTCATCGCATACGGACAGGAGAATGTCGCTGCCTTCATTGTTCAGTGTCACGCCCGACAGGGTGATGACGGCATGGGTATTGGTCACATGGAACATATGCCCGCTCCTGCTGGTCAGGCTGCCGCCGGTCATGGTGAAGGCGGAGGTGCCGCTGTCGGCGTCGCCGCTCATGGACTGATAGATCATGATGGTGTCCAGGAAGGTGGCATTGCCGTTGCACTGGGTGTTATTGGCGGTGAGATCGCAGTCGGTCAGGGTAATGGAGTTCTGGCCTTCAATGCACACGCCCTCGGACAGGTTGGAGATGAGCGTGGCATTGGCCACGTTTACGTCCGCGGTGGAATAGATGGCGGGGGAGCCGAGGCCGTTGGCGGTATAGGTGCCGCCGTCCACATACACAGTGCCGCCGCCGCGGTCGGTGCGGATAGGCGCGGAGGATCCGCCGGAGGTGGTCACGGTGAGGTTATTGGCATACATGATGCCGCCGCCTGTGGTCATGATGCCGCCGGAACCGTTGCCGGTGGTGGTGATGACGGTATCGGATATGATGACCGTAGTGCCGTCGCCCTCAGCGCCGTTCTGGCCGCCGTTGCCGCCGTAGCTGAACACGCCGTTGGCGCCGCTGGCATCGGTGGAGATGGTGCCGCCGGAGATGGACAGCGTGGTGCCGCCCATGGCCAGCACGCCCGCGTTCAGGCCGTAGAAGTTGCAGTTGTCGCCGCCGTCGGAGTCTCCGGTCTTGGTCACCGTGGGATTGATCAGGGAAACCTGCTCTGGAGTATTGACGATCACGCTGCTTTCATCCGCGGTTTCGGATGTGTAGGTCTGGCTTTCCTGGGTCTCGGCCGCCGTGATCTCCACAGAAGCAGTATAGGTGAAATCCGAGGTGGATCCTCCGGGAGGCGTGCCGCCGCCGAAACCGCCGCCTTCGCCGCCGGGCATGCCCATCTCACCGGAAGGCGGATCGCCGGGCGGGGTGCCGCCGGGGCCTTCTGCCAGTGAGGCAAGGGGCAGGACCAGGGCCAGGGCAAGTGCGAGCAGCAGGGAAAGAAAACGCTTTTTCATGGGAATGCCTCCTTTATATGCAGGATGGAGAATGCGGTTCATGCCATTTCCTCAGCGGAAAGCTCCGGAGGAAGCTGACAGGAATCATTATGCAGGCAAACCTTGAATGAACCTTGAAAAAGCGTAAGGATACAGAAAAAATTTCATACGAAGCTTCCCGGTTCCGGACATCAGCCCGGCATATCGCAGGCATTGTCCATATGCCATACGTCCATACGGCTGCAGCAGTCGCCTTTCAGGGAAAGCTCCACGCCGATCTCCATGAGCGCTTCGCCGGTCATGCGGCGGCCGTCTTCACAGACATAGACTGCGTCAGGCAGAAGTCCGCGCATGCGGAAGCGCGGCAAAATGAGATCCTGGCAGTGCATGCCGTGGGCAAAGGCAAACAGGACAAAGGTTTTCCGGTCACGGCACACATACTGGAACAGGGCAAAGGGGTGCTCCCGGGCAGAGGCAATGCGGTAGACATAGGCGTTCTGCAGGCTCTGCCGCAGCTGCTTGAAGCGCGCAATCCCGGATTTCAGCGCGCTGAGCTCCGCCGCGTCTGCTTCCAGCAGATTGATGCCGATGCTCATGGAACCGGTCATGCCCCAGTGGATGCGGAAGTCGAGGGGCGTGAACCGGTTATGAATGTGATGCCGCGCCGGGGCCACATTGCCCGCGCCGCCGGCAGTCTTGGGCACGAACAGCATGGTGAACCCCTCGTGCAGCAGCATCAGGTCCACCGGGTCCGCATTGTCGCTGCGGTTGATGCGGTCTGCCAGGGGCACCATGCCGAAGTCCGCCCGGCCGCCGCCGCTGGCGCAGTTCTCCAGCAGCACATCGGGAAAATGCTCATTCAGGTGCTGCCAGATGGCGAGCAGGTTCCGGGTATACCGGACGGACAGGCTGTTCTGCATGCTTAGGGGCGCGTCCGGCCATGCGTATTCCGTCACATAGCGGTTCATGTCCCATTTGAGATAGTCAAGGCCGCAGGAAGGGATCAGGTCATCCAGCCAGGCCATGATCCAGTCGCGCACATCATCCCGCGCCAGGTTCAGCACCAGCTGGTTCCGCTGCAGTGTCCGGGGCCGGTGCGGCGCATGGATGACCCAGTCAGGATGCGCGCGGTACAGCGCGCTGTCGGGATTCACCATTTCCGGCTCCACCCACAGCCCGAACAGCATCCCCTGTGCATGGCAGGCATCGGACAGGGTTTTGAGACCGTGCGGGAACCGCTCCGGGTCCGCTGTCCAGTCGCCCAGGCCCCGGCTGTCGCAGGTGCGTCCGGGCATCCATCCGTCGTCAAGCACGAACAGTTCAATGCCGAGCGGCGCGCACCTGTCAATCAGGGCCAGACAGTTCTCCTCGCATACATGAAAGTCATAGGGATACCAGGAATTGTAGATGACCGGCCGCACAGCACCTGCCTTGTCGGTATGAAATCCCCGGGGCAGGAGATGATCGTACTGCCAGTCATAGAGGATCTCGCTCATGCGCTCAAACCCGCGGCCGGAATAACCGCATGTGAACATGGGCGTTTCAAAGCTTTCGCCGCATGCAATGGTCCAGGATGTGTCAAAGGCATTGATGCCGCCTGTGACGGTGACGCGCCGGCCGAAAAACTTTTCCACCGTAATGTCGAAGTTTCCGCTCCAGTGCAGGACACCGAAGAACACGCTTCCACCGGTTTCCGTGGCTTCACCGTCCCGGTCCAGGGCGAAAAACGGAACCTGCTGCGCGTCGGCACAGGTGAGACGCGTGTTCTGAAGCACTGTGCGCGCCTGGGTGAGCATGACCTGATTCCGGGTGTATTCACAGCCCCAGCTGCCGCTGAGATGGGTCAGGCGCCAGTTCCAGCCGTCCGGGAGATGCCAGGCGGCGCTCTTCATCTGTTTCAGCTCCAGCGGATCTTTTTCCCCGCTGCGGATGACCAGCCACCGGCTCAGAAGCGGCAGACTGCCCCAGCCCCGGTAATGCATCTCCACGGTCACATCATAGGCCGTGTCCCGGAGTGTCACGGTCAGGTGATCCTTTTCCAGCAGATGCCCCTGATAGATGAGCCGCAGACCCCGGCTGCCGTCCGAAAAATGTGCCCACAGGACGGGATCGCCCCAGTCTCCGGGCTCTATGGCGGGAAGCTCGGACAAGCCCTGTGCCAGGTCATCCACGCCGCGGGAAGCTGCAGCGGCGCCAAGCGCTGTGCACAGCGGCATGATGGACAGATCCTGCTTCAGTGCCGGACCCCAGTACAGATGCCGTACCCGTCCGTCTTCTGCGATGCCGAAGGCGTAGGACATTTCCGGCGTGGACAGATGGAATACACGGTTTTCAGCGTCAAAATGCATGCGCATGAACGGTTCCCCCTCTTTTTGAAACGGCTCTTTTTCCTGTGCCCCCATTATATCAGGGAAGCCGGGAGCGGAACAGGGGGAGGATGGCCATGCGCTTGACATGGGAGGATATGCGGGGTATAAGCTTTCCGGGAAGATCAACAGACGGGAGGCAGGAAACAGGCATGATTGTGTACGCACCGGATTACTATTCCCGTTTCCACTGCATTGCCGACAGGTGCCGGCATACCTGCTGCGAGGGCTGGGAGATCGATATCGACCCTGTGACGCTGAATATGTACGGGGCAGTGGACGGGCCGCTGGGGGAGAAGCTGAAGCGCAGCATCTGCCTGGATCCGGAACCGCATTTCGTGCTGTGCCCCGGGGAACGCTGTCCTTTTCTTACGGATACGAACCTCTGTGAGCTGATCCTGGAAAAGGGCGAGGGCATGCTGTGCCAGATCTGCCGGGACCATCCCCGGTTCCGGAACTACTGGTCGGACCGGGTAGAGCTGGGGCTTGGCATGGCGTGTGAGGAAAGCGCGCGCCTGATCCTGTCCTCGGATCATCCATTGCGCCTGGTGCCTGTGGGCGAGGACGAGGGCGAGAAAGCCGAGGAGCCGGACGCTGAGGAAATCTTCCTTCGTGAGCAGCGGGATCAGCTGCTTTCCGTTTCCGATTATACCGGCCCGGCAGCCCGGCTCAGGGAATACCTGATCTACCGGCATATGGCGGATGCGCTGTATGACGGACTCTGGGAGGAACGGCTGAGGTTTGTGAATATGACCTGTGAAACGCTGCTCAGTACATGGGACGGCCGGGACATTGCACAGCTTGCAGAGCGCTGCCGTGTGTTCTCCAATGAAGTGGAATACGATGATGAAAAGCTCGGGAACATGATCTGCGGGTCATGAGCCCGTTCCATGTACAGAAGTGCCCGCCGGTTCTGGCGGGTTTTTCCATGCAGATGCATGCGTGTCCCATTGCGGGAATTCAGCCGGTCATGTACAATAAAAGCAGGAGTTATGCGTATCTGACCGACTGAGATGGGACGATGAGTATGGAAATATTCTGGTATCTGATCGCAGCCGTTGGAGCCGGTGTCGGAACGGGACTGGCGGGGCTGTCTGCCGCTACCGTGATGGTGCCGATCCTGATTGTGCTCTGTCCGTCCTTTGCCGGGGAAACCGGAGCCTATCAGGCAACGGCCATCGCCCTGGCATCGGATATTCTGGGGTCGGCCGTCACGGCGTTTACCTATGCCCGGCATAAGAACATGGACCTGAAGCGCGGATGGATCATGATGGTCTGCATCCTGTGCATGTGCACCGTGGGCAGCTATGCGGCCTATAAGGTGGGCAATGTGGTGCTGGGCAGCTTTACGCTGGTGCTCACTTTCTGCATTGGTCTGCGCTTTCTGATCCGGCCGGACACGAGCCGGAAGGAAACCGCGGCAAAAGGCGCGCGTCTTGACTGGAAGGGTATTGCCGTTTCCCTGTTTTTCGGGCTCACCATCGGGTTCGGCACCGGGTTTGTGGGCACGGGCGGCGACATGATGATGCTGGTGGTGTTCACGGCCTTTCTGGGCATGGACCTGAAAAGTGCCGTGGGCACAAGCACGTTCATCATGACATTCACCGCGCTGATCGCGTCGGTGAGCCATATCCTCATTCATCCCGCCATTCTGATGGAAAAATGGGACGTGATGCTTCTGTGCATTGTGGTGGCCACGGCGGCATCCCTGGTGTCGGCGCGCTTTGCCAACCGCGTGAGCGGACGGACCGTGGGACTTGTCACCGGAGGTGTGCTGACGATCCTTGGCGGAAGCATGCTTCTGCTCCGGTTCTGGCCGCAGATTTCGGCTGTGCCGCTTTCCGGGCAGACCCTGCACTGCTTCGGCCGGCTGCTTCTGTATATCGTGCCGTTCCTTCTGATGCTCCTGCCTGTCCGGTTCCTGACAAAAGTGCCGTCCTTTGTGTTCCGCAAGCTCCTGCATATCCTGGCTTTCAGCTGCTTTTCCGTCATGCTTCTGAATGCGGAGAGCTGGCAGGCAGCCGCGCTGACCTGCGTGATTGCGGCGCTTTTCATCTATCCGCTGCTGCGTGCCTTTGAGAACCGGGAATGGTACAGCCGGCTGTTTGTCGAAAAGACGCCCGGGGAGATCCGGCGGAGCCTGCTGATGCTGTTTTTCATGTTCGCGGCCGTGATTGCCGTGGCATGTGGCGTGTTCGGAAAAACCGCGGCTGCGGCCTGCGCCATTCTCATGTGGGGCACCGGGGATGCCGCGGCTGCGCTGGTGGGGATTCCCTTCGGGCACAGGAAAATCCGCTTCCGGCCTGTGAACGGCCGGAAATCCTGGGAAGGCACATTGGCCATGCTGGCGGTATCTTTCCTGGCCGGGTTCGGGCTTCTGCACCTGCATTATGGATATGCTCCGGGGTTTGCCGCGGCGGCGGCCCTGGCCGGCGCGGTGCCGGGCACGGCTGTGGAACTGGTTTCCCCCAGCGAATGGGACACGGTAACGGTGCCGGTGGTGATTCTGACAGTGCTGCTGTTCATGCTGCCCTGAATCAGCGGCGGAGGAAAAAGGAAAGAGAGACGACATAACATGACGACCCTGATTGTCTATTATTCCATGGGCGGGAATACGGAATGGACCGCCCGGAAAATCGCGGAGGAACTGGGCGCGGAAATGCTGCGCCTGGAGCCTGTAAAGGCGTACCCGGACAGCGGGTTTGCCAAGTTCTTCTGGGGCGGAAAGAGCGCGGTGATGGCGGAAAAGCCTGAGCTCAGGCCGTATAAGTGTCAGCAGGAAAGGTATGACACCATCCTGTTCGGGTTTCCGGTATGGGCCGGGAACGTGACGCCGCCCATCCGCACATTTCTGATGGAAAAGCACCCGGAAGCGGACCGGTATGCTGCCTTTGCCTGCCAGAGCGGTTCCGGGGCGGAGCGTGCCTTTGGAAAACTGAGGGAATGCCTGGGCCGGGAACTGGATGAGACACTTGTGCTGATCGACCCGAAAGACCGGCCGGCTCCGGAGAAGGAGGCACAGATCCGCCGGTTCTGTGCCGCGCTCAGGGAAAAACAGTAAGCGGTCAAATGATGGAGGGAGGAAGAAGCATGAAAAGAATGACGGCCTGCGTGCTCTGTCTCATGCTGATGCTGGCGTGCGGTGTCTCCATGGGGGAAACAGGAGCAGCCCTGAAACTGGAGCCCCTGCCTGTGGAGGAAGCGGATTTTGTGAGCGGCACCTTTGAGGTCGCTGTTTCCGAAGAAAATTTTCCGGACCCGGGGAGCGAACTTGTGCTGAACCTCTTCCAGGCGGACCTGTACGCCGCGGAGGGGGTGGAAAACCTGAAGCCCGGGGATACGGTGACAGCGAACGGCAGGGATTATCCCGTGGAACTGGTGGTGATTCACGGCCTGTACGATGAGGACGGGGACGGAGAATATGACGGGTCCGACGTCACGGTACGGGATGCGGAGAAGGTTCAGGAGCTTCTGGATATGTACGGGATCCGGCTTTCCGAGTATGAGCTTGTGCCTGAGGAATACGAGATTTACTCGGAGAATCTGGACGGCTCATACCTGGTGTTCCGAAAAGCCAGGGAGGGACTGTATCAGGCGTGCATGGACGACTGGGTTCCGGTGCACTTTCTGAAAAGTGTTTCCGTGCCCCTGCCGCTGCCCGAATCCTTTGTGTACTGGGCATATCCCGGCGGGGATGATCCGGAAAAGGGAAGCGCGGAAGAATTTCTGGAAAGCCTGCGGACAGGCTCGCCCGAATACTTCAGTCAGTACAATACACAGGCGGTGTTCCGGGACGGAATGCTCATGGAAATTCACAGCTGGTCCTATCCCTGGGGACCTGAGGAACCATAAGAAAAAGCGGCTGGTCGTTCAGCCGCTATTTTTGTGCCCGGGATCTTGGAGGATCTGTATCAGGCCGCGTTCTCTGCTGCTTCCTCCGGCATGTACTTTTCAAGCATGTCCTCATAGGCCTGAATGGCCTGATCAAACAGCGCCAGCAGGTCCTGCTCCGCGATCAGGCCGTCCTCCGTCATGGGAACGCCGGAAAAGCGCAGGGCATACTTCTGCGGCGGCTCCTCCAGGCTCAGGATGGTTCCGCTGCGCAGCTGCTCCGTGCTCTGATACAAAAGCGAGACAGCATAGTAGGCTTCCTGATCTTCTGTCAGCCAGCGCTCAAGCACGAGCTTGGCCCCGATGGGCGTGTGCTGTTCCACGGTGTCCGGGAGCAGGTATTCCTCCGCGTTCAGGGAGGCGAGCACGCTGGCCAGATTGGAGTCATGCCCGCACAGGAAGGAAAAGCGCCGTCCTTCCGCGGTCAGCTCAGACCGGAGCTCCTTCAGAAGCGGGTATGCGGCGTTCAGCGCCACCAGGGGTGTCGCGAAGAGCATCTCGGAGTACGTATCCACAATGGAATGGATCTTCTGCCAGTCTTCAAGGCTCAGGGTATGCCCGAAGGCGGCCTTTTCCGCGTCCGCTTCCTCGTAGTACTGCAGGGTCAGGGCGTCCGCCACGGAGGTGGCCGTGCGGATGGGCCCGTTGATGCGGGGTTCCTTGTCGGCTTCGAGAATCAGCGTGTTTTCGTCCTCGAGCAGATTGCCGTAGGTGCCTGCCTGATAGGCCGGGCTTTCCTCCATGTCCGTCACGTCCATGAGCAGTGAGATGGCGTCCATGAGGCCCGCGTGAATGCCTTTCATGCCTGCGATGCCGCCCTTTTCCGCGACCTGTGCCTGCACATCCCGGTCATACTCCTCCGTGACAAAATGCAGCACCGGGGAAAAGACCGGGTCCATGGTGTCATAGGGCGCGTTGGTTTCCACGGGCACATTCGCCGCGGGGAAGAGGCCGGCGGAAAAGAAGCGTGCCGTGGCTATGGTGCGCTGCTTGGCGTTGGCATAGATGCGCACCTCGTTTTCCTTGGGCTGACAGTTTTCCGGGAAAAGCCCTTCCTTTTCCAGCCAGAGCCGGAAATACTGGCCCATCAGCGTTTCCGCCATGCCGCCGCGCAGGGAGAGTTCGCTGGGCCTGGACGTCCAGGCAAACCAGGTGTGCGGCGTGATCTCACCGATCACGGATCCACCGCCCGACAGCGGGGAGCGGATATTGTGCCGGCTGAGCACCACAACCCTGTCCAGGGTGCGGGACGGCTGGGCGCTTTCTGCGAGACAGGAAGCGGAGAGCATCAGGAAAGCGAGAAGCAGAACGAACAGTCTTTTCATAAACAGGAGTGCCTCCTTATGGTGTTGCGTGGAAATGGCCTCAGCCTTTCACCAGGAAGGGCTGCAGGAAATGAAGAAGCAGCCGGATCGCCTCACGGTCATGCTCGCCGGTGAACCCATGCCCGGCACCGGGGATTTCATGGTAGGTGCAGTCGGGATAGACCGTGCGGGCCCGGCGGGAATAGGCGACGTCCACAATATTGTCTGCCGTGCCGTGAAACAGGAGTACGGGGCCTTCGTACCCGCGGATTTCCTCAAACGGATCCATGGATATTACTGTCCGCGCATAGTCTCCGCCGAGCTTCATGGGAATCCTGCCCAGGATATCCGGAATGTGCTGCGGGTCAAAGCGGTAGATCATCATGTGCCCTCTGCGTGCATCATCCGGAATGCACAGCGCCGGATAGAAGAGAACCAGACTGCGGATCTCATCCTTTCCCAGTTCTTTCGCGGCCAGTGCGGAGACAAACCCGCCCTGGCTGCAGCCCAGAAGCGAGATGCCGGATGGCTTGAGGGAAGAGCGCACGGACCGGATCACTGCCAGCAGGTCCTCTTTTTCCGTAAGCAGCGTCATGTTCTCGGAGCGGCCGTCACTGCGGCTGCCGAGGCCGCCGCCGCTGAAGTCAAAGGTGACGCAGACAAACCCGCTTTCCGCCAGCGCGCGGGCGTATGCATGAACGGTTTTTTCATTGGCAAGAAACCCGTGGCTGAGGATGACCGTGTGCTTTCCTGGTTCCTCACTTCCGAAGATGTGCCCTCTCAGCGTGAGCTGCCCCCGCTGACAGGAAAAAGGCCTGCTTTCACGTGACTGCATGATCTCTGCTCCCTGTGTCCAGTGTGTGTCCGGCCGAAGCAGCAGAGCCACAGCCGCACCGGAATACATTTCGACGGCACGCGCCGGGATTCCTTCCGGGGAAAGACGGGAGCAGACGGAGAAAAACGCTTTCTTCCGGGATACCATGGACATCAGCAGTAAAGACCTGCGGTTTGGATCCATGACGGGAATATGGAACGTACATGCTTTCAGGAAAGCATTTCCAGGCGGAATGGCGGAGCGGCAGGAGCAGGGATTTTTCCCATCAGGCGCTTGACAAGTGCCGCGGCAGATGGCATTCTGGGAAGGGAGCTCCCACCCTGATGGAGATGCAGGAATCGCTGTGGAAGCGGCTGCTTTCGTCAAATGAAGATCAGAAAAGAGATGAACTGCGCATGGACTGTGAGAAGCTGTTCTGTGATATGTTTCCCGGCTTTTTCGACGCGCCGGGCATAAAGAGCCTGCCGGAGGAAGAGGTATTTGCAGAGCTTGTGATGGACCTGCGGGAGACAGGGAACATGCCATGTTATGCGTACCCGGACGGGATCACCTTCGGGATCTATAAGGGCGATACCGGAAAGCTGAGGGAAGCGGTAGCGCTGGTGGACAGGGACTGGGTTCAGTATTTTCAGGAAAATGACCGGGTGTACTGCGCCTTTGACGGAGACCGGATCGTCTCCTTCTGCATTCTGGATGACTTCGGAAGGCATGAAGGCCTTCACATCGGCGGACCCGGATGTGTCGGAACCGTTCCGGATTCCAGACGGAAGGGCATCGGGCTGGAAATGGTCCGTCGGGCTACGGAGATTCTGAAGGAAGAAGGCTTTGACCTTTCCTGGATCCACTATACGCATGTGGGCCCTTGGTATGAAAAGCTGGGCTACCGGTACGCGGTGAGATGGAACCGCAGGGGCATTGTGCCGGACTGACAGGTGCACGCGGAGAAAAGGTGCCCATGACAGGGAATGGAAGGTGAGCATATGATCCGACTCAGACCGTATAAGCCCTGCGATGCGCAGAGCATTGCGGCATGGATCGACAATGAGGAAATATTCCACATGTGGGGCGGAGACCGTTTCGGCAGCTTTCCCATCACGGCCGATGTGATGGAACGGAAATACACGCTGGACAACGGGGACTGCGCGGAACCGGACAATTTCTTTCCATGGACAGCCGTAAATGACGCGGATGAACCGGTGGGCCATTTCATCATGCGTTATCTGAACGGTGATCGCAGGGTCTGGCGCTTCGGCAGGGTCATTGTGAATCCCTCGCTGCGCGGGAGCGGCTATGGGACGCAGATGCTTGTTCTGGGTCTGAAGTACGCGTTTGGCTTTCTCGGAGCGGAGAAAGTGACCATCGGCGTGTTTGAGAACAATCTTCCGGCTTACCGCTGTTATCTCAGGGCAGGATTTCATGAACGGGAGACCGTGGACGGAACTCCCTGGAGGATCATTGAGATGGAAACGGACAGGACTTCCTATGCGGGAAAGGAGCGTCCGGACACATGATGGTCCGGCGTGCGGATTTCCATGCATGAAAAAGCACCCTGCGGGACAGGGTGCTGTGTTTGTCTGTAAATTCCGTGTCCGCACCTGGCGGATCGCGGGATTTTTTATTTCAGGCTGATCAGGGAAGCCGCGGCCCAGCCTTCAAGCCCGTCGTCGAGACGGATGCGGTACCACTTGCGGCCGTACATGTCAAAGGTGTACTGCAGGACAAAGACATGTACATGCCCGTGCACGCTGCGCAGGATATTGGCACTGCCGCTCAGGCTGATCGTGGAGCGCAGCTTGCAGCCCCTCAGCTTGGTGATGGCGTCGCGGTTGACATCCACAATGGCAGCGCCGATGTAATCCGGACCGATGCTCAGATTGTAGCCGCTGGTATAGCCGGACTGATAGCCCGTGCCGTAACCGCCGTTGTACCCGGAACCGTACCCGGCGTCAAAGCCGGTGCCGTAGCCCTGGTTATAGCCGTTATTGTAACCCTGGCCGTATCCGTTGGTGTTTCCGTCATTGTAGCCGGTGCCGTAACCGCTGCTGAAGCCATTGCCGTACCCGGTGGTGTTTCCGGTGCTGTAGCCCTGGTCATAGCCGCTTCCGTAACCGCTTCCGAAGCCGTTATTGTAGCCCTGGCCGTATCCGTTTACGTTCCCGGTGCTGAAGCCGCTGCCGTACCCGCTGTCATAGCCGGTGCCGTAGCCGTAATTGTAGCCCTGGCCATACCCGTAGGCGTTCCCGTCATTGTAGCCGGTGCCGTAGCCATAATTGTAGCCCTGGCCATAGCCGTAGAGATCTCCGGTATAGTAGCCGCTGCCGTAGCCGTTGCTGTAGCCCTGGCTGAACCAGGGATTGTTCCAGTAATTGTAGCCGGAACCGTTGCTGTTCCAGTAGTTGTAGCTTCCGGCCGGGGCGTTTGCAACGCCGGGCACATCCGACATATAGGCGTTGTTCCAGTTATTGCCCGGGGCGTTCAGCGGATTGGCCGGTTCCGTATTTTCAGTGCCCTGAGGGGCGGAGTTCTGGAACTGTCCGGCTGTGAATCCGGAATCGGTATACGTATCCATTATCGGGGGATTGAGCTCGGATATGGTAGCGGCAAGCGCTCCCAGCGGTGCGGTCAGGCACAGCAGCAGAGCGCACAGCAGAGCTGCCCATGCCTGCATGCGGAAAATACGGTGTTCGTTTTTTCTCAGTCCGCTATGCATAGATGTTCTCTCCCTTCACTTATACAAGATACAGTATAAGGAAAGGTTGGATGCCTGTCAATCGCAAACCGGGATTCAGGCAAAAAAAGGCCGGGAGCGGAATGATGCCGCTCCCGGGTCAGGTTCAGAGTCCCCGGGAGTCTGTCCGGGAATACAGGGCTGTTGTCAGAGCATCTGGATGTGCATGTCAAAGGGCTGAAGAAGCAGTTCTTCGCCGCCAATGTGTACGCGGTGCGGCTCTGCATCATGATTGAAAATGAACCGGGCGATGAAACCATCACCTTCCCGGGTGGTGACTTCCACCCGGGCGGGCAGGTCCGGAATCCAGGAAAGCCCGGCCTGGTCTGCCGCATGACGCGCCACATGATCATACAGCGCCTGGGCGCCCACGGAAGCGATATAGAGTACGCGGCCGTCCTGGAAGCGGTTTTCCGTCACCGCGGGCGTGCCGGCGAAATACTCTCCCGCATAGCGGGCGAGCACGTGTGCACTGTCGGTTTCCAGAAGATCACACCACTGTCCGGCTTCGGTCCGGGTGCCGTCTTCAAACTCCACCGGCACCCTGTCCCTGCCCAGGGGATCATATTCCGTGACGTGCACGCCGGCCAGGTGCCGGAATACACCGGGCAGAAGATCCATGACCGCGTTGTTGTACATGTTCTTGACACCGCTCCGGGTGGTCAGGATCACGGTGCCGCCCTGCCGGGCAAAGTCTTCAAGACGTGCTGCCACTGCTTCGGAGGCGATGTACATTTCCGGTGCGCACACGATCCGGTAGCCGTCAAGGTCCGAGTCCCGGGAAATGATGTCCACGTTCAGCCCAAGCGATGAGAAGGCGCGGTGCAGGCGCTGCAGCTGCTCAAGATAATAGTAGCCCTCGGTCTGAGGCTGAATCCTGAAGGCATATTCATCCTCAAAGCAGCACAGCACAGCCACGTCCGAACATATCCTGGTGCCCTGAAGCTTCCTGAGCCCTTCTGCCTCACGGCACAGTCCGGCGAATTCGTCAAAACGGCGTCCAGGCATGTTGCTGTGGTCCAGCAGTCCGTGCCAGTGCATTTCAGCCCCGGTCGCGGCCGTGCGCCAGCGGAAGAAGGAGACCGTGTCCGCGCCGTGCGCGAACGCCTGCAGCGCATACCCGCGGATCATCCCCGGCTGCGGCATGCGGCTCATGGGTGCCCAGCAGCCCATGCCCCCGCTGAGCTGTTCCATGATCCAGAAGGGCGCCTTTTTGACGCCGCGCATCAGGTCGAGATGGAAAGCGTGGGAGAAGCAGGCTTCCGGGTCATCCGGCAGACGCGTGGGCGGATAATTGTCGTAGGAAATGAAGTCCAGATCCGAAAACTCTCTGTAGAAATCCGGCATATACTGGCTGAACCAGACATTGGTGGTCACCGGCACCCCGGGGCACACCCGGCGGATCAGGTCTGCCTGCCAGGAAACGAACTCAATGACATTGTCGGAGGCAAACCGGCTGAACTCCAGCATCAGGGACGGGTTCATCCAGGCTTCCGGGTAATGCCCGTTTTCCGGCTGCACCTGTTCCCAGGAGGAATACTCGCCGCTCCATACGGAGTTTCCCCAGGCATGATTGAGGGCGGGGAGGGACGGATAGCGGTTTTTCAGCCACGCGCGGAACCTGTCCTTGCACAGCGGACAGAAGCAGTGATACGCCTCCAGTTCGTTGTCGATCTGCCAGGCCGCAATCCTGCGCCCCCTGAAATGCTCTGCCATGCGCGTGATGATGCGCTCCGAATAGGCGCGGACCATGGGATGGCTGATGCAGCGGTGTCCGCGGATGCCTGTGCGTGTGCGGCTTCCGTCCTTTTCCACCATGACGGAATCCGGGTATTTCTCATAAAACCAGAGCGGCGGACAGCTGGTGGGCGTACAAAGGACAACGGACATGCCCCGCTGTTCCAGGATGGAAACGGCCTGGTCCAGCCAGGAAAAATCAAACACGCCGTCCTCCGGTTCCAGCCGGCTCCAGGCAAACTCCGCCAGGCGTACCAGCTCCACGCCGGTCTTCTGCATGAGGTCCGCGTCCTTTTCCCAGAGCGCGGGATCCCAGTGCTCGGGATAATAGTCCACTCCAATGCGCATAGGTGATTCATCCTTTCCGGGCGTCCGAGTCCCTGTGTTCGCGGCCAATGTCCTGGGCCTGACTGGAGCGCAGCAGATGCCGGTAATCCCCGGGGGTCATGCCCACGCTTTTGCGGAACCACTGGCCGAAGTTCGAGGCGGACCGCCCGCCGGTGCGCGCGCCGATCTCGCCGATGGACAGGTCCGTGGTGGCCAGCAGCTGGCAGGCGCGCTTCTGCTGCAGAAGATTGAGCTGTTCGGAAATGGTGATGCCGTAGGTTTTCTTGAAAAGCGTGCAGAGATAGGAGGCGTTCATGTGCACTTCCTCCGCCAGACGCGCAATGGTGATGCCCTCCTCCACGTGCTCTTCCAGAAGCTGCATGGCAAGCTGCGCGTTGGCATCCGTGGAAATGCCCGACTCATCCCCGGTGCTTTTCCACTGCAGGAAAGCGGAGAGAATCCCGTGCACGTCAGACGGTCGGATGGGCTTGAGCAGATACTCCCGCGCTCCGTTCTTCATGGCGCTGCGGGCATAGTCAAACTCGGCATAGCTGGAGATCATGACAATGTAGAGATCACTCTGGCGCGTATGGCACTCGGCCGCCAGCTCCAGGCCGTCCTTGCCCGGCATGCGCACATCGGTCATGAGCAGGTCAAAGGTGCGCGTTTCCATGGCACGCAGTGCTTCCCAGGCATTGGCGCACAGAACCGGCGCCTCAAAGCCGTAATCCGCCCAGTGCACATGATGCGCGAGCCCCTCGCGCTGGGCCTTCTCATCGTCGCAGACCAAGGCACTGTACATGAGTTATTCACCTCCGGGAATGGAAGGTTCAGTGAGGGAGAAGGGAATGCGGATGAGCACACGTGTGCCGCGGCCCATTTCCGAGGAAATATGCATGGTCATATCGGAGCCGTAGTACATCAGCAGACGCTGGCGCACGCTGCGGATGCCGATGCCGGTGATCTCGGTGTCGTCTTCCCGGTTGAGGAAGGCAAGCCGCTCCGGCTCAATACCCATGCCGTCGTCCTCCACCGTGAACATGACCTGGTCATGGTCGCGCTTGACCCGGACCGACACATGCAGTCCGCTGCGCCCGGGCACCATGCCGTGCACATAGCAGTTCTCCACAATGGTCTGGAGAATGTTCTTGGGCACATAGGATTCCAGGGCTTCCGGGTCTGTCTGCGTTTCTGTCTGCACCATGTCCCCCCATCTCCGCTGCTGTATGGAGATATAGGCTTCCAGGTGCGCCATTTCATCCGCCACCGTCACCACGCTTTTTCCGCCGCTCAACGAGAGCCGGTAATAGGTGGTCATGTCATCCACGAGCTGGCAGAGTTCCTCGTCCCCGTCATCCAGGGCGCGCCAGCGGATCAGGCCGAGGGTGTTGTAGAGGAAGTGCGGATTCACATAACTCTCCATGGCGCGCATGGCCTCTTCCATCTCCCGCAGCCTCAGGTCCTTCATCTGACGGACCAGACGCCCGTAATGCGCCTCCACCTGATCCACCTGATCCGAGAGCGCGGTCTGCTCCATGCCCGGATGCACGAGTTCCGGCACATCGCTCTGCAGGCGCCGGCTCAGCTTTTTCAGGCGGAAGCGGAAGTAATGCAGCACGGTGAGCACGGCCGCGGCGCCCAGCGCCACCACAATCATGACGCCGATGCGGTACAGTATGTTCAGCCGGTTCAGGTTTGCGGAAATCCCGGCCATGGGCACAAAGCTGTAGAGCTGCCAGCCGTTGCCGAGCCGGTTCAGGATATGGAATCCGTCCGCGGTCTCCGTGGAAACGGTGTCATTTCCATAGGCGGAAATGCGTGCGCTCGTGAGACTCGGAAACGCCGTGTCCTCCAGGCTTTTGCCCTGCAGCGCGGGATCCGTGGCCAGAAAGATGATGCCGTTGGGATCGGCCAGCGCGTGCTGTGCGCGGTCGCTCTTCAGTGCGCTGCCGAAGGCACTCAGATTCGCCAGGCGCAGATAGATGACGCCCACGCAGCCGGCGGCGCCACGGGGAATGCCCGTGGTGAGCACGCTGTAGCTCTCGCCGGAATACGGATGCGCATAAACGGACCATTCCGGATGCCCTGAGGTAAGATGCTGCACGTACCAGTCCTTTTCCCGGTTTCCGTCCAGCAGCCGGTTTCCGGGCTTCCAGAGCAGGCCGCCGTTTTCCAGAAGCGAGGGATTGTCATGATAGATGCGGAACTGGGTGATGCCCGGCAGAAGGCTGTGCACATACTGGTACGCCTGCTCCATGCTCCGCAGGGCCGCCCACTGGGAGATAAAGTCCGGATAGGTCCGCAGGAGCTGATTGTAAACGTAAACTTTCATGATTCCGGTACTAAAATAGGAACATGATAAGAGATTTGGTA
>CAMNDE010000055.1:0-23656 GCA_946534895.1 uncultured Clostridia bacterium
TTGTATTCTTTCCGGAACTGTACGAATTGGCTCTGTGGAAAGCCTTGCAAACCCTCCCCAAAACTCGTATAATCCATATCCGTTGAAGGGAGTAGTTCCCACTTGTGTGTCTCTGCGTCGTCATCACGGCCATGCGCCCGGTGCAGAGCATCCGGAACGGATTGGAGCGAGACTTCAGCCATGCGATTGGTTGGGGTCTCTTTTCATATTTACAGGAAAGGTATGAGTTTTCTATGCAGACGGTTGCCCTTATCCTCTTTATTATCATGTATGTATGCATGATTGCTTTTTCCAAGATCCGGCCTTATCTGGCGCTTGGATGTGCGGTGCTGTTTCTGATTCTCGGAATTGAACCTCTTGGCGCGCTGCCCACATCCATCAACTGGAACATCCTGCTGATGCTTGCCGGCACCATGGGCACGGTGCAGCTGTTTATCGAGTCCAAAATGCCCAACCGCCTGGCGGATACGCTGCTCGCTTCCACATCCAACGTCATGTGGGCTGCCGTGCTCATGTCCCTGTTTTCCGGTTTTGTATCGGCTTTCATGGATAATGTGGCCACCGTGCTCATGATTGCACCTGTGGGGCTTGCGGTTGCCAGAACTCTGGGCATTTCCCCCATTCCGCTGCTCATTTCCATTTCCGTGTCCTCGAATCTGCAGGGCGCCGCCACGCTTGTGGGTGACACCACGTCCATTATGCTGGGCGGCTATGCCGGCATGGACTTCAGCGACTTCTTCTTTATGAACGGCCGTTTCTCCATCTTCTGGGCCGTGGAGCTTGGAGCGGTGGCCACGGTGCCTGTCATCATCTGGATTTTCCGCAAAAACCGGCAGAAGATTTCCGGCATCAGCATCACGCAGGTAACGGACTATTTTCCCACCTGCCTTCTGCTGGTAAACATCCTGCTGCTCATCGGTGCTTCCTTTATTCCTGAAAAGCCCGATCTCACCAACGGTCTGATCTGCATGAGCATCTGCCTGATCGGCACAGCGCGCCATCTGCTGCGCAAGGGCAAAATCCAGACCGTGCTGGAAGGCATTGACTGGCAGACGCTTCTGCTGCTTACGGGACTGTTCATTGTTATTGACGGCATCACCCAGGTGGGCATCATTGACCAGATCGCGCAGCTCTTTGTGCGTCTCGGCGGTTCGAGCAAGTTCATCATGTACACCCTCATCACCTTCGGTTCCGTGCTCTTCTCCGCCTTCATCGACAACATCCCCTATGTGGCCACCATGCTTCCTGTGGTACAGGGCATTTCCAGCATCATGGGATGGGATCCCACCGTTCTGTATTTCGGTCTTCTGTGCGGTGCCACCCTTGGCGGCAATCTCACACCCATCGGGGCCAGTGCCAACATTGTCACGATTGGCATGCTGCGCAAGGAGGGCTATGAAGTCAAGACCAGTGACTTCCTGCGTATCGGCGTCCCCTTCACGCTCGTTGCCGTGCTCAGCGGATACCTCTTCTGCTGGCTGGTCTGGGCCTGATTTCCACAGAAAAAAGCATTCCGGCGGGCACGCAGCCTGCCGGTTTTTCAATGGAAAACTTTCTGATGATTTTTCTTCCTGTCGGAAACTATTTCCATTTTCATGCGTCTGTATATGTAATGGGAATTCCTGATTGTGGACCTGTCATGATCATTTTCATGGAAAGGAGCAAAGCCATGTTTACCAGTCAGCCTGATCCCGGCATGTCTGCCGGTCCCTACGCATTCAATGAACGGAGTGTTCGCCCAAATCCCGCATATTCCAGTGTGATCGTTCCGATTCCGGACCGTTTCACCAGCCTCGGACTGCTTCGCAGAATCGGATGGGGTTCCACGGGTGATGTCTTCGAAATTGAATGCGACAGGAAAATGGCGCTGAAAGTCATTTCCGGCCGAAATCAGCCGGGCAGATATCAGAATGCACTGCATGAGGCGGAAATACTGAAGCTGCTTGAGGGTGTGCCCGGGGTTGTCCATCTTCTGGACATGGAAACCCGTGAGAACCATGGCCTGCATACGGTGTATCTTCTGGAAGAATATGCCTGTCCCTTTATGGATTCAATAAAGGCATCGGGCGGCATGACCAAATCCCATGCCATGTCCATGATTCTGAATGTCTGCAGCACGCTGATCGCCTGCCGGGAAAAAGACGTTATGCATCTTGATCTGCAGCCCCGTAATCTGTTCATCTCAGACCGCGGCGAAGCCCTCCTGGGCGACTTCAGCTGCGCACTCAGGCGCAGCGAGATACCGGACCATCCAGGCCCCAGAGGTTCGCTTGCCTTCATGGCGCCGGAAGTGTTCCGTGGAGAAGGCGTTTCAGAGCGTTCTGAAATCTATTCCCTCGGTCTGCATCTGTATATCCTTTTTCATGAGATGAGTCTACCCTATTATGATCGCGACAGTGAACTCGCGTGCTACCGGCGCCTTGCCGGCATGCCTGTTCCGCCGCCCTCCGAACACAATGAAAGCGAAACGCCGGGACTTTATGCCCTGATCGCAAGGGCGTGCGCCTTTCATCCCGAAGACCGTTTCCCTTCCTTTGAAGCCTTCAGGGATGCGGTCGTAGGAACACGTCGGGAACTGGAGCGCGCAGGTCACGGGGACGACTGGCTTCCCTGTGATGCGGAAAACCTGTTTTTTCTTGAGTCCACGCTCCCTTTGTCCAGGATTTCCGGTTTTCCGCTGATACCCGAGGAGGATCCTTTCAGAACCATACATTAAATCTAAAATCCGCTCCTGCACTTTGAAATACAGGAACGGATTTTTTCCATCATTATGTCAGGCCTGTGCCTCTTTTTCCTGCGCCCGTCTGGCGCGCCAGGCGGAAAGACCTGCTTCACCCTCCGGGGTAACCGGCTTGATCCATTTGGCGCTGTAAAGATGCACCTGCATGAGCACGTAGCGGATGGGTTCATCCACGTAGCACAGTGCAAACACGGCCAGAGACGGCAGATGCAGGACAAATCCTGCGATCAGTACCGAGGGAACCACCAGCAGCCACATGAACGTGATTTCCAGAATCGTACCAAAGGCCGCATCCCCGGCAGCACGGTATGTATCATTCTGTACCCAGTTGCCCATGCGGATGATGGCAACAGCACCATAAATCAGCACCATGCCGAAAGCCACCCGGAAGGCCTCCCCGGTCATGCCCATAAGCGTGAGGATCGGCGTATGCAGACAGACAAGCGCGAGGCATGTCAGCGCGATAAAGCCCTGGCAGAGGTACACGAGACGCCATGCACGCTGATAGGAAATCTCGATATTTCCGGCACCGACTTCCTTGCCAACCAGAATGGATGAGGCGTTGGAAAAGCCTGCAAAGAAACCGATCACAAGACCTTCCAGCGTCCGGAACACAGCCAGGGCAGCAATCGTTTCCTCCGGCTGCCGTCCAAGCACGATATTGATCACCATGTTGCCGACGCCGATAAGCAGTTCATTGGCCAGAATCGGAGCACACTTGCTCATATAGGCCCGCAGATGCCTCATGCCGAAGCGGAAATGCCGGGTCACAGCGAACACGTAGGGATGCCCGTTGAGCCGGGCCAGTACCGCAATGGTCAGTACATTCATGCCCTGTGCAATGGAGGTGGCAAGCGCTGCTCCGCGGACGCCCATGCGCGGCATGCCAAGGTTGCCGAAAATCAGCACCCAGTTGAGGAACAGGTTCACCGCCACAGATACAATGGCCCCATAGAGCGGTATTCTGACGCGTTCCGTGGACCGGAGCAGCGATGCCATGGCCATGGAATAGATCTGCAGCGGATACGCAAAGGCCACCAGACGCAGATACTCCACGCCCACAGCCTGAATGCTTTCCTTGTCCGTATACAGGCGCATGATAAGTTCCGGAAAGAACAGCGCAGCCAGGCAGAAAACTGCAGCCACGGTCATCATGAACATCAGCGTGATGCCGTAGGACCGGTTGATGCCCTCATCATCCTTTGCACCCCAGTACTGGGAAAAGAAGAGCATGCCGCCGCCCACAAAGCCCCAGATTCCGCTGAACATAAGCGAGGAAAACTGTGCGCACAGGCCGACAGCTCCCACCTCGGTCTGGCCGAGGGACGCGATCATCATGGTGTCCACCATGGATCCGGTGGTGGCAAGAAGATTCTGAAGCGCAACGGGCACGGCGATCACAGCAATCCGTACGAGGAATTCCTTCCAGGGAAACTTCTGATGCATGGTCCTGCTCCTCCATCCGGGCAATTCCCGGCCGTAGTAATTCTGTATTATAGATGATCTATGGACTGAATTCCATATCCCGCATGAATTTCCGGGTTTGAGCAGAAGTCCCGGGATTTTTGCATTCTTTTCTCTTTCGATGTATCCTATACACCGAAAGAACTGATGCGGGGAGAATGGATATGCTCAAAGCTGAGAAAAGACCAGAAGGACGGATCCTTTCCGTCTGCCGTCAGGCGGATTTCCTTGAAATGATCACGGACCTGGGCACCATGCGCATTGAGCCGAAGCGTGCAGATATTTTCCGCGTCCGTCTCTCACCGTCCACTCTGCTGGAGCGGACCGGTGACGGCATGCTCCCGGTGAAGGATCTGTCGGACTGGACATGGGAGATGACCGGGGACGAAGTAATTCTGAGAACGGCATCCGTGCACCTGCATATTTCACGCCGAGACAGTTCCATTGCCTATTACCGCACGGACCATACCCTGCTTTTCCGGGAAACCGGCCGATCCATGGAAGCCTTTATGGCACCCATGCCTTCTCAGGAGACAGGCACTTCTTTTCTGGAAACCGTGCATACCGCCGACGGCGACAAGCAGGTGCTTCGCGCTTCAGGGAATACGCGCCGGCTGTATCATACGCGTCTGAACCTGGCCTTCCAGAACCGGGAGTGCCTCTACGGCCTCGGACAGTCCGAGGAAGGACGACTGAACCTGAGAGGAAGCACCCGGTATCTGCATCAGGCGAACCGGAAGATTTCCATTCCCCTGCTGACTTCTTCCATGGGCTGGGGCATCCTCCTGGCCACGGACGGTGCCGGCATCTTCCATGATGATGCCTATGGCTCCTGCCTGTACACGGAAGCCGATGAGGAGATGGACTATTATGTGCTCGGCGGCGGTTCAATGGATGCCGTAGTGGACGCCTACCGCTTTCTGACAGGGAAAGCAGCCATGCTGCCCCGGTGGGCGCTCGGGTATATCCAGTCCCAGGAGCGCTATGAGACGGAGGACGAACTTCTCCGGATTGCCGAGGGTTACCGTCAGCGGCATATCGGCCTGGACTGCGTCGTGCTCGACTGGTGTTCCTGGAAAGGAAACGCATGGGGCCAGAAAACGCTGGACCCTGAGCGCTTCCCGCACATGTCCGAAACCCTTGGAAAGCTTCATGACATGCACGTGCAGTTCATGATCTCCATCTGGCCGAACATGGCCAGGGACTGTGACAACTGCCTCGATTTTGCCAGGTACGGGCTTCTGCTTCCCGGAAGCGAAGTCTATGATGCGTTTGATGCCCGGGCGCGGAAACTGTACTGGGAACAGGCGGAACAGGGACTGTTCCATCACGGTGTGGATGCCTGGTGGTGCGATTCATGCGAGCCGTTTACGCCGGAATGGGCGCACGTGGAAAAACCGGATCCCGCGTGCATGTATCAGGAGTATGTACAGACCTGCAGTCAGTCCATCCCCATGCAGCGCATCAATGCCTATGCCCTGTTTCATGCCCGCACCATCTGGGAAGGCCAGCGCGGCAGCAGCGCTCAGCGTGTGGTGAACCTCACGCGCTCTGCACATACCGGTTCGCAGCGCTATGGCGTGATCTGCTGGTCCGGCGATATCAGTGCCTCCTGGCAGACGCTTGCCGCGCAGGTACGGGAAGGCCTGAATTTCTGTGCTTCCGGACTGCCCTTCTGGACTCTGGATATCGGAGCCTTCTTCGTGCGCCGGGGCAGCGCATGGTTCTGGGACGGCGAGTATGAACAGGGCATGGACGATCCCGCATACCGTGAGCTGTTTGTCCGCTGGTATCAGTTCGGTTCCATGCTCCCGGTTTTCCGCGGGCACGGGACCGATATCCGCCGGGAATTATGGGAACTGGACAGCGGTGACCGCTCATACTATCTGGCTGTGCTCCGGGCAAACCGGCTCCGCTATCTGCTCCTGCCCTGCCTTTCTTCGCTCATGGGCCATGTATGGCTGGACAACGCCACCATGATGCGCCTGCTCGCCTTTGATTTCCCGGATGATCCTGATGCCCTAGCCTGTGAAGACGAATACATGCTGGGGCCGGATCTCCTGGTCTGCCCGGTTACCGATCCGGCCGTGGACGGCAGAAGCCTGCGCTGTCTGTACCTGCCGAAAGGCCAGGGATGGTATGATCTCATGGACGGCACCTGGTATGCAGGCGGTCAGCACCTGACGCTGGACATTTCTCTGGACATCATGCCCGTGTTCATCCGCGAAGGCGCTGTTCTGCCGGTGTGTCCGGGGCTTGAAAACGCGTATGACATGCATGCCGACCGGACTGAGCTCTGCATCTGGCCCGGGCGCGACGGCAGACTGGAGTACTATGAGGATGCGGGAAACGGGTATGGCTATGAGCAGGGCGAATACGCCGTGACAACGATCACATGGAAAGATGAACTGGCACGCCTGGAAATCCGGCGCCCGGATGCGGACTTTTCCTGGTTTGCAAAGGAGTGGGAACCGAAGACCCATGTCATGGGCAGCGGCAGAGGTCTGAGGCAGCTGTATGGACTGTAATGTGTGGTGCAGGAAGGGGGCATGAGTATGGAACGTACCTATCTGTGCATTGATCTGCGTTCCTTCTATGCCTCGGTGGAATGTGCCGACCAGGGACTGGACCCGGATCAGGCGCACCTTGTGGTGGCAGATCCTGAGCGCGGACTGGACACCATCTGTCTTGCCGTATCCCCTGCGCTCAAGCGTCTCGGCGTGCCCGGACGCTGCCGGGTGCGGGAGATTCCCACCCGCTATCATCCTATTCTTGCAAGGCCGCGCATGCGCCGGTACATGGAAATCTCAGCGGATATCTATGGCATATACCTGCGCTATGTGAGCCCGGATGACATCCATGTCTATTCCATCGATGAATGCTTTCTGGATGTGACGCCCTACCTCGGCCCTTACCGGAAAACCGCCGTGGAAATGGCCCGAATGCTCATGGACGCCGTGTACCGGGAAACACATATCGGGTCCGCTGCCGGTATAGGGCCCAATCTCTTTCTCGCCAAGGTCGCCCTTGATATCACGGCCAAGCATGTGCCTGACCATATCGGGATTCTGGATGAACAGGGATTCCGGGAACAGATCTGGCACCACAGGCCCATTACGGATATCTGGGGCATCGGCCATGGCATTGCCGCCCGGCTTGCCAAGTTCGGCGTGCAGGACCTTCATGGCATTACCCTGCTGCCCGAGCGCAGCCTCTACCGGGAATTCGGCGCGCCTGCGGAATACCTGATCGATCATGCCTGGGGCCGGGAAAGCTGCACTATTGAGGAAATCCATCAGTTCCGGCCTGAATCCCGTTCCCTGACCAACGGCCAGATTCTTCCTGAGCCCTATCCGCCGGACGCGGCTTTTCTGGTGCTCACGGAAATGGTGGATCAGCTGGTTCTGGACCTGGTCGCCAATCATCTTCTCGCTTCCACTGTTTCCCTGCGTGTCGGATACAGCGCCACCCGCATGCCGGGACATTCTCTGTCCCGCAGGCTTATGGCACCTTCCGCATCCTTCCGGAAGATCATGGACATGTACCGCATCTTCTGGGAGGAAATCCATCCCGTGGACCAGGTGCGTTCCCTGGCCATTGAGTTCAAGGATCTGCAGGATGGAGACGGTGAGGCCCTGACTCTTCTCTCGGACCCGGAAAAGGACCGGAAAGAGCGCAGCCTGCAGGAAACCGTCGCTGCACTCAAAGACAGGTTCGGCAGGAATATCGTGCTCCGCGGTATTTCCCTGGACAGCCGTTCCACGCAGAAAGACCGGAACCAGCAGGTAGGAGGCCATCATGAGTAATCGTGCCAGTCAGTTTCTGCCCTTTGCGTCCCTGCCGGGGTTTGATGAGTATCTGAGAAAAAAGCGTGCCCTGAAGGAAGAACGCAGAGCCCTGTCTGAGGATGATGCATCTGAGCTTTCCTTCCGCCTTGCCCAGGTGCGCCGGGGACAGATGATCACCGTCGTATACTATGACACGGACCACTACGCATCCATGACCGGGATGGTGAGCCATATAGACACGGCGGAGGCGGAGCTTACCCTGGTCAAGACCAGAATCCCCTTTTCGGATCTTCTGTATCTCGGCGGTGAGGGTATTCAGGAAAAGCGGGAAATAAGCACAGGCCCTGCAGAAAAATCCGGAAATCTGTGATGTCCGGTTTTTTCTCTGTCTGTACGACGTTTTCCCGGAAATATTCATTTTCCTTCCGCTGCGGAACTGGTATAATCGTATTCGAACTCCAGAAAATCTTGTGAAAGACAGGGTGAACGTTCATGAGTGTTTTTTCCATCTGTGATTATGGCGCGCGGCCCGATGGCGTGAACTGCGCTTCTGCCATTCAGGCGGCCATTGATGCAGCCCATGCCCAGGGCGGCGGTCAGGTGCTGGTGCCCGCAGGCCGCTTTCTCTCGGGCAGCATACTTCTCAAGAGCCATGTCAACCTTCATCTGAGCAGCGGCGCCGTGCTCGTTTCCAGTCTCAATGAGGACGATATACTGCCTTTCCCCTCCGGCGGCGAGGGCGATGCCGTGGACGGCTGGAACGGCGGCTTTTTCCTTGGCGCACGGGATGCCTGCGACATCACCATTTCCGGAAGCGGCGTCATTGACGGTCAGGGAAACCTTGTGTTTACGGACAGGAACGTGGATGCCGGCTTCCATGAATGCCCCAAGTCCGTGGCCAGCTTCCGTCCGCGGCTTACTTTGTTTGAGAATGTGGAAGACCTCACCATTCAGGATGTCACGCTGAAGGATGCGGCCTTCTGGACACTGCACATGGCCGGCTGCCGCCGTGTCATGATCTCAGGCATACGGATTCTGGGCGATGACCGCGGCGCCAACAATGACGGCATTGATCCCGACTGCTGTCAGGATGTGGTCATTCAGGGATGCATCGTGTCCACTGGTGATGACGCCATTGTGGTCAAGGCCACCGGCCCCATGCATGCGCGCTACGGTGACAGCGAGAACATCACCATTTCCGGCTGTGTGCTCCATTCCCGTGACAGTGCGCTGAAGATCGGCACGGAAACCCATGGCAGCATCCGCAATATTGTCTTCTCCGACTGCGTCATCAAGGACTGCAGCCGCGCCGCCGGCATCTGGGTACGGGACGGCGGCACAGTGGAAAACATCCAGATTCATCACCTGACCGGCTGCACCAGACGCTGGGGCGATGCCTATGACCTGCCCGGTGATCCCGGCTGGTGGGGCAAGGGCGAACCCATTTTCGTCAGCTGCACGCCGAGAGCGGGAAAACAGAATTTCCCGGGTAAAATCCAACATCTCTCCATTGATCATGTGCGCCTCACCTGCGAGAGCAGTTTCTTCCTGGGCGGAGAAAAGGATTCCCCCATCGAAGATATCCGCGTGTCTGACGTACAGCTGGAGTTCCGGCATACCGGCACCCAGCCCGGCGGCCTGTTTGATGAGCAGCCCTCTGCCCGTCACAAGTATCCGCACTCCATTCCGGCCCTGTATGCCCGCAGCGTCCATGGCCTGCGCATCCGTGACATGTCCGCGGCCTTTTTCGGGGAGCATGAAGCCTGGGACGGAACGCTTGAGGAACTGGAAGACTGCCTGGATGTGCATATCCGCTGGGAGGATGAAGCATGAGCGTAAAGCGTCTGGAATTCCGCGCACGTCTGAAAAGCCTCTGCCCTGATATTGACGAAAAAGTGCTTCAGCTGGCAAAAGAGCAGGTCTCGGCTGCCATTGCACGGAAGGATATCATGACCCTGGGCCTGTATCAGTGGGGCCGGCAGCTCTTCCTGTATGTGGAAGCCCTGACAGACCAGGGCATGGATCCGGAAACGGTCCTGCCCGCCCTGAGTCCCCTTCTCTCCAGTTATCCGCACGGCGAGGAGGACCGGCTCTGGGCCTACATGTATCCCATTTTCTATCACGCCATTCCGGATACGGAAAGCAGCTGGCAGCGTGCAAAGCCTGAACGCCGCGTGGGCCGGATTGCCCTTCTGCGGCATGACCGTCTGTTTGACTATGTCATGCATCACCGGGCGCTGGTCAACGAAGGCGCGCTTCAGGGCGACAGATACCAGTTCATTTCCCTGCATGAAGACATGCTGTTCTCCTATTTTGAGGAGCCCCGCACCTATGTGAACCTGAAGAATGATCCCTCTGTCCGCTCCACCTGCATTGACGCCTGGACGGCCGCGGTTCCGGAGGCACATTTTCAGCCGCTTCCCGGATGCGGCGGACAGAACTTCCTGATTCTTCCCGAACTCATCTGCATGGGCAGCAACGACTGAATGTCCTTAAGAAAACGGAACCCGACATCTTGTCCGGCTCCGTTTTTTTGATCTATATGGATAAGTTTTTCGGGGGCTTACAGAATCACGTTTCCATCCCGGTCCAGGATCGCCCAGCCGCGCTGGTCGCGCACGCTGGCATACCCGTCAACGAAGGAGACCACCTGCTGGAACTGATTGGGGATCACCAGACTGCCTTCCATGTCCACATATCCCCACAGTCCGTCCTTGAGCACTGCGGCCAGGCCTTCCGAGAAGGCATAGCAGGCATCCCACTGAGGTGCGATGACCACATCGCCCCCGGCATTCAGAAAACCGCGCTTGCCGCCGCTTTCCATCACGGCCAGGCCCTCCGAGAAGGGCGCCATGAATTCATACTTCATTTCAATGACTTCCCAGCCATTGCGGTCAATGCATCCGAACCGTCCGCCGCGTGCCACGACGCACATGCCTTCCCGGAACCCGCTCACATACTCATACACAGGTTCCACGGCCACCCGTCCGCTCGCGTCCACAAACCCGTAGCGGTTGTTGATCAGCACGCCTCCCATGCCTTCACTGAACTCCAGCGCCATGTCCCAGTCCAGCGTGCCGACTACCTGGCCGTCGCGGTTGATGTATCCCCATTTCCGGTCGCGCATCACCGCGCACAGCCCGTCATGGAAGCGCCCTGTCTTTTCCCAGGCAGGTGCGATCACAGTCTCGCCTTCCTCATTGACAAACCCGTACAGGCTGCCCTCCTGACGCGGGGCCAGGCCTTCCGAGAAAATGAGATCCTGGCGCCAGGCTTCCTCTTCCAGTTCGTTGCCGTTCACATCCAGACAGATGGTGCGTCCGCGCTTGACCACCTGTGCCCGACCGTCCTCGAATTCTCCGGCTTCATCCCATACACACGGGATCGCCATGCGCCCGGTAAGATCCACGTAGCCGTAGCGTCCTTTTTCCTCCACCGGCGCAAGTCCTTCCCGGAACACGCCGGTAACCCGGTACGGGATGTCCAGCGCCGTCTTGGTCTGAACACTGAGAAGTCCGCGGTGATTTCCCTTTTCATCCTGGAAGGCAAACATGCCCTGTCCCAGGGAAATCACTTCCTTTGCCTGCTGGAAGGGGCCGGCTTTTTCCCGGCGTCCGGTCACAGCCCGGGGCGGTGTTTTTTCCGGGGTCTTGCCCTTCGACAGCGCCTTGCGGCTGCTTTCCGTATCCTGCTCGGAAAAGTCTGTACGGTTCGCGCGCTCTCCGCGCCCGCCCTGATTCGGGTTCCGGTGCGGAGAACGCTTCTTTTCATCCTCACGCGCACCAGTCTTTTCCCGGGGCTTTCTCGATCCGTGTGCTGACGGATTTTCCTGTCTTGCCTTCATGCGGTCCGCGCTGTCGCGGGACGGATTTTCCGGCCGATCCTTCCGGGCACTTTCTTCCCGGGACGCCGCCGGCCGCACTTCCCTTGTACTTTCCGCGCGCGGTGCGCCTTCGCTTTTCTGCCTTCTGGGATTGCTTCTTCTCACAGGGGAAGGCATGGAAGCATTCTCCTTCTTCTCCTGTGTCTGTTCCGTGTGTTTTGCGGCGTCAGGACGTGCAGAAGGCTTTCTTCCGCTTCGGCCCTGCTGAGGCCGGGGTTTTCTGTGTTCCGTCTTTTCCGTTTTACCTGCCGCAGGCGCTCCTTCCCCGGGAATGGACAGCAGAGCCAGTGGAAAAAGCGCATAGCGCAGTATCTTTGAACCCACGAAAATATCCTCCTCCAAGACATGCTTGAAAAACGCACGAGAAAAATGCGCCATGACATATTACCACAGGATTCCCTGCTTGTCACGTTTCACGGGCAAAAGCGCCTGAAAGCGCCAGAGAAAAACCGGCCGATATGGCCGGTATATGCTTTTACATGGACACGCTCTTCAGACCCCGCTTCCAGAACAGCAGCGCCAGGGGCACGCAGATCATCTCGGCCATGACAAACGCAAGCCAGATCAGGTTCAGCTGCCCTGAGCCTTTCAAAACCCATGCAAGTGCCACCGGCAGCACCGCCTGACGTGCCATGGTCAGCACCATGCTCGGTCCGGGCCTGGACAGCCCCTGCAGCGCGGATGCGCTCACCAGACTGGGAATGCTGATGAGCCAGGACAGAGCCAGAAGCCGCACGGCTGGAAGTCCGATGCCCATCATGTGCTCCGATGCGTGGAACAGCTGCATCACAAGCCCCGGGAAACACTCGAGCATGAAAAGGAACGGCGCATAGAACACAAAGGAATAGATCAGCGCCCAGCGCACGGCTTCCCGGATGCGCTCCGGCCTGTGCGCGCCATAGTTGTATGCCACAATGGGAATCAGGCCGTTGTCGATGCCGTGCACGCCTACCGTGCACAGGCCCATCATCCTAGCGCATACGCCGTATACGGCCACCGCTGTGGAGGAAAACACAAGCAGGATCGAGTTCATGACCACGGTCACAAAGGATGTGAGCACCTGCACCAGCGTAGAGGGAATCCCCACCCGCAGTATGGTGCGCACGCTCTTCCAGTCCGGCCGCAGCGTAAAGGCAAAGGGAATCTCCCGGTTCCACCGGCGGTTGATATAGATGCCCGCAAACAGCCCCATGAACTGTCCGATCACCGTGGCAATGGCCGCGCCTTTTGTGCCCATCCGGAACACAAAGATGAAGACAGGGTCCAGAATCAGGTTGGTCAGGGAAGCCGCTGACAGCGTATAGAGAAACAGATGGGACTTGCCGCTGGCAATCACGAACCGGTCAAAGACCCACTGGCCCATCTGTCCCAGGGAGAACAGCATGCAGATGCTCAGGTAATCCCGTCCATAGGCTGCAATCACCTCATTGCCGCCGCTCTGCCAGTCAAAGTACCAGCGGATGCCCAGAAGACAGGCAATGCAGATCAGCACCCACGCGCACAGCGCCAGGAAAATGGCCGCACTGGCCGTTTTTCTGACCTCTTCCGGCTTCTTCTCCCCGAGCGCCCGGCTGATGGCCGCATTCAGGCCCACCGCGTTTCCAAGCCCCAGGGCTGAAACCAGCACCTGTACGGGTGCCGCCAGAGACAGCGCGGTGAGTGCGTCTTCCGCCACCCTGGACACAAACACCGAGTCCACAAAATTGTACAGGGAATTGATCAGAAGGCTAAGCATCAGCGGCAGGCCGGTCTTCAGCACCAGACGGCTGACTTTTTCCGTGCCCATGCTGTTTTCCTTTTCCATGGCTTTTCTTTCCTCTCCGCAGGCGAAATGTCTGCATGCATACCATAACAGGTTGAGACTGATATGTCCAATGGCTTTTTTCTATGCCCTGTTATGCCTGAAACGCATGAGTCAATCTATGAAAAACGGCCCTGCATTCAGCATTTATCAATGCGGAGACAGAGCCGTTGGTTTCTGGATTCCAGGGGAAAACCGCTTACGCGGCTTCCTCCTGTGCCTGAGCTGTATAGAGCTGATAATAGAGTCCGCGCTTTTTCATAAGCTCCTCATGGCTGCCCATTTCTGCGATGCCCTTGTTGCTGATGTACAGAATCCGGTCGCAGTTCTTGATGGTGGACAGGCGATGGGCCACGATAAAGCTGGTCCGGTTCTTGAGCATCTCCTGAATGCCCTCCTGCAGCAGGCGTTCGGTCTGCGTATCAATGGAGGACGTGGCTTCATCCAGGATCAGCACAGCGGGATCTGACAGCAGCGTTCTGGCAAAGGCCACCAGCTGACGCTCGCCCTGGGAGAGGTTTCCGCCGCGCTCGCGCACTTCCGTCTGGTATCCGGAACTCATCTTCCGGATGAAATCATCCGCATGCACGCGTTTGGCAGCTTCCTGGACTTCCCGGTCCGTGGCGTTCAGACGTCCGTAGCGGATATTGTCCATGAGCGTGCCGGAGAACAGGAAGCTGTCCTGCATCATGATGCCCAGCTGCGTGCGCAGACTGTTCAGCGTGACTTCGCTGATATCATATTTCTTTCCATCCTTGGCGTGCAGATAGATGTGTCCGCTGTTCAGGTTATAGAACCGGCACAGAAGATTGATGATCGTGCTCTTGCCGGCGCCTGTGGGGCCTACCAGCGCAATGCTCTCGCCCGCGCGTACATGCAGGTTCAGATGCTCCAGTACGTTCTGGCCTTCCTCATAGGAGAAGGTCACGTCCTCGAACTCCACTTCCCCGTCAATTTCCGGCAGGGATTCCGCGCCCGGCTTGTCATCCACCACCACGGGCTCGTCCATGGTTTCGAAGATACGCTCCAGATAGGCAATATTGTTCACAAAGGAATTGTAGATATTGGCAAGGTTCGTGATGGGCTGCCAGAACCGGCTCACATACTGGCCCATGGCCAGGATCACGCCGAAGGAAACCATCTTTCCGCCGCCCATCCAGTAGACACCGGCGATATAGAGTACCGTCAGCACGATCTGCGTCATGATTTCGCTGGACAGCCATACTGTGTTGCTGATATAGACTGCCTTGAGCCATGCCGTGCGGCACGCGCTCGCCAGCCGCTTCATGATGCCGATGTTCACTTCCTGTCGGTCAAACAGCTGGCTGACGCGCACACCGTCAATGGACTCGGCAAGGTAAGCGTTGTAATTGCTGTTCTTGTTGCTCTGGTTCTGCCAGGCCTTGCGCTGTCTGGGCTTGATGAGAATGATGATGCCGATGAAAATAGGCAGTCCGGCCACAATCACGGTGGCCAGGGTGGCATTGGTGGAATACATGAACACCACAATGAAGACCAGGTTGATGATCTCCAGGATCATGTTGATAATGCCGTTGGAAAGAATATCCGATACCGAGTTCACGTAATTGATCACGCGCACCAGAATCTTTCCGGCGGGACGGCTGTCATAGTAGCTGAAGGGCAGCTTCTGGAGATGCGCAAACAGATCACTGCGGATATCATAGATAATGCGCTGGCTCACGTGCGCCATCATGCGCGAACGGATGGTGGTGAACACAATGCTCAGAAGGATCAGGCCCACGAACAGCATGGCCATTTTGCCGATCATGGGCACATCGCCTGCGGGCACGGCTTCATCCAGTACCCATTGTGTGATCTTGGGAATGTACAGGGTTGCCATGCTGGCCAGGGCGCTCATCAGAAGGGCCAGGATCATTTTGCCCTTGTGCCGCCCGATATAGACGCCGGCGCGCTTCAGGTGTTTCCATTGGAAGGGGGTTTCCAGCTTTTCATCCACGTCAAACTTGTTTCTTGCCATCTTACACCGCCTCCTTCCCGGAAATGCCGTACTGCAGACAATAGGTCTCCCAGTAATACCCTTTCTTTTCCAGCAGTTCCTTGTGCGTGCCGCGCTCGGCGATCTGTCCATCCTTGAGCACCAGGATCAGGTCCGCATCCCGCATGGACGAAATCCTCTGGGCAATAATGAACTTGGTGCACGCAAAGGGCAGTTCCCGGAGCTGGGCCTGGATATACTGTTCGGTCTCGCTGTCCACGGCGGATGTGGTGTCGTCCATGACCAGAATGCCGGGCTGTACCGCCATTGCCCTGGCCAGGGCTATTCTCTGGCGCTGCCCGCCGGACAGACCGACGCCGCGCTCACCGATAATCGTGTCATACCCTTCGGGCAGATGCCGGATGAACTCGTCCGCGGCCGCACGCCGGGAGAAGTCTTCCACTTCCTCCAGGGAAAGATCCTGGTTGCCGAAGGCCACATTGCCCTCCACGGTATCCGAGAACAGGAACACATCCTGGGTGGCTGTACCGATGCCCCCGCGCAGCTGCTGCAGCTTCCACTGGCGTACATCGCAGCCGTCCACCAGAATCCGGCCGTCTGTGACATCGTAGAACCTGGCCAGCAGCTGGATCATCGTGGTCTTGCCGCTGCCGGTGGGACCCATGACCGCCACGGTCTGTCCGCTTTCCACGGAAAAGCTCACGTCCTGAAGCACGTGCTTTCCTTCCACGGTATAGCTCACATGGTCGAACTCAATTCTGCCGTTCACCCGCTCGTGCTCCACCGGATCCGCGGGATCCACAATGGACGGCCTGCCGAACTGCAGCTCCATGACCTTGGCCGCAGACGTGGAAAAGCGCTGAAGGTCATTGATCAGGTTGCCCAGTTCACGCATGGGGTTCGCCAGTGCCCAGCTCAGGCCCGTGTAAATGGCCAGCTGCCCAGGCGTCATTTCCCCGCGGATGATGAACACGCCGCCCAGGAAAATGGTGACCAGCATCATGGCATTGGCCAGGATTTCGATCATCGGGAAGAAGGTCAGCCACAGCTTGTTGATGCGCAGATGCGAATCCATGAACGCGTGGTTCTTCTTCTCAAACCGTTCCTTTTCATATTCCTCGCGGGCAAACGCCTTCACCACGCGGTTGCCGGCAATGTTCTCCTGGGCCGCCGCATTCATGTCGGACAGACGCTCACGCATGGCCACAAAGCGCGGACGCACATGCTTGGAGAACAGCTTGGTGATCACAAGCAGCGCCGGCGTAATGGCCAGAAGAATCAGTGTCAGCTTCCAGTTCACTGTCAGCAGGTAAATGCCCGCAAACAGGAAGGTGCACGTGGCATCAATAATTCTGTAGTCGATGTAGCTCAGGAAATGACGGCACCAGTCCAGGTCCGCACTCATCCGGGTCATGAGATCTCCGGAGCGGTGCAGATCGAAAAAGCGCATGTCATTGTACTGCAGCTTTTCAAAGAGCTTGCAGCGCAGCGTATAGATCACGCTCTGGGCATCCTTTTCAAGAAACACCACCATGAGATAGCGCATGCCTTCCCTCAGGAGCTTCATGCCCAGCATGAGCATCAGGATGCCCATAAGGGGGTCCGGGTTCTGCGGGATAATGACGTCATCAATCAGCCGCTGACTCAGTGCCGGGTTCACCAGCAGTATGACACAGGATACGACACTGATGCACATGGCAGTGATGTGCCGGATCCGGCTGACTCTGTCCATATTGCTCCACAGCCACTTGATCTGTTCCAACATTCGCTTGCCTTTCCTCGCCTTCGCGAAACTTTGGGGAAATGTGTAGCAAGTGTGGACTGTAGTACAGTTTTTCTTGTAATTCCATGGTTTTTCCCCTATAATTTTCATGAAATACTGTTTTTTCACCACTCCCCGAACAGGAGGTGTACGCGTTGAAGCAGCCGCATACCCTGCCGGACCCGGTTCCGGAGGGCATCCATGTATCCACTGCCCTGCGTAATGCCGGTTTTGCCATGCTGGACTCCCACTGCCATAATCAGGTGGAAGTTTTCCATGTGGAAACCGGATCCTGCCGTTTTCTTCTGGATGAAGAAATCTACGACCTGCATGCCGGGGATTTTCTCCTGATTCCACCCATGAAGCTGCATTACACCCGATACCTGTTCGGCACATGCCGGCGTACGGCTCTGTATTTTTCTCCGACAGATGCGGATGATACAGTCCTTGATCTTCTTCCTGACGGCCGGTCGTTTCTCGAGAAAGTGCGCGTGTTTCAGATCCCGGAAGGGCATATGGAGCAGGTGCACGACTGTCTCGGCCGCCTTCTGAAAGAATCCCGGATGCGTGACTCCTACTCCACGCCCATGCAGCGTCTGTGCCTGCAGGAACTCCTTCTGCTATTCGGCCGTCTGGCCACCTTTCTCGGGGATGCCCCGCTGGACATTCACACCACGGACCAGCAGATCATCCGTGCCGCACGCTTCATTTCGGACTCCTACATGCACCCCATCACATCCAGGGACGTGGCCAATGCCGTGGGCTTCAGTCCCAACTATTTAAGCCGTAAGTTCCATGAAGCCGCCGGTATCGGACTGCATGAATACCTGGTCTTCATCCGGCTGCATCACGCGGCGCTGGAACTGCGCTCCACCCGGGATTCCATCACCACCATCGCCTTCCGCTGCGGTTTTTCCGACAGTAATTATTTCAAGGATGCGTTCAAGAAAAAATACGGCGTCACACCCAGCTACTACAGAAAGTACGCGTAGAGTCTTACGTATATGCAGAGAACCCGCCTCCGGCTTGAAACCGGCGGCGGGTTTTTCTCAACTTTCATCTCTATGTAAACGCCCGGATCTTCGGGCCTTGTTTCTCGTTATTCCGGGAGCGTCTGAAACGCTTCTGTCAGTTCCGGATCATGTAATCGTTGGCCATATAGCCGGTCTGTCCGGTGGTCAGATCAATCACCTGGCTCCAGGTCTTGCCGCGGGCAATCACCTGCAGCACATCGCCGGCGATGAGGCGGCGGATTTCACGGGCCGTCTTGTTGGGCTGTACGCGCAGTCCCACGCTGCTGTCCGTACGGCGGCTCAGTGCCTTGGCGGTCACGGTGTAGGGCGTAACAGTGCGGAAGTTGTCTTCGCGCTCGGTGATTTCATACTTTCCGGGCTTGCTGGCCACCAGGAACTTGGTCATGACATAACCGCCGTTGCTGTATCCCTCGGGCTCCACATAGGCCCAGCCCTTGGGTGCGGGCATGCTCTTCACAATCTCCACCCGTGTACCGCACTCCAGACGATACAGGACATGTCCGGCAGTGGATGCCGCATCACGGACATTCAGGGTCTTGCCGTTGCTGCAGTTGACCCACATGGAAACATTCTGAACGGGTTCGGCGCCTGCCAGGGCGGGAATCATAAGACTGGTCAGAGAGAGAATGACGAGTACGATTGCGATAAGCTTCTTCATAATGGTTGCCTTCCTTTCCATGAACCTGCCATGCAGGAGTCGTTTCTTTTCGTTCAGGCTCCATCCGCCTGACACTAGTTGATACGCGCGACTTTCAGAGGTGGCAGTGGAAACCCGAAAAATATTTGGAAAGTTTTTTTCGGCTCATGTCAGGCACCCTGCAGCACATGCCAGGCAGGCCTATTTCCTGACCGCCCAGGGCCGGGATAACAGCTCATAGCCTCAGTCCATTCCTGTTTCAGGCAGAAAAAAGCCCTCTGTCCTTTTCAGACAGAAGGCTGTGATACTTTATTCGCCCATATACTCACGCAGAAGCAGCAGTGCGTTCTGATGCCGGAGCTTGACGGCGCCGTAGCTCAGATTCATCATCTCGGCGATTTCCGTCAGCGGCTTTCCGTCATAATACCTCAGGACAATAATGTCCATCAGCTGCTGAGGAAGCCTGCGCAGGGCTGCGGCCAGCTCACTCAGGTTCTCTGTTTCCAGCAGGTGCCCTTCCACTTCGGAATCATCCTGAATGTTTTCATCAAGCTCTTCCGTGGGCCGCGTCCTGCGGAAATGGTCAATCACAGTATTGCGCGTAATGGAGAAAATCCAGGTGCCCACCCGGGCCTTGGTATCATCAAAGGTATCCAGATTCCGGAACACCTTTTCAAACACGTCCGAGCACAGATCTTCCGCATCCGAACTGCTTCTGATCCTCGCCCGGATATAAGCCATCACCTTGTCCCTGTATTCCGCATAGACCAGTGCTGCATCAATGCTCGCCATGGTTCTTTTCGTTATCCTTCTTCACGGGCAGCTCCGGCTGTCCTGCTGCAAAGACCATGTCCATCTCATCCATGCTCAGTTCACGCTTCTGATAGCGCGCATGAACGGAATCAATCACCTGCTGCAGGTCCGAATTTCCCTCAAACTTCTGGAAATCGAAGAGTTTTCTCAGTTTGCTCTCCATTGCGATCGCTCCTTTCATAAGGCTTTCACCTTTTTATACGGAAAAAAGAAAGGGATGGCAGTGATTCTGGAAAATATTTTCTTCCGGATTCAAGACATTTTTGTTCTGTCCGGATTCACAGGAGGTATTATAGAATATCAGGGGCCGGATTGTCCAATCTAATTTTCAGATTTTTGGAAAACATGCAGGACAAAAACTGCTCACCTGACCGGACACATGTAAAGGAAAAGACTGCCTGCCAAAAGAGCAGACAGTCCGTATTTCCGGGAACAGGCACTTCATCAGGCGGTGACCATCACGGCCTTTTCCTGCGCCTTCAGGCACAGCTCGGCAGCCTTGAAGGCATGCGCCTGGGTCATGGCCTTTTCCGTACGGTTCAGGCAGTCCAGGATCAGGCCTCCGAAGAACGGATATCCGGTCATGCCGGTGGCATCAATGTGCTGTTCACCCTTTCCGTTGACCAGGAAAACGTGGTTTCCGCCTTCTTCCGGAGCAGTCAGATTGATATACTTGCGGATCTCAATGAATCCTTCCGTGCCGAGAATCAGCGTGCGTCCGTCGCCCCAGGTCCTCAGGCCATCCGGGGTAAACCAGTCCACACGGAAATAGTTGGTGGTCCCGTTCCTACCCGTCAGCGAGCAGTCACCGAAATCATCCAGTTCCGGGTACTCCGGATGCGCATAGTTCCCGATCCGGGCCAGCTGTACTTCCGCGTCTTCCTCGCCGGCGAAATGCAGGTACTGCTCAATCTGATGGCTTCCGATATCACATAAAATGCCGCCGTACTTTTCCTTTTCAAAGAACCACTTCGGCCTGGTGGGGGCCTGAAGGCGGTGCGGTCCGAATCCGGATACGCTGATAACCTTTCCGATCTCCCCGGCATCCACCATGTAACCGGCCAGAATAGCGCCTTCCACGTGCAGACGCTCGGAATAATAGACCATGTACTTCTTCCCCGTCTTTTTCACGGTTTCCCTGGCCTTTTCAAGCTGTGCCATGGTGGTATTTACCAGACCATTTTTCTTCTGGTGACCTCTATTTGCCAGCAATATTCAGACATATATCGTACTTTTGGGGTTAGTCTATAGTCCGATGATTTGGGAAAGTATTAATATAATAAATTGCCGCATTCATTGAGAATCTTTTTGTTTTTTCCATACTCCGGGAACACAAAAAGGACTGCCCATGTACGGGCAGTCCCAGCAGTTCGGTTAAGCATTACTTGATCTGGCTCAGGGCATCCTTTACAGCTTCCATGATGGCATTGGACGTCTGAGTGGCATTGGTGACCGCGTCCACATCGGCGGACTGGGCATCAATGATGGCCTTCGGAATGCTTTCCATGGCCGGATCGCAGATGCCGGGGGTCTCACTGCTGCTCAGCACTTCAATGTTGGCAATCCTGTCGCCGTCCATGGTGACCTTGACCTTGACTTCGCCGCGCTCGGTCTCGCTGGTGCCGATGTACTCATTCGCCGCCAGTTCCACGGGAGCTGCTTCTTCCACGGGTGCAGCTTCCTCGTAGCCGTACTGCACGTTCAGCAGTTCAATGACCTTGCAGACCACTTCACCGGTCAGCGCTGCGCAGCGTGCCTTGCGGGCCGCGTCGCCCATTTCCAGATTGTTGGCCTTCATGAACTTGTTCACGGATGCGTTGCAGGTAATGTCATCGGCCACGGTGGTGACAGCTTCATATTCCGGCTGATAGCTGGGGAAAGGTTCTTTCCGGTACCAGTCAAACAGCTTGTTGCGGATTTCACCGGCCACGGCAGGTTCGCAGAAGAAGCCGATCATCACGCAGGCGCCGCCCAGGGCACCGCACAGCGTCTGGCAGCCGTATCCGCCGGCACCGAGCGCCATGATCTTGGCGGGGATGATATTGTAGGGATATCCGTATTCCTCGGCCAGCAGTTCCATAATGCCGGCTACAGCGCCTGCACCGCAGCCGCCGACCTCAAACCAGCGCTTGTAGGTGTACTCCAGTGCCTTCTGCTTGTCGATGGGATGCCAGGTCCAGGGATAATCCGGAATCTGCTCGCCGTCAGCCAGGGCGGGCACTACAGGCAGCGCGCCTGCCACAGCCAGTCCGGCTGCACCGATTCCGAGATTTTTCAAGAATGTACGACGGTTCATATCCTGATTCCGCATAATCAATACCTCCTGAAACATATATTGTTTCTGACTTATGTCAGAATTATACGCGTTTTTTTCCCGAATTGCAAATCTTCGGCCCGAACGTATCTGCAGATCATAACCCGCATCGCGGATCCCGGCCCGTGGAATACTGTATGGCGCATTTCATTCCATAAGTCCGTAATCCCTCAGGCATTTCAGGAATCCCTCTGTGGTGTCGGAAAAATGTATGCCGGCATTTTCCGCCTTTGAGCAGTCCATCCAGAGGGCATGCCGCGGGCCCGCATCCTCAAACTGCACCGACCGGTTCAGCGCCTTCCGGAGACACTCTGCCGTCTCCAGCATGCACAGCGGGTTTTCACATCCAAAGTTGTAAGCCCCGCCCGGGCACTGTGCGGCATAAAGGATCTGGTCCGCCACCTCACGCACATACGTCACGGCACGGTGCTGGGCAAAGGAAAAAGTCATACGTTCCCTTTTCAGCATCTGCATCAGAAAATTGTCCCGGTTCTGCAGGCCGTATATGGGCATATCATACATCCAGGTGGCCCGAAGCATCACGGCATCCGGAAAACGTTCCAGAACCCGCTGCTCCATTTCAAGCTTTTCCCGGGCATAGAGATTTCCGGGACAGGTCTCCTCTTCCGTATAGGGGCCCGTTCCGGGACAGGCACTGTATACCTGATCACTGGAAAACATGACACAGTGCACGCCGGTGGAAGCCAGCATAAGCGGGAGCTCTACGTTGGCACGCCACGATTCCTCAGGATGTTTTTCGCACTGCCCGATGTCTGACATGGCGGCAGTATGAATGATGATATCGGGCTCCGCCGTATCCACCAGACGCCGCACCGCATCCGCGTCCAGGCCGCGCAGAGACGGCGCCGGCACCGCATCCGGATATCTTTCCATGATCCGGGCTCCCACAAATCCCCTGGGGCCCGTTACTAGCATCCGCATCGCAAATCCCTCCCTGTTATTGAATACGCTGGCTGCGCAGAGCCGATATATGCCTCTCCATCCATGTTCGTCATATCGCGGCAGTTTTCCTGTATCCGTTTCGGGATCATCTGACAGATTTCATGAAAACAGGCAGGAACTGTGCATGCAGATCCTGCCTGTAAAGAGACGTTGGATGGGAGATCAGAAACCGTGGCTGCCGCCACCTCCTCCACCTCCGCCACCGCCGCCGCTGCTTCCCCCGCCGGAACCGGACGAGGACGAATTGTGCACGACGCGGGAAACGGTGTGGGCCGTGACGATGGTGGCAGCCGCACCAAGGAGGGAATTGCGCACCACCGGCGGCAGCCGCCTGTTCTGGTCCTGCTTCATCCATGCGCTGGCACCGAGGTAGGTCAGCAGCATGGCACAGATCAGGGCAAGAAGGATATTGCTGGTCACTTTCATGGGCTCAGCGATCTTTTCGCCCCGCAGCACCTGAGCCATTTCATGGAACGCTT
>CAMNDE010000056.1:0-23578 GCA_946534895.1 uncultured Clostridia bacterium
GGGAACATGGAGAGATGGCATCTATTTCTGTGATTTTTTTCGTTTTATCAGACCCTGCCCGGCAGCGTCAGAGTCTGCCGTTCAGAATCGCCTTCAGCAGGGCGCCATTGTTGAAAATCGCGGCCAATTGACTCTGCTGGACCAGCTCATTCACCGGTTCCACCTGCACCACGGTCTGTACCAGGGGCAGCAGGGCAAACAGGGCAAAGCAGATCACCGCGCCGCGCAGCAGGCCGAACACTCCGCCTGCCAGCGCGTCCAGCTGCTTGAGCACCGGGAAGCGGAACACGGCACGGAGCACGCCGCCGGCCAGTGACAGAAGCAGATACAGCACGGCAAAGCACACAAGAAAGCTCAGTATGTTCATGAAGGCCCCAAGAATGGTCTGGCTCACATAGCTGGAAATGGACGCCGAGGCCCCGTACACATGCTGGGCCAGGTTTTCACGCAGAAGTGAGCTCAGCGGTTCGGGCAGATTGACCTTGGCAACCACATCCGTAATGGTCTGTGCCGTCAGGCTGCCCGCGTTCTGCACAGAAACCTCCAGATCGCCGACCCGGCTGGCCGCATCGGTAAAGTTCAGGAGCCAGCGCTGTATATCCGCATTTCCTGAAATCCATTCCACCACCCTGGGATACAGGACAAAGGAAAGCCCGAAAGAGAGCAGGCAGCCGCCGGTATTGAGCACCGAGCTCACGAATCCCCGGTACAGGCCGAACAGCAGGCTCACCCCAAGAATGCCCAGGATCACATAGTCCACAACGTTCATCTGTAAGCTCACTTTCCGCTTTCAGCGCTTTTTCTTCTCGCCTCGGTCAGGATCGGGTCATGGTCCCCGCCCGGCGCATACAGCGCATTGATCTCATCAATCTCTGCCGTGCGCAGCGGCGGATTGCACCAGGTGCACCGGGTCAGGCCCGCAAACCCTTCGGATTCCAGCTCGCCATAGGTGAAGGCCGTGAAATGTACGCCCTTGGCACTGTTGCATGTTTCGCTGGAATGGTAGTATTTTCCGCCCTTGGGATTATAGTAAAGGGTTTCATCCGCGTCGGGATAGGCAATCTGACGGCCCTGCCAGTCCTCCCAGATCAGGAACTTCTGATTGTTCTTCTTGTGCTTCCAGATCCATTCAATGTTGTATCCGTCCGGCGTCTTTCTGCGCTGGACCCGGATGCATCCGTGACTGGCCTTGGTGCCCAGTCTCGGCTCAAAGGTACCGAAATACTTGGTGCCGTCCCTGGCCAGGGTATAGGGCACCTGGTGCATCATGTCCCCGCCGTTGTAGCGGATGGCCATCTGCACATACATGCCGTCATCCTCATACCCGCCCACCGCGGGCACCAGCAGCAGGAAAGCGCCTGAGCGCGTTTCATTGTAAGGCTGCTTTTCATTGGCGTGCCCGGTGGACACCAGAAGCTCGTCCATCAGATGCCCGTTCTGGAAGATATAGATGCGCTGGGTCAGCTTGTCCACCACATAGCCGATCTCCTGATCCGGCACCACCGTTTTCAGGTAGCTGGTAGGTACATAGCCCTGCACAAGCATGTTCCAGGCCTTCACCTTGCTGTCATGAAAGGACGAGGAATAGCATTCGATCTTTGTCCATTCCTCACCGGGTTCCAGGATGCGCACGCCCTGGCTCACCATGGTCACCACGCCCACGCCCTCACTGTTCTCGTCCGGCTCCGAGCGGATGACCACCTGCATTTTCTGAGCATTCTTCTTGCCGTTGTCCAGCACCGTGATGGGTTCAATGATCGCCGCCCAGACCGCTGCCTCATCGGTGATATCCATGGGCGTGGTCCAGTAATTGGTCTCGCCCTCCATGGGCGCGTAGGGACTGGTGGTGCTCGGCGTGAACACGCCGCTGTCCTGCACATTCTGTGCCGCTTCCTCCTGGGGCATGTCCTCGCCGTCCTGTGCCGGCATTTCCACATACTCCTCCCCGCCGAGGACCACTTCTTCGTCCAGCACCACATCCGTGCTTTCCGTATTTTCCACGTGAGATGCCTGGACCACCGGCGCTTCTTCCGGGAACAGGAACTCAAAGGCGGCTGCGGCCGAGGCCGTGCCGGTATCATCCCTCAGCACAGCTCTGCCTGTGCCCGCGCCCTGCACCCCGCCGGCTTCCACCGCCAGCGTCTGCTGTCCGGCCAGACAGTCATAGACCCGCTCATCCACTCCGCCGTTTTCCGCCTCAAGGCGTACGGTCACCTGTCCCGGACAGGACGCGAAAAAGGTAAGTTCCAGCACCGCGTCCCGCATCTGCGCGGATGCGTTGAGCAGCATGGGCATCACCGGCCCGATATGCACCGGCATCACCGCCTGGGCGTCCTGCATGCGAAGCAGCACATATCCGTCCCCTTCCGGGGCGACTACGCCCTGGTCCGTGCCGTTCCAGTACAGGCTGTTCATTCCGCTTTCAGCCGCATACTCCCAGGCAATCACGGAAAGAATCTCCGTACCCTCGGCATCCCGGCTCAGCAAAATGTCCGCCCTGCCCGCATACGGCGCATGGAACACAATCTCCACCGCGTTTCCGGGACGAATGGTTCCGTTAATCTCTTCCAGATAGAGCGTATCCTCGGAAAAGACGGGCACAGCAGTCACGATCAGTATCAGCAGAAGCAGTATTGCAACAGTTCTTTTCATTGGTCACCCTCGTTACTTTCCTTGGTCAGCAGTCCGCCCAGCTCACGTCCGGACATGACCCGCTGCCACATTCCCTCTCCGGAAAACAGGTTTTCCCGGTCCAGGAGAATTCCCCGCATGCCGGCACGCTCTCCGGCCTGCACATCCAGCGGCCGGTCTCCCACCATCCGGCAGCTGCCGGGGCACAGACCATGCCGCCTGAGAAGATACCGGATGCCTGACGGATCCGGTTTGCGCGGAAAGGCATCCTCATGCGTCACCCATCCGCTGAACATGGGCAGAAGCCCAAAGCGCCCGAGCATATCCAGAGCGCCCCGGTTCCGGTGCGTCACCAGAAAATGCCGGGTACCGCGCGCATGCAGCTGCCGGAGCACCTCCGGGATATATTCCACCGGCCCCGCAAAGGGCATGAGCCGGGCTTCCTCCAGGCGGAACATGCGCACCACCTCATCCGCAGTGCGTCCGCACCGCCGGCTCACCTCCAGCGCGCAGACGCTGAGGCTGTCCTTCATAAGATGAAGCAGTTCTATGCGGTCGCATGTCACTCCGAACCGCGCTGCGGTCCGTTCCATGGCTTCCGCCATCACCGGGTACGTGTCCATCAGTGTGCCGTCATAGTCCCAGAAGACAGCCCGGATGCCTCCAGGCGTGTTCTCAGCAGCCGGATTTCCCGTGCGTATCCCTCCAGTTCATTGGGCGTTTCCAGGATCATGGGCAGATCCCGGACCGCCGGACAGGCCATGAAGCGCACCAGCGCTTCCACGCCCAGCGTACCCTCGCCGATCTTCTCGTGCCGGTCCTTCCGGCTGCCCATGGGATTCTTGGTGTCATTCACGTGCACAGCCCGGAGCTTTCCCAGACCAATCACGCGGTCAAATGTTTCCATCACGTCGTCCAGATGCTCCCGGATATCATAGCCCGCGTCATACACATGGCATGTATCCATGCATACAAACACCTGGTCCGGCCTGTTCACCCCGCCCAGGATATCCCGAAGCTCCTCAAACCGGCCGCCCACTTCACTGCCCTTGCCCGCCATGGTCTCCAGCAGCACCGGGGTATGCACTTCCCCGTCCAGCAGCTGATTCAGGGCATCCGTGATCTGGGCAATCCCGGTTTCCACGCCCTGTCCGGTATGGCTGCCCGGATGAAAATTGTACAGGGCGCCCGGCACCTGTTCCAGGCGGTTCAGGTCATCCTGCATGGTGCGCAGGGCAAACGAGCGGATTTCCGGGCGCGCCGAGCACAGGTTCAGGGTATACGGCGCATGCGCCACCACCGCGGTCAGGTCCTGCCGGACCGCGAGCTCCCTGTAGCGCTCCAGGTCCTCCGCGTCCCATGCCCGGGCATTCCCGCCCCTGGGATTGCGGGTGAAAAACTGGAACGTATTCGCGCCGATCCGCCCGGCATCCCCGGCCATGGCCGCAAACCCGCCGGAAGAGGACAGATGACAGCCCAGACGGATCATGGGGCCTGAGCCTGCACTTCCGTACTGGGATGCATTTCCTCAAACGTGTTGTAGTGGTCCTCCGTATAGAAAACCAGCCCGTCATTGGAAAAGACGATGCGGTAGGCATTCCGCTTGCCCCCGGTGTAATAGCAGTCGCACTCATAGTATACGCGGCCGCTCTTGCGCGGCAGTATGCCCTCATAGTTTCCGAAGCGGTCGCCGCCGATGGAATACCCCGGCGCCACATCGGACAGATAGTTGTACCGGCTGTCCCAGCCCAGTGCCTGGGCTTCCTTCTTGGTGATGAAGTTGTCCGGAAGGCAGCCGTTGGCAAAGATATAGTCCGCGATGGACTGCGGGTCCGTGATGGGGCCTTCCGGCACCGGGGACGGCGTCACCTCGTTCACCGCCGGGGCCGGTGTGACCGTAGGCGCGGGCGAGGCCGTGTTCTTCTTTTTCTTCTTGCTCTTGGCCATCAGGACAATTGCCGTCTGAGGCCCGTCGGCCAGCGCGCTTCCCGCGGTCTCCGCCCAGAGGCCCGTGCAGACCGCGAGAAGACAGAGCACCGCAAGAATTCGAGTCAGAATCTTCATGTTGAATCTCCTCCGCTCACTTATGGTATCGTTCACCGGATGAAATTTTCATGGCCCGGTAAATCTGTTCCAGAATCATGACCCGCGCCAGCTGATGCGGAAAGGTCATGCGTCCCATGCACAGTTCTTCGTTCGCCCGTGCCCGGACTTCGCCGGACAGCCCCAGGGACCCGCCGATCACGAACACGATTTCCGACTGTCCCCGCACCTGCAGGTCCTCCAGATGGCGCGCAAAGCTCTCCGAATCCATCTGTTTTCCCTCCAGGGTCAGCGCGATGACATAATCCCCGCCGTGGATTTTCTCCAGCAGCCGCTCGCCTTCCCGGCGGCGGATCTGGTTTTCGTCCACGCCCGGCTTTTCCGGCAGGTCCGGCACTTCCGTTTCCCGGATCCGTCCGAACCGGCTCAGCCGCTTCAGATATTCATCCGCCATCTCCCGGTAAGGCTTTTCCTTCATTTTTCCCACACAAAGCACCGTGGCGTTCATCCTGTCCTCCGCCTGCGCATTTTCCGTCCCGGACGGCCTTTTCCGCCATCCGGCTCACCTTTCATTATATGGACTTCCCGCGGCAGGGTCAAGGTGATCTGAATTTGTTTATGAATTCTTTACAAAATTTGTTACGAAAGTATGTTTCTTTTGTTGACATATTGGGTCAATTCCTCTACAATGTAGGCGTGAATTTATGTATGAATGTGGAGGCGCGGGTATGGTACGGAAACAGATGCGGAGAAACCTGATGACGGCAGTGATCCTGCTGCTGGTCATGGTTTGTTTCTGTGCGCAGGCTGCACAGTCCTTTCCCTTTACCACGGTTACGACCGTAAGCGTCAATATGCGCAGAACTGCTTCCTCCACCGGCACGGTCCTGGATCGTCTGAAGGAGGGCGAGTCCGTCACCGTCACCGGAGAGAGCGGAAACTATTACAAGGTGAGCTATGGCAACCGCACCGGGTATATCCTGAAGACCTATCTGTCCACGGATCCCGCCGTGATTCAGACCCCGGTGCCCACCGAGCAGCCCACCGCTTCTTCCTATCCCTATGAGACGGTGGCCACCGAGAAGGTGAACCTGCGTGAGAAGGCTTCCAAGAACAGTGATATTCTCGGGCATATTCCCCAGGGCGACACGGTCACCGTGCATTCCGCCACCTCTTCCTGGGCCAAGGTCACCTGGAAGGACAGGGAAGGCTATGTAAGCACCGAGTTCCTGGTCATGAAGAAAATCGTGAAGCCGACACCCACCCCGAAGCCCACGGCCAAGGCTTCCACCGGCCTGGATCTGTCCGGCAACGCCAATGCCTACAGTCTGCTGACCCCCGGAAGCGTCGGCAATGACGTGCTCGCCCTCCAGGAAGCCCTGAAGGAGCTCGGATTCTATACCGGAAACGCCACCGGAAGCTATGACAGCGCCACGGAAAAGGCCGTCATCGCGTTCCAGAAGAAGAACAAGTATCCCGAAACCGGACTCATGGATCCCAACATCATGGCCTTCCTCTTCAGCGGCAAGCCGCTCAACAGCAAGGGCGAAAAAACCAGCGTCAGCATCCTGGCCCCCGTGGACGGCGTCACCGTCCGCGCCGGCAACCGGGGCGAGCTGGTCAGCAGGATCCAGGTACGTCTCTACGGCCTGGGATACTATAAAGGAGAAATCACCGGCACTTATGATGCGGCGACCCGCAGCGCCGTCAAGGCCTTCCAGAAGGCCAACGGCCTGAACGCCGACGCACTGGCCGGCGTCGATACCCAGGCACTGCTTTTCTCGGACGAAGCCCTGGCCGCCGGACAGACTCCGGCACCCACGGCTTCGCCCACCCCGACGCCCGCACCCGCTCTGGAAACGCCTTCCGCCACCGTGCAGCAGGGATCCAGCGGGTACAACGCAAAGCTGGTGCAGCAGCGCCTGATTGATCTGGGCTATCTGAAGGGAAAGGCCGACGGCGCGTTCGGTTCCGATTCCGCAGCCGCCCTCAAGGCCTTCCAGAAGGCCAGCGGTCTCAATGCTGATGGCAAGGCAGGCGCGGAAACCATTGCGCTTCTGTTCAGCCGCACCGCGCTGAGCGCGGGCGCCACCCCCACCCCGGCCGCCGCCGCGGCAACGGCCACCGTGCCGCCCGTGCCCACCGCCACACCCACCGCTGAACCCATCACGGAAGACAACGTGGTCACCATCCGTCTGGGAAGCTCCGGCCAGGCCGTGGAGCGCCTGCAGCGCCGACTGACCGAGCTGGGATACTATGAAGCCACCGTGGACGGCGTATGCAAGGCCGATGACGTAGCCGCCATCCGCACCTTCCAGCAGCTGAACCGTCTGAAGGATGACGGCGTGGCCGGCCTGGATACCCAGACTGTTCTGTACTCCGACAAGGCCGTGGGCTTCACCGCCGTCACGGCCCAGCCCACCATTGAGGCGGGCACTGCCCTGCGCCTGGGCGATACCGGCGACAGCGTAAAGACCCTGCAGGAGCGGCTGATCACCCTGAAATATCTCTTCGGCAAGCCCGACGGTGTCTTCGGCACCGCCACAGAGGACGCCCTCGCCGCCTTCCAGAAGGCCAACGGTCTGACCGCTGACGGCGTGGCCGGCGCCAAGACCCTGGAAAAGCTCTATTCCGCTTCCGCCAAGGCCGCTTCCACCAAGGCCACCGCCACCCCGGCACCCACCTCGGCCACCACGCTGCAGCGCGGTGACAAGTCCACGGAAGTGAAACGCATGCAGCAGCGCCTGATCGAGCTGGGCTATCTCACCGGCAAAGCGGACGGCACCTTCGGCGCCGCCACCTACGAAGCGCTGGTCGCCTTCCAGAAGGCCAACCGTCTCAAGGCTGACGGCATCGCGGGCAGCAGCACGCTGTCCGTGCTGGAGTCCGCCACCGCCGTTTCCGCTTCGGCCACGGCAGGCACGGCCACAGCCACCCCGAAGCCCACGGCCATGCCCGCGGTCAATCTCACCTCCTCCCCCACCGCCGGCTCGGTGCGGTATGCCAACTGGTACTCCATGGTCAAGTCCGTGGTGCAGCAGTATCCCTACGCCACCATCTATGACTTCAAGACCGGCATTTCCTGGCAGGTGCACATTTTCTCCACCGGCGCCCATGCCGATGCGGAACCCCTGACCGCCAAGGATACCGCGAACCTGGTCAAGGCATTCGGATCCAATACCTGGACGCCGAAGGCAGTGTGGGTGGTCCTGTCCAACGGTCAGGTCTACATGGCCAGCACGCATTCCATGCCTCACGAAGTGCAGCACATCACCGACAACAATTTCAACGGCCATCTGTGCATTCACTTCCCGAGAACCGAGGAACAGGTGGAAGCCATCGGACCGTATGCCACCTCGCATCAGAAAGCCATTGATGAAGGCTGGGCCACGACCCAGAAGCTGGCAGGAAAGTAAGCATCCCATCGTTTCATCAGGCGCCCTTCTCACCGGGAGGGCGCCTTTTCTTACGCATCTTTTTTCTGTGTGCATGCCCTTTAAGGGATATTTTATGCCCGCTTTTGCCATTTCATTCCATGACGTGCTATAATGGGTTCCTCGGATAACGCTATAACGCAAGATCATGCTCTGCTTTTCCTGCAGGCCAGGAAGCGCGGGCATAAAGGGGGCGCCATTTTTCTTATGATCGAAATCCAGCATGTAACCAAGCGGTATGGCAGCAAGCTTGCCGTGGATGATGCCGTTTTCACGATCCGGAAAGGTGAAATTCTCGGCTTCCTGGGCCGGAACGGTGCCGGCAAGTCCACCACCATGAATATCATCACCGGGTATATCTCCGCCACATCGGGCACGGTTCTGCTGGACGGATATGATATTCTCGAAAACCCCCGGGAAGTCAAAAGACGCATCGGATATCTTCCGGAACAGCCGCCTCTGTACATGGACATGACCGTCAATGAATACCTGAAATTTGTCTGCTCCATCAAGGATGTCCGGCGCGCTTCCGTTACATCGCATCTCAGGGATATCACGGAGCTTGTGGGGCTCGGTGAGGTGCGCAAACGCCTGATCCGGAACCTGTCCAAGGGCTACCGCCAGCGCGTGGGCATGGCCCAGGCACTGATCGGGAACCCGGAGGTGGTCATCCTGGATGAGCCCACCGTCGGTCTGGATCCCCGGCAGATCATTGAAATCCGCAAGCTGATCCGTCAGCTCGGCTCGGACCACACCATCGTGCTGTCCAGCCATATCCTGCACGAAGTGGCCGATGTGTGCGACCGCATCGTGATCATCAACCAGGGCAAAATCGTGGCCGAGGACCGGCTGGAAAACCTGACCAGCCGCGCATCGGAGCATCCGCGCCTGCAGATGCGGATCGCGGGCCCGGAGGACACCGTCTTCCAGGCGCTTCAGGAACTGGACGGCGTCCGGCGCGTATACAGGCTCGGAAGCCGGGAATCCGAAACCTTTGATTTCATGATCGAAACCAATGATCAGACAGATATCCGGCGGAGTGTATTCACCAGGATGGCAGCCCTTGGATATCCCATTCTTGTGCAGAAACCCATGGAGATGGAACTGGAGGATGTATTCCTCCAGCTCACCCGGGAGAAAGGAGAGGAAGCCTGACATGCTGGCCATCTGGAAACGCGAACTTCAGAATTACTATCTCACCTCCATCGGCTATGTGTTCATGGGGATCTTCCTGCTCCTGGGCGGGGTCATGTTCTTCCTGGGCAATGTCATGAGCATGACGCCCTCAGCCGCAACGCTTCTGGGAAATCTCAACTATATCTTCATGCTGACGGTCCCCATTCTGACCATGCGCCTGCTCAGCGAGGAAAAGCGCACCAAGACCGATCAGCTCCTGATCACCTCCCCGGTTTCCATCTGGGACATTGTCCTGGGCAAGTTCCTGGCCGCGTCCACCGTCGTGTTCCTGACCACGGTCATCACCCTTGCCTACGTGGCCATGCTCTCGCAGTATACGGATCAGATGTATCCCGCCGTCATCGCATGCAATTATCTCGGCTTCCTGCTGCTCTGCCTCAGCTATGTGTCCATCGGCGTGCTCATGAGCGCCCTGACAGAGAACCAGGTTTCCGCCGCCGTGCTGACCCTTGGCGTCAACATTCTGCTGGAAATCCTGGAAAGCGTCTTCTCCTCCGCGTCCTTTGCGCTGCCGGACATGCTTTCCTTCCTGCGTCCGGTCATGTCTTGGTTCAGCCTGTATTCAAGATACAATGAGTTCGCAGCCGGCAGACTGAGTTTTGCCAATATTCTGTATTACGTGTCCTTCAGTGGCATCATGCTGTTCCTGGCAGTGCGTGTCATTGACAAGCGGCGCTGGAGTGAGGGGTGAGCAGTATGACTGAACAGAAAAACACCGAGCAGAAAAAAACGGTCAGCCTGCACCGCAATGCGCGGAAATTCCGCTACGGATCCCTCGCGATCCTTCTGACCATCGCCGTCATCGTGATCGTCATCCTCCTCAACGTTGTCTTCGGGCGCCTGGAGCAGAGCCGCGCCTGGTCCATTGATGTCAATGCGCTCAACGCCACGGATTTTGACCCGAACACGCTGGAAGTCCTGCGTCTGGTGGATCAGGATGTCTATATCTACACCGTATACCAGGCCACTTCCAGCAGCGCGCTGCGCGTTCAGGTGGACAGCATCCTGGAAAAATACCACGCGCTGAATCCGCACATTCATACAGGCAATATTGATCCCGTGGGCGAACCGGCCCGCATTCTCAAGCTTGCCGGTGAGAAAAGCCTGGAGGAAGGCGCGGTCATCGTGACCAACGCGGACGAAACCCGCGTCAAGATCTACAACCGGAATGATTACTTCGGCACGTCGAGCTACGGCACCTATCATTTCACCTACCTGTATCTGGAGCGCTACATCACCGGCGCCCTGGTCTATGTCACAAGCGAAACCACGCCCCATGTCCTGTTCCTTTCCGGTCACGGCGAGATACCACTCGAATCATGCACGCTCCTGAACCAGTCCCTGACAACCCGCAACTATGACGTGGGCTCGCTGAACATCTCGGAGGGCACAGACAATCTTCTGCCCAATGATGCCCTGATCATCGCGGACCCCGCCCGCGATCTCGCGGACGAGGAGTATACGTTCCTGCGCACCTGGCTCTCCGGCGGCGGACGCATGCTGGTCTGTCTCAGCTATGACCGGGATCTCACCATGCTTCCGAACCTGATGCGCCTTCTGGAATACTATCAGCTGTCCTACGGCGACGGCGTTGTCTATGAGAACAACAACTCCACCGACAATTACTGGAACGGAAATACGCTCAGCCTTGTGCCCAATCTGGATCCGGAGCATGAAATCACCAAACGCCTGATCGAGATCGGCTCCACCAATCTCGTGCTGCCCCAGGCGCGTCCGATCCTGCCCCCGATCCTCCCCGAGTCCGGCACAACCTACACACCGCTTCTGACCACCTCAAGCCGCGCCTATGTCGTGCATGATCAGGAGACCGGGAATCCGGGCACCCAGATCCTTGCCCTTGCCATGCTGGACGCGGATGAGAACGGCGAAAAGGAAAAGGACGTCCGGATCGTGCTGGTGGACACCGCCTACATGCTTGCGGACTCCAACCTGCTCTACTATTCCTATAACCTGAACTTTGTCGTGACCGCCGTGGACTGGCTGATCAACAGCGACACCACCGTGGATGTCTCCAGCAAGGTCATGACCAATTCCACCCTCTCCATTCCCGACAGCCGGACCGCCACAGGCATGGGCATTGCGGCCATCGCCGTCATCCCCCTGTGCATCATCATTCCGGGCATCATCATCTATATCCGAAGGAGGCGCCTGTAATGCCTGAGGAAGAAAAAAACCAGTCCCCGGTGCTTGCGTCCTCCGAAGAACTGCGCGGCCGAAAAAGCGGAACCGGGGCCCATGGGAAAAAGAACTCCCGGTATCTTTCCTTCGGCATCATTGGTGCCTTTCTGGTCATCGCCATTGCCGCGTACCTGCTTTCTTCGGGCCTGAACCGGCCCGAGCCGGCCGCTGAGCCCGCCGCATCGTCCGCCCCTGCGGGCGAAATGGTGAAGCTCATGGATTACCCGCGCAGCGAAGTGCTGTCCGTGTCCGTGACGCCGGACAGCGGCACGCCCTATACGATCCTCAATCAGAACAAATACGATGAAAACGGGAAGGCGCTCCCGCTTTCCTCCGGAGAACGCGCCTATGCCGTGGAAGGCCGGGACTACTTCGACCTCGACCAGAACAGGGCGGAAGCCATCATCGGCTATGCCGCCACCCTGACGGCGAACCGTCTGGTCACGGAGCACGCGGAGCAGCTTTCGGACTATGGGCTCGACAAGCCCCGGGCCCGGGTGGAAATGCGTTACGCCGCACAGCCTTCTGCCGTCTGGCTGATCGGCTCCAAAGCCCCGACTTCCAGCGCGTCCTACATGATGAAGGAGGGTTCCGACGCCGTATATCTTGTCTATCCCTCCGCCATCGAAAGCCTTTCCGGAACCCTTGAAAGCCTGCATGTACTCGGCATGCCCGTTCAGTTCGATTCCAAGCTGATCCGCAGCGTGCTCATTGAGGCAAAGGACAGGGATCCCGTCGAACTCGGCTATTCCGAGGAAGGCGCCGCGGACAAGGGCTATTCCATCTCGGCCCTGAGGCTCAAGCAGCCCTTCTACTACACGGCAAACGTGGAGCGGGGCAGCGATATCCTCAACGGGTGTGCCGGCCTTACGGTGAAAGCCTATGCCGGTGAGCTCACAGATCTTGCGGATACGGGCCTTGAAGAGAATGCCCCGCGCTTCCGCGTCACCATCCAGCAGGCCCGGAGCCAGGAAAGCCTTTCCGAAACGGATACGTATGTGCTGCGCATCGGCAATTTCGCCGGCAGTGATTCCGTCTATATCATGACTGACGATACCCAGGCCGTGTATCTTGCGGATGCGGACTCCGTCACATTTCTGGATCAGGCTGTTCCCGCCTATCTGGTGGACCAGTTCAGCAATCTGATCTATATCAATGCCGTCACGGCCGTGGATATCGCATCCCAGACAAAATCCTGGCATCTGGATCTTTCCCAGACCACGGATGCCAAGGGACGTTCAACCTATGCCTACGCCTTTGACGGGCAGCCGGTGAAGGACGAAAAGCAGTTCCGGAAACTGTACCAGCAGCTTGTAGGCCTGACCAACAGCCGGATCAGCGATGACTATGCCATTGATGCACCTGTCCTGCTGTCCGTGAAGTATACCCTGAATGTGGAACCCTACGAGCTTCCCGTGGAATATCTGGACTACAGCGAGGAATACTGCGCAGTCCGCCGCGATGGTCTTACCCTGTTCCTGATCAAGCGCGAACAGGTGACAGCGCTCATGGATGCCCTGGAACAGTTCCGGCCTGACGTGTCTGAATAACGCCTCCCTGTCCATGACAGGGAATCTTCCGTACATATCCCCGGCACAGCCGCGCCTGAAAAGGCCCGTGGCTGTGCTTTTTTCTGCTGCCGCGGCATGTTCCGCATACCCGGGCATAAGGCCGCGTAAATTCCCGTTCCGCTGGATGCCCGCCGACATATCTTGTTTATTCTGGTGCGATTTTGTATGAAATAATGCATTTATTCTATTGACATGGAAAACCCTGGGAAGTATACTTTCCGTGGTGATTCATCGGTTTCATCTTCTTATTATCCCAATCTATTCGGCTGGTTCGGATCCGTTCGGAGTTCTGTAAAACGCTCCAGCTGCCATCATTCACGGAGCATTTTTCAGTATTCTGATTTCTGTGGGTCCGGATGGGAACCCATTTCTGACAAGGGAAAATCAGGCGGCCGCCCGTCTGTTTTTGTTCGTCTTTGGTTTACCCGGCGGAAAAAATACTACACAGGAGGAAGACCCTATGAAGAAGTTTGCCAGAATCATGTGCCTCGTCCTCGCGCTCATGATGGTAACCGTCTTTGCCTCGGCAGAAGAGCTCGGCACCATCTATCGTCAGCATTTCGGCGCTGACCTTACCGAGCTTCCCATCACCACGGAAGACGTCACCATCGATGTGTGGCGCGGCTTCTCTTCCACCATCATGGATACCCTCGCAGACTGCGAAGTGTTCAAGAAGATGGAAGAAGTCACCGGTGTCAAAATCAACTGGGTATATCCGCCCGTTGGTTCTGAGACAGACAACTTCAACCTGCGTGTGGCATCCAACGATCTGCCGCATATGTTCTCCACTCCTCCGGCCTATGCCGGCGGCATCGAGACCGCTGTGGAAGACGGCGTGTATCTCGACTATGCACCTTACTTTGAAAAGGGCTTCACTCCCAACCTCAAGTATCTGCATGAGACCTATCCTGAAATCGGCCGCGATGCCAAGCAGGATTCCGGCGCCATGATCTGCTGGTACATGCTTGACTACGTGCCCTCCAGCCCCTGGTCCGGCCTGTGGGTACGCCAGGATCTGCTTGAGAAAGCCGGTCTGGAACCCCCGAAGACCATCGAAGACTGGGACAACATGCTCCACGTGTTCAAGGATCAGTTCGGCACCCTGCTGGGATGCAACATCCCCCAGTGGTACGGCGTTGCCACGAACTATCAGTTCGCAGCTTCCTATGATTCCGCTTATGAATGGATCGCCAAGGACGGCAAGACCGCTGCCTACGGCCCCATCGAACCCGGCTACAAGGATTTCCTCGCACTGCTGCACAAGTGGTACGAAGAAGGCATCCTGGATCCTGACTTCGCCACCATCACCGACGCGGATTATCAGGCCAAGATGGCTGACGGCACCTACGGCGCCTTCGGTTCCGCCTACGGCGAAATCGGCCAGGCCAAGGTTACCGGCATGAACAACAATCCCGAGTACAAGCTGCTTGCTGTCAGCATGCCCACCTCCTATGAAGGCCAGAAGACGCATCTGCGCCAGACCGACTTCATCGTGCGTACCGACTATGATGTGCTGACCACCCGCGCTGTGGATGAAGGCATCGAAGAGACCGTCATCCGCTGGAAGGATTTCTGGTACAGCCAGTTCGGCGGCGACCTGTGCTCCTATGGTCCCGAAAACGTCAGCTACAAGTGGGTTGACGCCGGCGACGGCCGTGAAAAACTCGAGTGGATCTATGAAGACACCGGCATCATCGAGCGCGGTGATGACAAGGACTTCTGGACCGTGTATCCTCGCTTCAAGCTCCACAACTGGGGCTATCTGCGTGACTCCACCGCTTATGAAATGCAGCCCGAAGTCTGGCAGTGCATCGATCAGTGGGGCCAGGACGGACATGACTGGTTCATGCCTCTGATCACGCCCACCGCTGAAGAGTCTGCAGAACTTGCACGTATCATGACCGATATCAATACCTACCGCACTGAGATGACCTACAAGTTCATCACCGGTCAGGAATCCCTTGACAACTTTGATGCATTTGTGGAGCAGATCAAGAGCCAGGATATTGAAGACGCCATCGAAATCCAGCAGGCTGCCCTCGACAGATACAACGCTCGTTAATCAATGTTTCCAGATGCCGGGCGGGGAAATCCCGCCCGGTTCTTCCTTTTCCGCGTTCGGCGGTCACGCAGGCATGATGCACTGCGTCATGCCCGCATGATCGCCGGAATCAGGTGTATCAAATTCCACTGACAGGAGCTGATGACTTATGACAGCAGTTACCAGGACCGCACCAGCCAGGACTGTGACTGACTGGAAACGCTTCCTGATTATCGGACTGTGCGCGCTCACACTGCTGACTCTTCTGTTTACCACACAGCTCGATGCCGTGAACCGCAAAACAGATGAAGCACTTAGCCTTTCCGGTCTTGATTTCCTGATGGGCAGAACCCCCGGCAAATCCGAGGGTACCCCCCATCCGATGCTCATCTCGGCGCTCGTCTTTGCCCTGATGTGTATTGCCGCCGCGGCTTTCGCGCCGGATAACTTCATTTACTCCATTATAGGCGCGATCTTCCTTGCCGTATCCGTTTTCATGTTCCGGTTCGACGTGACCTATCAGGCAAAAGGCGAGTTCGGACTGGACAAGGACTCACTGGTCTTCACCATCGGCTGGGTGACCGCCATGGTCCTTGCCATCATCAATCTCGGCTGCGTCATCTGGCGGAAGACCGGGCGCACCATGGAACTGCGCCGGGAAGTAATCGCCCGCACCCATGCCAACGCCAATATCAAGGGATCCTACAAGGTGCCCACCACCTGGGAGATCATCAAGCGCGATTTTGCCAAGCACTGGCCGATCTACCTTCTGATTCTCCCGGCCATTATCTTCTACATTGTCTGGTGCTACGGCCCCATGTACGGCATTCTCATCGCCTTCAACAACTATAAGGCAAAAGGCGGCATTACCGGCAGTGAGTGGGTCGGACTTCAGTGGTTCCGTGATTTCTTCCGTTCCGCTTACGCCTACCGCACCATCCGCAATACGCTGCTGATCAGCTTCTACAATCTCCTCTTCGGCTTCCCCGCTCCCATTCTTCTGGCACTGCTGCTCAATGAAATGCGCTCCATGAAATACAAGCGCGTGGTGCAGACCATCACCTACATGCCCTACTTCATTTCCCTGGTGGTCATGTGCGGTATTCTGACGGACTTCTGCTCCACCACAGGTCTTTTCGCAGAAATACAGAAACTGCTGGGTGTGGAAAGTCCGGTCAATCTTCTGGGCGATGCCAAGTATTTCCGAACCGTGTATGTAGGCTCCGAAATCTGGCAGCGCCTCGGCTGGGACTCCATCATCTTCCTGTCAGCCCTCGCCGGGATTGATCAGGAACAGTATGAGGCAGCCACCATTGACGGTGCCGGCAAGTTCAAGCAGGTCCTTCACGTGACGCTGCCCGGCATCATGCCCACCATCTCCATTCTCCTGATTCTCCGCATCGGCTCCCTGATGGGCGTCGGTTATGAGAAGATCATTCTTCTCTACAATGGTCTGACCTACGAAACGGCTGACGTGGTTTCCACCTATGTGTACCGCAAGGGTATCGTAGACGCCAACTTCTCCTTCTCAACCGCCGTCAACCTTTTCAACTCCGTCATCAATTTCCTGCTTGTCATTTTTGCCAACAAGATGAGCGCTCTGCTCACCGAGACCAGTCTGTGGTAAAGGGGGGAGCAAAATGCAGACAAGCCGTAAGCTTATGACCAACGGTGAAAAAATCTTCGCCGTGTTCAATTACATTCTCATGACCCTTCTCTGTATTATCTGCGTCTACCCCCTGTGGTATGTATTTGTATGCTCCGTCAGTGATCCCATCCTGCTGTATGCGCAGCGCGGCATCATGTACTGGCCTCTGGGCGAGTGGTCCCTGAGGGGCTACAAGCTGGTCATGGAGAATCCCAACATCCCCATCGGTTTCCGGAACACGCTCATCTACATGGGCGTCGGCACACTGCTCAACATGTTCCTCACCACCATGGCCGCCTATGGTCTGAGCCGCAAGAACTGCTACTGGAACGGCCTTATCATGAAGTTCATCGCCTTCACCATGTATTTCCAGGGCGGTCTGATCCCGTTCTACCTGATGGTCAAGGGCGTCGGGCTTCTGGATACCTATTCCGGCATTATCCTGCCCGTGGCCGTCAATACCTGGAACCTGATCGTCATGCGTACAGCCTTTGCCGGCATCCCGGACAGCCTTGAGGAATCCGCGCGTCTGGACGGCGCCAATGACTGGATCATCCTCTGGCGCATCTTCTTCCCGCTCGCGCAGGCCACCGTTGCCGTTATCGCCCTGTTCTACGCGGTCAACTGGTGGAACAACTGGTTCAACCCCTCCATCTTCCTTTCCAGCAAGACCAAGTATCCTCTGCAGCTGGTGCTCCGTGAAATCCTGCTGAAGAATGATACCTCCGCCATGACGCAGATCGGTTCTGTAGGACAGAGCCAGCAGGAACAGTTCCGCATGCTGGTGAAATACTGTACCATCATCGTGGCAACCGTCCCGATCCTGGTGGTCTATCCCTTCCTGCAGCGGTATTTCGTCAAGGGCGTCATGATCGGTTCCATCAAGGGCTGATCCGCACGATCCCATGGAAGCATGCCGTCAGGCGTGCTTCTTTTCATGTATATCCCGATATCCTGCACAGCTTTTCCGGAACAGAAAGGAGATCTTATGGAAAAAATCAGTCTGAATCTCGGCTGGGCCTTCCGCGACCGCAATGTTTTCTTCCTCGATCCCGCCAGCTTTGACCCCGCGGGACAGGTGGACCTCCCCCACGATTTCATTGTTTCCATGCCCCGATCCCCCGAGGCTGCCGGCGGTTCGGCCAACGGTTTCTTCGGCGACGGCCAGGGCATCTATGAAAAAACGCTGGACGTTCCCGAGGAATGGACAGACAGGCGCGTCGTACTCGATATTGACGGCGCCTACATGAATACGGAAGTCACCCTGAACCGGGAAGTGATCGGCCTGCATCCCTACGGATACACGCCCTACCTGGTGGACCTGACGGGCCGGCTGAAGCCCGGAGCCAATCAGCTGAAGATTTCCGTTCAGAGCCGTCAGCCCTCCTCACGCTGGTACTCGGGCGGCGGTCTGTACCGCGGCGTCTCGCTCTGGGTCGGTGAAAAGACCGGCATCCTGCCCTGGGATCTGTTTGTCACCACCCTGGAAGCCGACAAAGATCAGGCACTCGTATATGCGGAAGCCGCCGTTTCCACCATCTGCACCGCTCCCCAGCCCGTCACCATCCATGCCCGTATCCTGGACAGCGACGGGTCCGTGGCCGCGGAAGGCAGCATCCAGTCCACCGTCGTCAGCGGCACCAAGACCAAGTCCGGCCTTCGGATGAAAGTCCTGAATCCCAGGCTGTGGTCACCGGACGCGCCGAACCTGTATACCCTGAGCGTCACGGTCAGCGCACCCGGACAGAAGGATGAGACAGCCCAGACCGTGCTGGGCATCCGCAGGTATGAAGTGGACGCGGAACACGGCCTTTCCCTGAACGGCCGTCCCCTGAAGCTCAAGGGCGGATGCATTCATCATGATCACGGATTCCTGGGCAGTGCGGCCTGGCCGCGCGCGGAGGAGCGCAAGATCCAGATCCTCAAAGCCGCCGGCTACAATGCCGTACGCATCAGCCATTATCCGCCGAGCCTTGCCATGCTGGAGGTCTGCGACCGGGAAGGCATTATCCTTCTGGATGAGGCCTTTGACTGCTGGCGCACGGGCAAGGTACCCATGGATTATCACCTGTATTTCGAGGACTGGTGGGAACGGGACGTGGAAGCCATGGTCATGCGGGACCGCAACCATCCCTGCGTCTTCAGCTACTCCATCGGCAACGAGATCAGCGAGCGCGACGGCTCAGCTGACGGCTACGCCTGGGCACATCGGATCGCTGACAAGATCCGCTCCCTGGACAGCACGCATTATGTGACCTCCGCCCTGAACGGCGTGTTTGACATGGAAGCCTTTGAAGCAGCGGTCAAGGAAGCCGGCGGACTGCAGAATGTCAATTTCCAGAATCTGGACCAGACCCGGAAGTCCAAAGATACCTGGGGCATCAAGACCCAGGACTTCGCTTCCGCCCTGGATATTGTCGGATACAACTATCAGTATCAGCGCTACGCGGAGGACCGCACCAAATTCCCCGGCCGCGTGATCATGGGCACGGAAACCCATCCTTTCAACACCTATGACTACTGGAAGGCCACCATGGACAATCCCCACGTCATCGGCGACTTCATCTGGACCGCCTATGACAATCTCGGCGAGGCAGGCGTCGGCCGTGTCGTATGGAACAGCACCAACGAGTCCCACGGGTTCCTGGGTGATTATCCGTGGCGCAGCTGCTTCCAGGGCGATATGGACCTGTGCGGATACCGCACAGCCCAGTCCTTCTACCGTGAGATCATGTGGGAAGCCTTTGACGGCGGCAGCGACCGGATTGCCATGTTCACCACGCATCCGTGCCACTACGGGGATGACTTCTGGGGAACCGGATGGCACTGGCGGGATGTCCAGGACTGCTGGAATTTCGAGGATGAATGGCTCGGAAAGCCTGTGCCCGTGTTTGTCTACGCCGATGCCGACGAGGTCGAATTCTTCTGCAACGGAAGACTGCTCGGCCGCTCACCGGTGGAAAAGCTCACCGCTTCCATGGATATCCCCTATGAACCCGGCACGCTGGAAGCCGTGGCCTTCCGCGGCGGAGAAAAGGTCGCGTCTGTTCAGCTGTGCACCACCGGAAAGCCCGCAGCGCTTGCCGCGTCGGCCGACCGTCCGGTGATCTGTGCGGACCGGCAGGATCTTTCGTTCATAGCCCTTTCCATTGTCGATGAAAACGGCAGACGCATCCCCTGCGACACCCGGACCCTGCATATTGAGGTCTCCGGCGCAGGCCATCTCGCCGGCATCGGAAGCGGCAATCCGTGCACCACGGAAAGCTACGGCGTTCCGTTCTGCCAGGCTTACGAAGGCCGCGCCATGGCCGCGGTCATCGCGGACAGCGAGGGCGATATCCAGGTCCGCGTATGGGCCGACGATGTCGAGCCCGCTGAAGTGACCGTCCGCGCTGTCAGCAGGCCCTGATTCCATTCCCAAAGCGTTTCCATGAAGAAAAATCCATCAGAAAAGCCGGGCACATCCCGGCTTTTCTTCGTGAAAAAGGGACTGCCGAAGCGGCCGCAGCCGTTTGGGCAGTCCCTTATATGCTGTTATTCCGGAAGCTGAATCCCGTGCTCCTTTGCGCACGCATCCAGCTTGGCCAGGGCTTCCGCGATCTGTTCCGGCTTATGTGCGGCCGTCACACAGAAACGCAGTCTTGCCGAGCCCTTCGGCACCGCAGGATAGATGGCCGGCGGCACAAATACGCCGACTTCCCGCATGGCATTGGAAAGCGTCATGGCCGCTTCCTCGTCGCCCACGAGAATGGGCAGAATGGCGGTCTCGCCTGCCAGGCAGGTATTGAAATGGTACTTCTTCGCTTCTTCCATGAAGCACTTCACATTGCGCCGCATGTTCTCCATCACGGAGGGATCATTGCGCAGCAGGCGGATGGATGCCAGGGCAGCCGCGGCCAGAGGCGGCGCGATGCCCACGGAGAAGACAAATCCGGGCAGCTGATAGCGCAGATAGTCGATCAGGTTCTTGGATCCCGCCAGATATCCGCCGCAGGCGCCAAGGCCCTTGGACAGCGTGCCCATCTTGATGTCGATGTCCTTGGGATCCAGGTGGTAATACTCATCCACACCGCCGCCGGTCTCGCCGATCACGCAGGTGGAATGGGCTTCATCCACCATCAGGAAGCAGCCGAATTCCTTCTTGACCTTCACGAATTCCGGAACCGGCGCCACGTCGCCGTCCATGGAATAGACGCCCTCGATCGCAATCAGCACCTTGGAAAACTTATCCCGGCGGGTGGACAGGATCCGGCGTAGGGCCTCATAATCGTTGTGCGGGAACGGACGGGCCGTGGCATGACTGAGACGGCAGCCTTCCGCCACGGAATTGTGGATCAGGCTGTCATACACAATCAGATCTCCGGGGCCCACAAAATTGCCCACGAAGGTCACGTTGGTGGAATGTCCGCCCACCAGCACCAGAGCCGCTTCCGTATGCTTCCATTCAGCGATCTCGCGCTCCAGTTCCTGGTCGATGCTCTTTTCACCCGCCAGAAGACGGCTGCCGGAGGCAGACGTGCCGTACTTGCGGATCGCATCAATGGCTGCGTCGGACACTTCCTTGCGTCCGGACATGCCCGCGTAATTGTAGGATCCGAAATTCAGCACTTTCTTTCCGTCCATCAGGCTGGTGTCTGTGAGCGGAGAGTCATGAATAATGAAATAAGGATTGCCGCCAGCCATCAGTTCGCGGTACCGCTCCTGATAGGCCTGGAATTCCGGCGTATCCTCGAAACGCTCTATGCGCTTCACCTCTGTGCTTTGTTCCATACGAGTTCTCCTTTGAATAAATGTGGTCTCCAAAAATAAAAACAAATAAAACCAGGGTCCTTCTGTGTATACAGGAATACGTTCTCTTTGTCAATTGCAACAGCACAAAAAACGAAGACGAATTCTGAAAAAAAGCAGAAAAAGGACCGTCCGCCGGATCCGCTCCGGACAGACAGTCCTTTTCATGAAATCCCGGGAATATGGACGGATCAGTCCTCTTCCTCTTCCTCGGGGAGCTCTGCATTATGGAATACATTCTGCACATCATCGCTCTCGTCGAGCATGTCCAGAAGCTTCTGCACCTTGGCAAGCGTATCAGGATCCGCCACAGCCACCGTGTTCTGGGGAATCATCTGTACTTCCGCAGAAAGGAATGACAGTCCCTGCTTTTCCAGTGCTTCACGCACAGCGGAGAAATCCGAAGGCGAGGTATAGATTTCATAGGCATCGTCCAGCGCCTTGACGTCCTCAGCGCCGGCATCCAGTGCCATCATCATCATCTCGTCCTCATCGCTGTCAGGCGTGCGCTCCACCACGATGAGACCCTTCTCATCAAACATGAAGCTCACAGAACCCGTCGTACCCAGGTTGCCGTCATTCTTGGCGAAGCAGTGCCGGATATCACTGGCCGTGCGGTTGCGGTTGTCGGTGATGGCTTCCACGATCACAGCCACGCCGCCGGGGGCATAGCCTTCATAGGTCACCTGCTCATACACCACATTGGACAGTTCGCCGCTGGCCTTCTTGATGGAACGCTGAATATTATCGTTGGGCATATTGTTTGCCTTGGCCTTGGCAATAACGTCGCGCAGCTTGCCATTGGACTCCGGATTGGCTCCGCCTTCACGCACAGCAATTGCGATTTCACGGCCGATCTTGGTAAAAATAGCACCGCGGGCAGCGTCCGCCTTGCCCTTTTTCGCCTGAATATTATGCCACTTGGAATGACCTGACATCGAATCCCTCCCAGAAAAACTCTGCTTCTCCCGGTCTGCACCGGATGTCCCTGCGTATGCAGGGGTATGTTAGAACAACGAATTATATCATTGCTTAAAACAAAGCGTCAAGTTTTTCGCATTTTTCCATGTCAACTTCCTTCTGGAGGCTTTGACCTATACGCTGTGCTGATTGTTGATATATTTACGACATAGTGAGAGGTATTTCCTTCTCGTTGCTACATTTTTGAGAAAACATAGCTCCTGGCATAAAGCGCGGGTTCGCCGCGCTTTATGCCAGGAGAATATCGAGTTTTATACCGAAATAATGCACTTCTCTTCGTAGTCTGGTATCAGGGAGTCATGTGTTACGAGAAACATCTTTTCTGCTTTTGCCTGAGAGATCAGCATTCTATCAAACGGATCATGATGAGATGGTGCATCTTCTCTCCGTCTAAGAGTCTCCAACGCAAAAATATGGTTGCTGCGTATTTCCTGAGAAAGAAAACCAGCATCTTCACAGCATTGCGCCAATTCCAATGCTGAAAATCGCATATGTTCCGGATGACTTAAGTGTTTGATCGCCACTTCCCAAAGCGAAACAATGCTGTAATAAATATCATTACTTTCATCAAGAATCAGATCTCGTGCCTTTCGTGATAATCTTGCATCATCATTGAGCGCCCAAATCAGGATATGGGTATCAAGTAGCAGCTTCATGTTGTTTCTCCAAACATTTCAGCAATTTCATTATTATAGAGATCAATATCATCCGGTGATTGTATCTTTCCCTTTGCTATCCCGATTCTTTTGGAAATCGGAGAGGCAGAGTATTTCGTCATCTTTACAACAGGTTTCCCGTACTTTGAAATAATGATCATATCCTCTTTTCCGCTCTCAAGGCTTGATATAATTGCAGACAGATTCGTCTTTGCTTCCAGTATACTCACTTCCATCAGAAAGCCACCTCCCTTTTTCAGAAAAGAATACCTGGTCATCTTGACTACATTATAGTGATTTATGATATGATTAGCAAGTAATTCTTATTTCATTTTGCCTGTATGTTATTTTCTTCGTATTTTTCCACGCCAACTTCCGTCTGGAGCAGG
>CAMNDE010000057.1:0-23525 GCA_946534895.1 uncultured Clostridia bacterium
TCGCCGGTGCCGCCCATGTTGGACATGCACAGGCCCGCCGTAACACCGGCCTCGAAGGGATAGAAGCCCACCAGCTTGCCCACAGCGGCTGCGCCCACAAATGCGCCGACGCAGGTTGCCGCGCACAGCAGCAGATAGGTCAGGCTGAAGCTGGAGATCACCGTGCCGATTTCCAGATAGCACACGCCGATGCCCAGGAGCAGCACGTTGGTCAGGTTCTTCATGATGAACTGGAACCACTGGAAGCATGCCACTTCAATGTGCTCAGGCACAATATTGGTGATCTTGCATACAGCCACCGTGATGATCATCCATGCATAGGCATGAATGGTGATCCCGGTTCCCAGGGCATTCCAGCATCCCTGCAGAATATAGCCAATAGCGAAGAAGCCGCCGGACACCAGAAGACCGATGCCCAGGTTGCTCAGGGAAATCTTGTCTCTCTTGGCCTGCATTTCCGGGCTGATCTCCAGTTCCTTGGGATCAATGCTTCCGGCCGCCATCAGCTGGCCCTTGCCGTTGACCTTCGGAGAGGAGAGCACCTTCACCAGCACGCCGGCCAGCACGATGGAAATGGCATTGCCGATGGCGACGGCAGGCGTCATGACCGACAGGGCTTCCGCCGCGCTCATGGACCCGCTGGTCTCAAAGATCTTGGACAGAGGCGATGCGCCGGCACCCATGCCGCCGCCCATGATGGGCAGGGCCACCAGAAGCAGGGCGTTCATCACAGGATAGCCCATCAGTGCCGCCACGCCCATGCACAGACCGAAGGCCAGGATCAGGCCGCCGAAAATAGCCGGGAAGTAACGGGCTGCTGCCTTCATCAGGAGTTTCCGGTTCATGCCCAGGATGGAGCCCGTGATCAGGGCGGCAATATACCAGTCCAGGAATCCGCCGGTGGTCTTGAAGAAAGTGCCGATATTGCCCACCAGGTCCAGTTTCCCGAATGGCAGCACCATATTGTAGACCTTTTCACCGTCCACCACTTTGGCAGCGGGGATCAGGTTGAAGTATACCAGAAGCGCGGAACCGAAGATGACCACAATGGCGCCGCCGCCCAGATAGCTCTTGATGATGGGCGTATGATCGCCGATCCAGGCCAGAATATCGCCCACCACGATCATGAAGATAAAGCATCCGGTCATGCCGGCGGGAAGTACGCCGGTGTAGGTGGCAATCAGCACCACCGCGGTAATGATTGCGAATATCTGCCAGGGCAGATTGAAGAACGTCAGACCTTTTTTCTCAGCCATGATTCCTACCCCATTTCTGTTCTAGGTTTTCGAAATGCTCAGGTTTACAGGCGGGCCACACCGCTGTCCCTTGCCGCCTGTGCCACAGCCTTGGCCACGGCAGGTCCCACACGCTTGTCAAAAGCGGCGGGCAGAATGTATTCGCTGTTCAGTTCCTCGGGAGACACCAGGTCAGCCAGCGCGTGGGACGCCGCCAGCTTCATCTCCAGATTGATGTCCTTCGCGCGCACATCCAGTGCTCCGCGGAACAGTCCGGGGAATACCAGCACGTTGTTGATCTGGTTCGGATGATCGCTGCGCCCGGTGCCCACCACGGCCGCGCCGGCTTCCTTCGCCTCATCCGGTTCGATCTCGGGCGTCGGATTGGCCATGGGGAATACGATGGCGCCCTTGTTCATGGACTGGATCATTTCCTTGGACACAATGTGCGGCGCGCTGACGCCGATGAACACATCCGCGCCTACCAGAGCATCCTTGAGCAGACCGCTGAACTTCTCCGGATTGGTGATGGCGGCCATCTCAGCCTGGGCAGGATTCATTTCCACGCCCTCGCACAGAATGCCCTTGCGGTCCACCATCTTCAGGTGCTTCACGCCCAGGTCCATGATATGCCTGCCGATGGCAATGCCCGCGGAACCGGCGCCGTTGATGACCACCTTCACATCGCCGATCTCCTTGCCAACGACCCGCAGGGCATTGATCAGGGCAGCGCCCACCACAATGGCGGTGCCGTGCTGGTCATCATGGAAAACAGGAATATCGCAGATTTCCTTCAGTCTGCGCTCAATCTCGAAGCAGCGCGGAGCGGCAATGTCTTCCAGGTTGATGCCGCCGAAGGATCCGGAAATCAGATAGATGGTCCGCACGATTTCATCCACATCCTTGGACCGGATGCAGATCGGGAATGCGTCCACATCTCCGAAGGACTTGAACAGAGCGCACTTTCCCTCCATGACGGGCATGCCGGCTTCCGGACCGATGTCTCCCAGTCCGAGCACCGCCGTGCCGTCGGTAATCACAGCCACCAGATTGTGCCTGCGGGTCAGCGTGAAGGACTTGTCATAATCCTTCTGGATCTCCAGACAGGGCTGGGCAACACCTGGGGTATAGGCCAGGGAAAGGTCTTCCTTGTTCTTGACGGGCACGCGGGAAACCACTTCAATCTTGCCCTGCCATTCTCCGTGCAGGCGCAGGGATTCTTCTGCGTAATTCATATCTTGTCCTCCTAATCTATTACTGCGACCGTTCCAGCCTGTTACGGGCTGCACAAAACCATTTTCCGTCAATTCTGTTGTATCCATGATTGGCTTTCCCAGGGCGGCTCATACCATCGACATTCCTCCTCCGCTGGAAAGATCATTGTTTCCATCAGAAGAGAGTATAACAGATTTATATGATCTGGTAAATATTTTGCCATGGAATACTTTTTCAATTCCGATATGTGCCTGTATATTCCGGCCGTCCCATTTTCTGCACAGAAAAAAACTGCGGACACTGCCGCAGTTTTCAGCCGTTTCATATGGTCCCTGCGATGACTCCGCAGAGAACATCCATCGCTTCCTCCAGAACGGGCATGGGAATGTTCAGGGCCGGGAGCAGCCGCACCCTGTCCTTGGCCGTAAGGCAGAGTATGCCATGCTCCATGCCGGAGCGCACCACATCCCCGGCCGCCTTTTCCGTGGAAATGCCCACCATCAGGCCCAGTCCGCTGACCATGTTCACGCCGGGCGTCGCGGAAAGTCTTCCGCGCACGTATTTGCTCTTTTCCTGAACCGTCTTCAGGAACGGCGCATCCAGACGCTCCAGAATGCTCAGCGCCGCCGCGCAGCACACGGGATTCCCGCCAAAGGTGGACCCGTGATCGCCGAAGCCCAGCACATCCTGGACCTTTTCCCCGAGCATCGTGGCGCCCAGGGGCAGACCGCCGGCCAGGCCCTTGGCGGTGGAAACCACATCCGGCATAATGCCGTAATGCATGTATGCATACAGCTCTCCGGTACGCCCGTTGCCTGTCTGCACTTCATCGATCATGAGAAGAATGCCCTGCTTCTCCGTATAATCGCGCAGCCATTGCAGGTACTCGGGGGAAAGCGCGATCACGCCGCCCTCGCCCTGCACGCATTCCACCAGCACGGCTGCCACCGGCGTGGACGCGCACAGCTGTTCCAGTTCTTCCCGGTTTCCCGCCTCCACATGGGCAAACCCCGGAGTCAGCGGCTGGAAGAGCTCATGATAGTGATCCTGGCCCGTGGCCGCCAGCGTGGTCAGCGTCCGCCCGTGAAAGCTGTTTTTCAGCGTCACAATGGTATAGCAGTCCGCGCCACGGTGCTCCATGGCATATTTTCTTGCCACCTTGATGGCGCACTCATTGGCTTCCGCGCCGGAATTGGAAAAGAACACCTTCTTCATGCCGGTGCGCGCGCACAGCATTTCCGCCAGACGTGCGCAGGGTTCGGTGTAATACAGGTTCGACATATGCTGAACCTGACCGATCTGCTGCACCACGGCCTGCTTCCATGCCTCATCCCCTATGCCGAAGGAAGTCACCGCAATGCCGGATCCCAGGTCAATATACCGCTTTCCGTTTTCATCATAGACCTCGGAGCCGCTGCCCCGGACGATCTGCACGGGAAACCGGTTGTATGTCCCGGCCACATAGGTTTTGTCCAGGCTTTTAATGTCCATACTCTTCCCCTCCCCGGATCCAGGTGCCGGCACCTTCATTGGTCAGAAGCTCGGTGACAATGGAATGCGGGACGCGCCCGTCCATGATGACCACATTCCGCACGCCTTCCCGGATGGCCTCAATGCAGCAGTCCACCTTGGGAATCATGCCGCCGGAAATCACGCCTTCTTCATACAATTCCTTCGCCTGGGGCACCGTCAGTTCCGGAATCAGGGAGGAAGGATCGTCCTTGTCCCTGAGAACGCCCGCGATGTCGGTCATGAGAATCAGACGTTCCGCGTGCAGCGCACCGGCGATATAGGCGGAAGCCGTATCCCCGTTGATATTGTAGGCATGACCTTCCCGGTCGCAGCCCACGGTGGCAATCACCGGAATATAGCCGTTGGCCAGAATGTCCATGACCGGCTTGATATGGATCTTGGTGACCTGACCCACATACCCCAGGCGCGGGTCCTTCTGCTGCGCCTCAATCAGGCGTCCGTCAATGCCGGACACGCCGATGGCCCGTCCGCCCTTCATCTCCAGAAGATTCACCAGCGTCTTGTTTACCTTGCCCGCCAGCACCATCTGGACGATGTCCATGGTTTCCTGATCCGTGACCCGGAGTCCGTCCACAAACTGCGGCTTTGCGCCCAGGCGCTTCGTCAGATCGCTGATCTCCGGCCCGCCGCCGTGAACCAGCACAATCTTGACGCCGATGAGCCAGAGCAGCACGATGTCTTCCATCACCTGCTGCTTCAGGCTTTCATTGATCATGGCGTTGCCGCCGTACTTGACCACCACCACTTTTCCCGTATACCGCTTGATATACGGCAGGGCCTGAATCAGTACCTCAGCCCGCTCTTCCTTGGAGAAACTTCCGTCCATCTTTTCTTCCTCACGTCCGGTAATCACCGTTGATTTTCACATAATCGTACGTCAGGTCACAGCCCCATGCCTGGGACTCGACGCAGCCGCTGTTGAGGCCGACCTGAATGGAGATTTCATTCTCCGAGAGAATCTCCTTGGCCTTTTCCTCGGAAAAGTCAATGCCGCTGCCATGCTCGCATACCGGAATCCGTCCGGCGCGGCTCTCAAAGGCCACATCAATCCTGTCCACGTCCACATCAGCCCCGCTGTACCCGATGGCGCACAGGACCCGGCCCCAGTTGGCGTCCGCGCCGAACATGGCCGCCTTCAGCAGGCTCGAGCAGATGACGGACTTGGCCACCGTCCTTGCCGTGGCAAGATCCGGCGCCCCGCTGACGGTGCACTCCAGGAGCTTTGTGGCGCCTTCGCCGTCCCCGGCGATCATGCGGCACAGTGCCATGTTCACCGTGTTGAGCGCTTTCATGAACACGGCAAAGTCCTCGCCGTCCGCGCAGATTTCCTCATTGCCCGCCATGCCGTTGGCCATGAGCACCACCATGTCATTGGTGGAGGTATCCCCGTCCACGCTCACCATGTTGAAGGTGCTGGCGATATCCCCGGACAGAGCCTTTTTCAGCATGTCCTGGGAAATCTGCACATCACTGGTCAGGAACACCAGCATGGTGGCCATATTGGGATGGATCATGCCGCTGCCCTTGGCAATGCCGCCGATGTGGCAGGTCTTTCCGTTCAGCTCAAAGGCCACGGCCACTTCCTTTTTCTTTGTATCCGTGGTCATGATGCCCTGGGCGCACGCGTCGCTGCCCTCTCTGGACAGGCCGTCCACCAGTGCCGGCAGTCCCTGCCGGATGGGATCCAGGTTCAGCGGCTGTCCGATGACGCCGGTGGAGGCCACAGCCACCTGTTCCGGCTGAATATGCAGCGCATCCGCCACCAGAGAGCACATGCCCTCGGCGATCTCGATGCCGTTGGCATTGCAGGTATTGGCATTGCCGCTGTTGCAGATCACCGCCCGGATCTTTCCCTGGTCAATATGCTTCTTGGTCACCTTCAGCGGTGCGCCCTTGACCAGGTTGGTGGTATAGACCGCTGCCGCCGTGGCTTCCGTTTCGGAAACAATCAGCGAAAGGTCCTTCTTGGAATGATTCTTCCGGATGCCGCAGTGGACGCCCGAAGCCGTATATCCTTTTGCAGCGCATACGCCGCCTTCCACAAAATGCATATCCTTACACCTTCAGTCCTGTAGTTTCGTCCACGCCCAGCACCAGATTCATGTTCTGAATCGCGGCCCCGGACGCGCCCTTGCCGAGATTGTCAAAGCGGGAAACGAGCAGTACGCGCTCCCCGCTGCCGCATACCGTCACTTCCATGTCATCCCGGCCGGCCATGCTGCCCGCCGACATGAACCCTGCCTCATCCGTCCCCTTTCGGAAGCGGATCAGCCCTTCCCGGTAAAAGGCCGCGTACAGTTCCTCAATATCCTCCGGACTTCCCTTCAGCCACTGCCGGTGCAGCGGCACCACCACTTCCATGCCCTGGGCAAAGGCGCCTACCACGGGGCAGAACACCGGGGCATTGTTAAGACCAGTAAAATGCACCATTTCCGGCAGATGCTTGTGCGTCTGACCCAGGGCGTACATTCTCGGAGCCTCCAGCGCCTGCTTCCGGGCGTCGTCCTCATAGTCCGCAATCATCTTTTTCCCGCCACCCGTATACCCGGTCAGCGACATGCAGCTCAGCAGGCAGTCATGGTCCAGCAGTCCGGCCCCCACCAGAGGCGCCACCAACGCGATAAACCCGCTGGCATGGCATCCGGGGTTCGCAATCCTGTGCGCGCGCCGGATCTTTTCCCGCATGCCCGGGAGCTCGGCAAACCCGTACACCCAGTCCGGATCAACGCGGAATGCCGTGGATGTATCAATCACCACCGTATCCTCCCCGATCCACGCGGAAGCTTCCCGGGAGGCGTCATCCGGCAGACACAGGAACACGATGTCCGCGGCCTGCATGGCCTTTTTCCGTTCATCCGGATCCCGCCTGAGCGCGTCCGGAATATGAATCAGTTCAATATCCTCCCGTTCCTTCAGCCGGTCCGCGATTCTCAGACCCGTCGTTCCGGAACTCCCATCGATCAGCACTTTCTTCGGACTCTGCATGGCTGCCGCTCTTCCTTTTCACCCGTTCCGGCACGGACACGCCGGGTCGAAAAGTTCCTCCTCTTCGAATAATTATGCATGATTATACAGCTTTTCCCCCTATCAGTCAAGGTATAATTGCATAAATTCTCATGATTATTTTTGTTTTTATTCATCCAGGTGGGTATTTCCCATAAAACCCATCGCCTTTGGAACCCCGTTTCCCGGATCAGACAAATCATTTCTGAAACCGGTTTCAGAAACAGGCATACAAAAAGGAGACATGCACGCGCATGCCTCCCGGATCATTTACTCCATTTCGCTGCTGGCTTCCAGCACCCAGCGGATCCGCTGACGGTCAATATCCGCCGGCAGGGAGCAGTCCGCTCCGATGATATACCGCTGCGTTCCGGCGGTGCGGATCAGCTGTTTCGTGAACGCCTTGACTTCCTCGCGGCTTCCGGTCTGCAGCAGGGAGCCGGGCCGGTTGTTGAATCCGCCCAGAAGCGTGCGGCCCGGGAAGAAGTCCTTGCCGTCCTCAAGCTTCACGTGCTCCACATCCACATCCCAGTTCACGATGCATCCCGGGTAATCCTTCCAGCGGTCCAGCCGGTCCGGAATGCCGTCCCATCCGCACAGATGCAGAAGGTTCACTTTGCTCAGCCGGTCCGCGGCATATACGATGGCTTCCTCGCCCCCGCGCAGAAACGCCGCATATTCCTCATCCGTGAACAGGCCTTCCTCCGCGCCCTGCAGGCAGAGCATCATGCCGGTGGTGCCGCTTTCCTTCAGAATTCCTTCAATAATATAGACCGTGTCTTCCTCAATGATGTCCAGCAGATGCCTGGCCGCGTCCGGATGCTTCCGCATCAGGTCCATGGCCCTGTCCTGGCCGATGGCATGCTTCAGGGTTGCGTAGGGCGAGAAGGCATTGTAGAAGGTCACCACTTCGCCCTTCAGGGCCTCATTGATCTGCGTGGCCCGCTCCACCTGTCCGCGGACATAGTAGGAGTCCCTGCCCTGCGGCTTCAGGGCCGCATAGGCTTCAGGCGTGTCCGCATCCCCCAGGGGATACACGAAAAACTCGTCGCACATCATCTTCAGGATATCCTGTCCGCTTTCCTCCAGCCAGCGCAGATGCGCCTTCACGGTTTCGGCAGGCTCGAGGTTTCCGAAATGATGCCAGAAGCACACCGGAGTCCGGTCCGGCTTTCCGCCCTGAAGCACCGTCATGACACGCTCTTTTCGGTTCATCATTGTAGTTAACCTCCTTTTTCCTCTTTGAATGGCCCAAGTGTTTTCAGCTGTTCCATATATTCATGGGGGAAGAACTGACTGGCTGCAGGGGGCAGGGAATGGAAATAGCTGGTCACCATGCCGCTGTTCTCGGAACGCATCTTCTTGCGCCACTGGTTGGGCGAGATGCCGTAGAAGCGGCGGAACATGCGGCCAAAGGAAGACGGGGTCGGGTACCCCACCATGATGCCGATCTCCGTCACGGAATAGTCCGCGTTGAACAATAGCGTGCAGGCGCGCTGAATGCGCGTCACCTGGATGTAGTCCAGCGGAGCCCATCCGAAGATCCGCTTGAACATCCTGCGGAAATGCGAGGTGGACAGATGACAGCGGCTAGCCAGGTCATCCACGTCCAGCTCTTCCATGTAATGCGCCATGATATAGCTGATTGCGGGCTGGAGCATGCCGGGGTTGTGCTCGCTGTTCACCGGCACCGTCAGGTCCTGGGGCTTTTCACGCATCAGCATCAGGAAAAAGGCGCCGAGCAGCTCCCGTACAATCCCCTGATACGCATGCCCGGAAGCTTCCAGCTCCCTCGTCACCATGCCGATCAGTTCATACATGGCCGGGTACTTTTCGCCCGGAAGAATGCAGTCCTCCCCGGAAATGCGGTACTGAAACAGGCTCAGTTCCGTCTGGGACTGAACCGGAAGCTGGGACAGAAGTCCCACCGGATCTACATACAGCCACTTCCATCCGCAGAGCTGACCCGCGTCCGGATTGGTGATATGGGCCGCATTGGGCGGGGCCAGGACCAGGCACGGTGCCTCCGCCCGGAACTTCTGTTCCCCGAAAAGCACCGTGCACCGGCTCTCGTACAGATACCCGATTTCCAGACAGTTGTGAAAATGCTGCCGCGGCACGTCAATATGTTCGCTGTGCCAGGAATTGCCCAGGAGCCCGACCACAGGAAAATTTGCCGGCAGATCATAGTACCGGTAAAAAATACTGTTTTCCATACCTGCTCTCCCCGGCGGAATCTCAGAGCTTCAGTGCTTCCTCAATCGCCGCGAGTTCCTCGGCGGTGAAGTCCGTGCGGTTCACGGCCTCCACGTTCTCCAGAATCTGTTCCGGACGGCTGGCGCCGATCAGGGCCGAGGTCACCACTTCATCCCGGAGCACCCAGGACAGGGCCATCTGGGACAGCTTCTGTCCGCGCTTCTCGGCGATGACATTGAGCGCGGCGATCCGGCGGAGCTTTTCTTCCGTGATGTCCGAGGCATGCAGGTAACGGGGATCTTTGGCCGCACGGGAATCAGCGGGAATGCCGCCCAGATACTTGCCGGTGAGCAGGCCGTTCTGCAGAGGCGCGAAGCAGATGCAGCCCACCTTCTTTTCCCGGAGCACCTGGGTCAGTCCGTCTTCAATCCAGCGGTTGAGCATGGAGTAGCTGGGCTGCTCGATGAGGCACGGCGTTCCCATCTCCCTGAGAATCTCAATGGCGCGCGCTGCCTGCTCCGGTTTGTAATTGGAAATGCCCACATACAGTGCCTTGCCGGACCGCACAATCTGGTCCAGAGCGCCCATGGTCTCCTCCAGAGGCGTATCCGGATCCGGACGGTGATGATAGAACAGGTCCACATAGTCCAGATGCATGCGCTTCAGGCTCTGGTCCAGGGAAGCGATCAGGTACTTGCGGCTTCCGTGATCCCCATAGGGTCCCTGCCACATGTCATACCCGGCCTTGGTGGAGATGAACAGCTCATCCCGGTGCGGACGCCAGTCGCGGTCCATGTGTATGCCGAAATTGGTTTCCGCTTCCCCGTAGGGCGGTCCGTAGTTGTTGGCAAGATCAAAGTGGGTGATGCCGCAGTCAAAGGCTGTACGCAGTAGCGACTGCTGCACGCCGAAGGGGGTGATGTTGCCGAAGTTATGCCACAGGCCCAGGGAAATCATGGGCAGCATGACTCCGCTGTTGCCGCAGCGGCGGTATCTCATCTTCTGATAGCGGTCAGGTGCGGGAATATACATACTCGCGGCCTCCTTGTAGTTCAGTCATGGACATTCGCTGCATACAGCATACCAGTTCTTCGCGACACTTCAAGGCAGTTTCGTCTTGAAAATGTGCAGAATCAATCATTGCGGCGCGAAATCGATCTTTTGGTGATTTCCGGCAGTCTGAGACAGCTGTGCAAAGGCTGTCTGTTTTTATCCGGATTTTCCATGTTATTCCGTCTCCATATGCGACTTTTTCCGCCTGCAGGCACTATTTTCTTTCACCCATAAGGTTTTCCGCCCTTTCCTCATGTTTCACCCCTGCAAAGATTGATTCTGCACAATACAGGCATGTTTTTCTGCTGAAACACAGACATGTTCCGCCTATACTTGATTCAGGTTGAAACACTTGCTCTACAACTGAAGGAGCACCCGCAGTCCTGCTGCGGCGTGCAAAATGTAAGGAGGTTACAGGCATGTTGCGTTTTACCCGTTTTGTAAGCATTCTGATGGTTCTGTGCTTGTTCATTGGTGCCGCATTGGCCGATCCGGCGCCCAAGACCGCCGAGCTCCCTCTGACCACCAACGGGGATACCCTGACTATCTACTGCGAATTCAACGCTTCACAGGCTTCTGTTTTCTCCAGTCTCGCCGACCATCCCGTGGTCAAGCAGATTGAAAAGGAAACCGGCCTGACGCTGAAATTCATGCATCCGCCGGTGAATGATGACGGCACGTTCTTCAACACCACCATCGCCAGCGGCGAATATCCGGACCTGTTCTATACCGACAAGTTCCAGACCACCTATCCCGGCGGTGTGGAAGGCGCCATGGATGACGGCATCCTGCTGAACGTGGATGACCTCATCGCCAAGTACGCCCCCAACTTCCTGGCCATGGTGGATGAATATGATGAAGGTACCGGCTACATCAAGACCGGCATCTACGGCGACGGCGGCGCCATCATCAAGTTCGGCTCCATGTTCCTGGCTCCCTACGTCAACGCCAGAGTCCACTATGGTCCCGTGGTCCGCGCCGACCTTCTCAAGAAGTACGGCCTGGAAGCCCCTGTGACCCTGGACGAATACACCAATGTCCTGCGGACCTTCAAGGAAAACGGCATTGCCGTTCCGCTCGCCCTGCCCAACATTTTCAACCAGGCAGGCTTCTACAACAGCAACTTTATCGCCAGCGCCTTTGATGTCACCTGGAACGACTTCCAGGTCAACGACGGCAAGGTGTCCTTCTCCATGATCCAGCCCGGTTACAAGGAACTGCTCACGCAGCTCAACAGCTGGGCCAGCGAAGGCCTCATTGACCGCGACAGCGTCAACCGTTCCCTGGACGACTCCCTGGCCCTGTTCGAAAACGGCACCGCCGGCATGGTCGTGTATCACAACTCCATGACCACCACCGCCCTGGCCGTCGGTCAGTCCTTTGATCCCGATTTCGCCCAGCTCGGTCTTCTCTTCCCCCGCAAGGCTGCAGAAGATCAGCTGAAGCTGGCCCGTATTGTCTACTCCCTGAACAACTACTCCTGGCAGATCTCCACTGCCTGCAAGAACCCGGAACTGGCTGTCCGCTTCGTGGACTACCTGCATGCTGATTCCACCCGCCTGCTCACCGCCTGGGGTCTGGGCAACGAGGAGTATCCCACCTTCACCGTGGACGAAAACGGCATGCGTTCCTTCTCCGACTTCATGTACAACAATCCCAACTATGACTTCACCACTGCCCGTCAGCTCTACACGCTCAACACCTTCCAGGTGCAGTATGATGACATGATGGAGCGTCAGCAGTATTACCTGCCTGAGCAGCTGGCCAACTGGGAAGCCTGGGTCACCCGCAATGACGACACCGAAAAGATCCCGTCCCTGGTCACCATGACCATTGATGAGAGCCGCGAGTATGCCGATATCGTCAGCCGCGTGAACAACTTTGCCGAGGAAAAGATCTATGCCTTCATCTTCGGCGAAGAATCCCTGGACAACTTCGACGCCTTTGTGGAGCAGATCAAGGCTCTGGGCATCGACCGCGCCGTGGAAATCAAGCAGGCCGCCTATGACCGCTATATGGCCCGCAGCGCCAAGTAATCGGATTCCATCCATCCGGGAGGAGGACCAAGCCTCCTCCCGGTATTTTTTCACAAGGAGATGAGCGCATGCAGAGAACAGGAAAGAAACGGCACTGGTGGCAGAAACTGGGCCGGAATATGCGGGATTACCCGGGGCTGTACCTCATGGCGCTGCCAGTCATTGCCTGGTATGCCATTTTTCAGTACGGACCCCTTTACGGTCTGGTCATTGCCTTCCAGCGCTTTGTCCCATCCCGCGGCATCACGCGCAGTCAGTGGGTCGGGCTGAAGAATTTCCAGGATTTTCTGGCGGACCCCTATTTCCTGCGTGTCATGCGCAATACGCTTCTGATCAACTTCTATCTGCTGCTCGTTGCCTTTCCGGCTGCCATTCTGATGGCCCTGCTCCTCAACGAGCTCCGTCTGCCGCGCCTGAAGAAGCTCACCCAGGGCGTCACCTACATGCCGCATTTCATCTCCTCCATGGTCATCTGCGGTCTGGTGGTGGACTTCCTGAAGTCCGACGGCATGATCACCACAGTCCTGCACGCCCTCTTCGGCGTGGAGCTCACCAATCTGCTCAGCGTGAAGGGATATTTCCGTCCCATCTATGTCATCATGCAGGTCTGGCAGGAAACCGGCTGGGATTCCATTATCTTCGTCGCCGCGCTTTCCGCCATTGACCCGACCCTGTATGAAGCCGCCTACATGGACGGCGCGTCCCGCTTTCAGCGCATCTGGCATGTTACTTTGCCGGGCATCATGCCCACCATTGTGATCCTTCTGATCCTGCGCATCGGCAACATGATGACGCTGGGCTGGGAAAAAATCGTGCTGATCTACAATCAGATGACCTATGAAACAGCCGATGTCATTTCCACCTACGTCTACCGCCGCGGCCTGATTCAGTTTGACTACAGTTTCTCCACAGCCGTGGGCCTGTTCAATTCCATAGTCAATTTCACGCTGCTCATCCTGGCCAACCGCTTCTCACGGAAGGTCTCGGATGCCAGTCTGTGGTGAGGAGGCGGATGGCACATGTCAAGAAAAGGCAGGAATCATATTGATATGTACTCCCCGGCGGAGAAAGTCTTTGATGTCATCAATGTCCTTCTGATGATCTTCCTGATCTTCATCACCCTGTATCCGCTCTATTACGTGATCATGGCATCCATTTCCGATCCCAAGCTGCTCCTCGGGCACACCGGTCCCCTGGCCTTCTTCCTCGGAAAGCCGACACTGGACGGCTACAAACTGGCGCTGAGCAATCCCAATATCGTCACCGGCTTTGCCAATACCATGATCAACCTTGCCATCGGCACGGTGCTGAACATGGTGCTCACCGTGTTCGCCGCCTTCGTGCTCACAAGGAGTCATTTCTATCTGCGCAGTCTCATGATGAAATTCATGATCTTCACCATGTTTTTCCAGGGCGGCCTGATCCCCCTGTTCTTCGTGGTCAAGAACATGGGCATCTATGACACGCGCTGGGCGGACTTCGTGCCCTATCTCGTCAGCACCTACAACGTGATTATCATGCGTTCCTTCTTTACCTCCCTCCCGCCGGCACTGGAGGAAGCCGCTATCATCGACGGTGCCAGCGAAGGCCAGATCCTGCGGCATGTGGTGCTGCCCCTGTCCAAGCCGGTGCTGGCCGTCATCGGCCTCTATTATGCCGTGGGCCACTGGAACTCATGGTTTCCGTCCATGGTGTTTATCCGCAACACCAAGCTCTACACGCTCCAGTACGTGCTCCGCGGCATTCTCATCACCAATTCCAATTCCATCTCCTCCGGTGACAATGTGCTGAGCGTGATGGAAGTCAGTTTCACCAGCGAGCTTGTCAAGTATTGTACAATAGTGATATCAACCGTTCCCATCATGCTGGTCTACCCCTTTCTCACCAAATACTTTGAAAAAGGCGTCATGATCGGAGCTGTAAAAGGATAAGGAAGGTGATTTCTATGGATAGGGAAATCCGGCAGAAGCTGTCTGCCTGGCTGGACGCGCACTGGGATGCGCTGCTTGAGGACCTGAAAACGCTGGTGCGGATTCCTTCCGTGGCACGCTATGATGATCCGGACACGCCCTACGGCCCGGACTGCAAAAAGGCCCTGGACACCGCGCTTGGGCTGGGCGAAAAGTACGGTTTCACCACGGAAAACTATGAGAACCGGTGCGGCAGCATGTCCCTGCGTCCCTCGGAGCACGAGATCGGGTTCTGGGGACACCTGGACGTGGTGCCGGTGGGCAATGACTGGACATTCACCAAACCCTTCGAGCCGCTCATGAAGGATGACTACCTCATCGGCCGCGGCTCGGATGACAACAAGGGCCCGCTGGTGGGCGTCATGTACCTGCTGCGCGCCTTCGAGGAGCTGAATATTCCCACCCGCCACGGCCTGCGGCTCTTCTGCGGCTGCGACGAGGAAAAGGGCATGAGCGACGCGATCTGGTTCGCGCAGACCCATAAGCCTTCCGACCTCACCATTATCCCGGACTGCGGCTTTCCCGTGTGCTACGGCGAAAAGGGCATTCTGACCCTGGACCTGGTAAGCGATGAACCCATGCCCTCCGTGCTGGAGCTTTCCGGCGGCATGGCCAGCAACATTGTGCCGGATCAGGCCCGGATGCTGCTGCGCGGCACCTGTCCCGCTTCCGATGCCCAGTGGGCCTCCTCCTGTGAGGAAGACGGAAACATGCGCTTTACCGGCCGCGGCATTCCCCGTCACAGCGCGTCTCCCGAAGGCGGCGTCAACGCCATCCGTGAAATGATGCTCCTGGCCGAATCCTCGCCGCTCCTGACAGAGCCGGAAGCGAAGGTCATGCATTTCCTGCGCACGGTCAATGATGATTTCCTCGGCACCGCCCTGAACGCCCAGGGCGAGGATGAAGTCAGCGGACCCACCACCTGCACGGGCACCATGTGCTCCCTGGATGCGCAGGGCCGGGTGCATCTGCACCTGAACATCCGCTACAGCATTTCCCGCAAGGGCGAGGACATCGCGGAAAAGGTCCAGGCCAGCGCCATGGCGCATCACTGCCACTCCGAGCAGGTGCACAACAGCGCAGCGCATTACTATCCCCGGGAATCCCCGCTGGTGGACCGCATGACCCAGGTCTACAACGAGATCACCGGCGAGGAGAAATCCCCCTATGTCATGGGCGGCGGCACCTATGCCCGTAAATTGCCCAACGCCATCGGCTTCGGACTGGGCGGCATGAAGCGTGATGAATCCATGTTCGAGCCCGGACACGGCGGCGCGCACCAGGCGGATGAAGGCCTGTATCTGCCCAACTACCGCAAGGCCCTTGAGATCTTCGCCATGGGCATTCTCGAGGCGGACGCCCTGCTGGACTGAACCTGACTGCCCCAGACAGTGAAACCCCTGACCGGCAGATATGCACACGCCGGTCAGGGGTTCATTTTTTTCCGCAGTCCGCGGATTACTTTTCTTCCAGCGGATCGTCCCCCTGGCGGTAGGGCACTCGGGCCGCGGCCACCACGGAGGAAGCGGAAGCGGTATGCACTTCCTGATCATCGAAGAAAATATGCGGTCCGAATGCTTCCAGCACATCCTTCTTGTCAATGCCGCCCAGGAAGAACGCCTCATCAATCCGCACATTCCACTGCCGCAGCGTACGGATGGGCCGCTCATGGGCCGGCGCATTGCGCGAGGTCACCAGGGCTGTGCGGATCGGGCTTTCTTCCTTTCCCCGGTATTCCTCCTGGATTCTCGCAATGGTCCTCAGAAAATTGGCAAAAGGACCTTCCGGCAGCGGAATATTGGCGTTTCTTTCCTCGCTCACCAGGAATTCATCAATGCCCTTCTGCTTGAAAACCCGCTCCGCGTCCGCGGAAAACAGCACGGCATCCCCGTCAAAGGCAATCCGGATCTGATCCATCCGCACGCCCGGATGCGCGGGGCCTGTAATGATCTGGCCCGCGGCCACGCCATGGTCCACGGCATCCTTCACATCCTCCGCCTTGGCCGAGAGGAACAGGTCCGTCTTCAGTGCCCGGAGATACGGGGCCAGCGGTGCGCCTCCGGTGAGCACAGCCCTTGTGATATCCAGCTGCCAGGCTTTCAGTGAATTGAAGATCCGCAGGCTCGTGTCCGGACTGTTGCGGGACATGACAATCACTTCCACTTCCCGCTTGTTCCGGTTCAGGCTCAGCAACGCCTTCACCAGCTGGAACGCCGTTCCCGGCTCCAGAATGTCATTCTCGTGCTCCCGCTGATAGGCAATATACGCCTCCAGGCCTTCTTCCTCATAAATCCGGTTTTCCGCTTCCAGATCAAACAATGCCCGGGAGGAAATCCCGATCACCAGCGGACTTGTAATATCGTATGCCATACGCTGCTCCTGTCTGTGTCATTCCTGAAATTCCCCTGTATTCTAGCAAGAATCCCGCGCCGGTCAACAGGCTGTTTCCATGGTTTCTTTTTCGTTTCCGCTCTTGTACTTTCCGTTTTTTCCTGTATGCTTGCCTATGCCCCGCGGGCAGGAAGGACTTTGCCATGGATCAGCATGATTTTTCTCAGGGGAGCGTCTGGCGCCAGATTCTCGCCCAGGCACTGCCGCTCACCATTGCCGAGATTGTACAGCTTCTATACAACATTGTGGACCGGGTCTACATGGGACATCTGCCTGAGGCCGACAGCATGGCGCTCACCGGCATCGGGCTGGTCTTTCCCATTGTTTCCCTGATCGGTGCCTTCACCAGCCTCTTCGGCACCGGCGGCGCCCCGCTGTTTGCCATTGCGCGCGGCGAACACCGTGAGGAGCGCGCCGGGAAGATCCAGGGAAATGTGTTTTTCCTGCTTCTGGCCTCCTCGCTGGTGCTCACCACGCTCTGCTATCTCTTCAAGCGTCCCACGCTCTACCTGTTCGGAGCCAGCGACGCTTCCTATCCCTTTGCCGACGCCTATCTTTCCATCTATCTCATCGGCACGCCGTTTTCCATGCTGGCCACGGGCATGAACGGATTCATCAACGCCCAGGGCTATCCGCGCATCGGCATGCTCACCACCATGATCGGCGCGGTCATGAACCTGATCCTGGATCCCCTGTTTATCTTTGTCTTCCACATGGGTGTTCAAGGCGCCGCGCTGGCCACCATTATCAGTCAGGCGCTCTCCTGTTTCTGGGTGCTCCGCTTCTTTTTCGGCAGCAGGACCCTGATTCCCCTCAGGCGCGCCGACATGCTGCTTCAGAAAAAGCTGATCAAGGAAATCCTGTCCCTTGGCGTGGTGGGATTCATCATGAAGGCCACCAACTCCCTGGTCCAGATCGCCTGCAACGCCACGCTGCAGACCTGGGGCGGCGACCTGTACGTGGGCATCATGACGGTGATCAATTCCGTGCGTGATGTGCTCTGTCTCCCGGTCTCGGGCATCACCAGCGGCGCCCAGCCCATTCTCGGCTATAACTACGGCGCCAGAAAATACGAGCGCGTCCGCACCGGCATCCGGTTCATGACCGTGTCCGCCGTGAGCTATACCCTGGTCACCTGGCTTCTGGTGCTCATTTTTCCCCGCTTTTTCGTGTCCATCTTCTCCTCGGACCCGCAGATGCTCCTGGCCGGTCCGGATGCCCTGAAGCTCTACTTCTTCGGCTTCTTCTTCCAGGCCTTCCAGTTCTCCGGCCAGTCCGTATTCCAGTCCCTGGGCGACGCCCGGCACGCGGTGTTCTTTTCGCTTCTGCGCAAGGCCGTCATCGTGACACCGCTGACCCTGCTCCTGCCCCGGCTCGGGCTCGGCGTCTCCGGTGTCTTCCTGGCCGAACCCATCTCCAACGCGGTAGGCGGCCTCGCCTGCTTCCTGACCATGCTCTTCACGGTGTACCGCTCGCTGAAAACCAGTCAGCCCGCATAACTTCCCTGCATGAGAAAAGGACTGCCCCGCGGCAGTCCTTTTCTTCATGCGAGCAGGCTCAGATAGCCTTCCACATCAAACGGATTCAGTTTTTCATCGCTTCTCAGGTACAGGGGGTGGTGGGGATGTCCCTTTTTGGAGCATCTGCCGCAGCTGTACCAGCGCGCGCCGTGCTCGACACCGATGCGGATCATGTCCTCCACGCACCTTTTCAGGTACGCCCGCTTCTCAATGACGGTTCCCCAGGCCGCCCATACGCTGTCCGACTGGCTCACGGCATAGGCAAAGGCTTTCATGTTCTCCCGGTGCAGTTCCTCATTGAGCGTCTGCTCCATGTCATCCGGGTCCGTGGCGCGCTGCGCGTAGACATTGAACATGAGAAACGAGTCATACCCGTTGCCCAGCGCAATCCGCTCCACGCTCTTCAGCGTGGGGTCCAGCTGGTTCGGCCGGGCCGTGGACGGATTGATGCCCACGCACACCAGAGGCCGCTTCCCCCTTGTGCCCAGCAGATACCGGTATTCCGTGTAATGGTTCGGCACAAACAGCCACTGGTTCACGTCATACTCCTGGCACGGTACCTGGGCCGCCGCCAGGGCGCTGTCAAAGGAAATGTCCCCCAGATCGCGGATATCCTGTTCCGGTAAATGCCGCATGTCATCGCCTCCGGTACGAGTATACCACAGACTCAGCCGTTTCCGGACAGCGCGGCGTCATATTCCATATAATCCACCAGATTGCCGTCCTTGAGCACGGCCACGGTATACTGTCCGTCCTTTTCCGTCCAGACTTCCTCGTCCTGGGCCAGCCAGAGATACCCGAGAATCTCACGGTCGTTTTCATAGGCCATGGTGACGCTCATCCGGGCAAGCTGGTCCTCGCTCAGGCCGTACTGTTCCCGGACCGCCTGCTTCATGACCGCCAGCACATCCTCCGGAATCGCTTCCTCGATGTATTCCGCGTCCTCCATGTCGATATCCGCGGACTTTACATCCTTCACCTCCGCGCCATGCTGCGTGGTGATTTCCATGGCCCTGGTCCAGAACTCCGAAATGCTCCGGGTCTGTGACGTCTGCCGGACCATTTCCTCCAGCTGTTCCCGGCCCCAGACTTCCGCGTCAAACATGCCGGATGTGTCCCTGCCGTCCAGGCTCCACTCCACCTCAGGATTGCCGCCGGGCCGCACCGTATAGGTGCCCAGCACATCATAGAAGGCTTCCGACCCGCTGTAGGTCACCACATATCCCTGATCGGTCTTTTCCGTATGCCGCGTGAAGTAGGTCAGCATTTCCTGAACAATCCCATAGTTCTTTTCCAGCAGACGGTCCGCCTCAATCCCGGCTTCCGCCCTTTCTGTATAGATTCCTTCACCGCAGGCAAGGCCTGTCAAAAGAAGCACTGTCATAAGCACGAGGCAGGTAAAACGTTTCATAGATACACCTCCATCCATTACAGCCGCAGGCTGTTCACAGAATAAACGCCGGCTTGCCCGGCTTTCATCCTTCTGAATTGTAACAGTTCTGCTACGTCCTGTCATCCATCCATGCAGGTATAAGAAAAACCGTCCCCGCAGGGACGGTGATGCTTATGCCGGATTGGGCGTGCTTCTCGGCATCAGACGCCAGTCATGACGGCCTTCTTCCATTTCCTGCCAGATCACTTCCAGCTTCTGCGCCTGTTTTTCCTCACGGCTGATCCGCTTCCTGTCGGACTTGCCGGTCTTTATCCGTCTGGCCCAGCTGTCCCTGAGGTCCAGCCGCAGTTCCGGGGCATTGACATCCTCGGCAATCACGTATGCATAGTTCATGTTCCAACCTCCCATCGCCGGGAATCAGTTTGCGGTCTCCCGCACTCCTTTAGTTCCGGACCGGGTGGAACTATACCATAGAAACAGACAATCTCAAAGAACTATGTTTCGTTTGTCACGTGACAAGTTTGCGGTCATCTGGTACCATGTGCTTTATGGGAGGGATGATATGGCAAACGCCTATGAACTGATCGAGTACAGCGGCACCAATTTCAAGTTTTCCATGAGCCGTCTGACCTATGTCACTCCGCACATGCATCATGAGATCGAATTCGGCCTGTGCTTCCAGGGTGACATGCATATTGTGGAAGCGGGAAAGGAAACCCTGATTCAGCCGGGCCAGTTCTGGTACCTGAACCCCGGCGTCGGGCATGAGATCCTGTCGGGCAGCCCGCACAGGCCCTACCTGTCCCTGCATGTCCAGTTCCCGCCTGCCTTTTTCCAGGCCTACTTTCCGCAGATGGACCGGGTCCGGCTGTCCGGCATATGCCTTTCCCGGGAACTGCTGGGCCCGGAGATCTATCAGAGCCTGCGCAGCGACATGATCATCTGCGCCAGGTCCTATTACCGCCGGGATGTCATGTATCCGCTCGTCTGCGCAGCGGGCATCAACCATATGATGTCACTTCTGCTCAGCCATGTGCCCTATGAAACGCTCTCCGAGGAGGAGCTGCAGAACCGCAGCATCCTGTCCGGCAGGATTCAGCGCCTCACCGATTACATCACGGACCACGCCCATGAAAAGCTTCTGCTGTCCGACCTGGCCCGGCAGGAGGGGCTCTCCCTCACCTATCTGTCGCATCTTTTCACCCAGCAGCTGGGCATGTCCTTCCAGACCTGTCTGATGCGCATCCGCTGCCGCAGGGCGGCCATGCTCCTGCTCAGCACCCGCGACACGCTCTCGGACATCAGCCTGAAGAGCGGGTTTTCCGCCCTGAAATACATGCGCACCGGGTTTCAGGAAGTTTACGGCTGCAGCCCGGAGGTATTCCGTGAGCTGTACCGCGACGCGCCTCCGCAGCCCGTGCGTCAGGCATCTCCGGGCGAATTCCGCGCCATCGGCAGGGGATTCACGCCGCAGGAGAGCCTCTATCTTCTGGACCTGCTCGCCTGATCACGCCTTCCATTCCTGAAGCCGTGCCATGCGCCGTATGGCCTCATCCAGCACATCCTTTTCCCGGGCAAAGTGCAGGCGGATCAGATGATTCACGTCCTCCCGGAAGAAGCTGGACCCCGGCACGGCGGCCACGCCGATCTCCCGGATCATCCACTCGCAGAACTGCAGGTCTGTCCAGCCCCGGAAGAAATCCGTTTCCAGGAACTCCGAGATATCCACCATCACGAAGTACGTGCCCTGGGGCACATTGTGCCTGAGGCCGATCCGGTCCAGGCCTTCCAGAAAATCATCGCGCTTGCGCGTATATGTCCTGTTCAGGTCCCGATAATACTCCTCCCCGAGGCTCAACCCGGCCACGGCCGCTTCCTGCAGCGGTGCCGGCGCTCCCACAGTCAGGAAATCGTGGACCTTTTTTGCGTGCTCCATTACTTCCGCCGGCCCGATCATATATCCGAGCCGCCAGCCGGTAATGGAAAAGGTCTTGGAAAGGCTGGAGCAGGTGATGGTGCGCTCCGCCATGCCCGGCAGGGACGCCATGGACGTATGCACGCTCGGCGCGTAGACCATGTATTCATACACCTCATCCGTGATCACATACCCGTCACAGCGCTTCACGATCTCCGCAATGACTTCCAGCTCCTCCAGGGTAAATACCTTGCCGCAGGGGTTGGAAGGATTGCAGATGATGATGCCCTTCGCGCCGTCACGGAAGCCCTGTTCAATCACATCCGGATCGAACCCGAAGTCCGGCGGCACCAGCGGCACATACAGCGGCTCCGCGCCGGACAGGATGGCATCCGCGCCGTAGTTCTCATAGAACGGGGAAAACACCAGCATTTTATCGCCCGGATTGCACAGGGTCATCATGGCGCACATCATGGCTTCCGTGCCGCCGCAGGTGACAATGATCTGCGTTTCCGGATCCACGCTCAGGCCCGCGGTTTTCAGGAACCGCTCCGCCAGCTTTTCCCTCAGGTTCTTCGCGCCGAAGGTGATGGAATACTGATGCGGGCCTTCCCAGGCCACCCGGGCCAGGGCCTCCATGACCGGCTCCGGCGGGTTCGTGTCCGGGAATCCCTGGGACAGGTTAATGGCTCCATACTGGTTGCTGATCCTGGTCATCCGCCGGATGACAGAATCCGTAAAGGTATACACTCGCTCAGACAGCCGTTTCATATCGGCCCTCCCTTATGCAGCATGCCCATACCCTATCACGGATGCGCAGTGCCCGCAAGTGGGCAGTCTGATTTCCGCGCTCCGTGAAGATTCTGACAGCATCTGAAAACAGCAGGCACTGCCCGCTGTCTCCGTCTTTTCATGCCTCTTTTCCCACGCAGCCATGTTCCAGTGCCGCCTGCACAAAGCCCACAAACAGGGGATGCGGACGGTTGGGACGGCTCTTGAATTCGGGATGGAACTGAACGCCCACAAAGAATGCCTCCCCGGGAATCTCCACCGTCTCCACAAGGCTTCCGTCCGGTGAAAGTCCCGACAGCACAAGTCCCGCCTTCTCCAGCGTTTTCCGGTAGGCATTGGCAAACTCATACCGGTGGCGGTGGCGCTCGCTGATCTCCAGCGTCCCGTAGCAGCGCGCGATCACTGTGCCTGCCCTGAGCTCACAGGGATACTTGCCCAGCCGCAGCGTTCCGCCCTTGTCGATTTCATCGTTCTGGCCCGGCATGAAATCGATGACCCGGTCAGGCGCGTGCTCGTCAAACTCCCGGGAATTGGCATGCTCCAGCCCCGCCGCATGCCGTGCAAACTCGATCACCGCGATCTGCATGCCCAGGCAGATGCCGAAATAGGGAACATGATGCGTCCGCGCATACTGCGCTGTCAGGATCATGCCCTCAATGCCCCGGCTTCCGAACCCGCCGGGCACAATCAGCGCGTCAAGCCCGGCAAATATCTGCCCGCAGTTGTCTTCCGTCAGTGTTTCCGAGTCAATCCAGCGGATATCAATCCGCGCATCCAGTGCATAGCCCGCATGGCGTAGGGCTTCCGCCACCGACAGATACGCATCGTGCAGCTGCACATACTTGCCCACCAGGCCGATCGTCACGCTCTGGTTCTGGTGCCGGATGCGCTCCACCATCTCCCGCCAGGCGCTGAGATCGGCCTGCGGCGCGTCAATGCCCAGCTCCCGGCAGACAATGCCGGAAAGGTTCGCTTCCTCCAGCATCAGCGGTGCCTCATACAGCACCGGAAGCGTCCGGTTCTCAATCACGCAGTCCGGCTTCACATTGCAGAAATGCGCAATCTTCGCGAATATGGTCTCATCCTCGATCTTCTCATCTACCCGGAGCACAATGATGTTCGGGCTGATGCCCATGCCCTGCAGTTCCTTCACGCTGTGCTGCGTGGGCTTGGACTTGTGCTCCCCGCTGGCCCTGAGGTACGGCACCAGCGTCACATGCACATACAGGGCATTCTCCCGTCCCACCTCCAGGCCCACCTGACGGATGGCCTC
>CAMNDE010000058.1:0-23389 GCA_946534895.1 uncultured Clostridia bacterium
TGCAAATTATATCATGATATGTCTATCTAACAAACTGCATATCGGAAAAAACGCTAGCTGAAATGTAAAGTTAAGTTCCAGTGCAGGCAGGCGGCGCTGGAACTTTCTCTTTCAGGAACTTCCAGTTTACATCCGTTGGAATTTACTCTTGCAATATGGGTACAATGTATGTGAGCCCAACGGTGCCTTCGAAAATTTATCTTTTACAGGAGGACAAACTATTATGAAATCAGGTAATGCTGAGATTGTTCTGCCTTAATGGGGTCTGAATTGTTACGAATATACTTCGAATACTGCTGCATGCTGCGGCGGTATTTGTTTTTTGTGCCCAGATACTGAAACGGCCGGCGGACTGCGCGGGACATGCGCCGCGCGGCAGGAATCGGGCGGGCGCACGGAGAAAAGTCTTTCATTAAGAAAAAACGGCAGAAAACGGAAGGCATGGGCACCTGGGAACACGGGTCCATGATTCGGCTGCCTGAGCATCTGCGGGCGCGCCGGCGGCACAGAACCGTCGGGATGCGCGGAAGGGGGATTTGCATGTCGTTTCCAAGAACCAAGGTGGAGAATCTGTCACTGCCAAGACTCATTATGGGCACCAACTGGCTCCTGGGCTGGAGCCACCGGTCCGTGTCCCAGGACCGCATGATCCAGAACCGGTTTCAGACACCGGAATCCTTTGCGGAGATTGTGAAAGCCTATCTCGCCTATGACATTGATGCCATGATGGCCCCGTTCGGCGGCAAGGATGCCCTGCTGGACGGCATCCGCATGGCTGAAGACGCCACGGGAAAGCATGTGATCAAGATCGATACGCCCATCATCAATGTGGGCGATTCCGCGGCCGACCGCGCCGAGGCGGAGCAGGTGATCCGCGACTGCGCACAGCGGGGGAGTGAGATCTGCCTGATCCATCACAGCTCTGCCGAGCAGCTGGTCAACAAGCACAAGGGCACCATGGACCGGCTTCCGGACTACCTGGACATGATCCGCCAGCACGGGATGATCCCGGGCCTGTCGGCGCATATGCCGGAGCTCATCGTCTATTCCGACCGGAATGAGTATGATGTGCAGACCTATATCCAGATCTACAACTGCGCGGGCTTCCTGATGCAGGTGGAGATCGAGGGTGTCCGGGCGATCATTGAGAAGGCGAAAAAGCCTGTCATGAGCATCAAGCCCATGGCCGCCGGCCGCGTGACGCCCTATGTGGGCATTACCTTCTCCTTTGCCACGCTGAGGGAGCAGGACATGGTCACCGTAGGTGCGCATACCGTGGAGGAAGTGCACGAGGACGTGGAGATCGCCCTGGCTGCGCTGGAGCACAGGTTCCCGAACCTGGAAGGCCGCTCGAGCCCCAACCGCACCGCTGCGCTGGGCGGCTGACACCCCTGGTTTCGCACGAGGCGAGAATTGACGATTAAAGGGCTACGTGCTACACTTCCCATATACCTTGAACTACATTGCAGGAGGAACGCATTATGATGAACATCCCTGTTGTCAAACTGGGTCTGGTGGCAGTTTCCCGTGACTGTTTCCCGATCCAGCTCAGTGAAAAGCGCCGTGCCGCCATCGCTGCCCAGTGCGCTGAAAAGAAGCTGCCTGTTGTGGAAATCAAAAAGACCGTGGAAAACGAAAAGGACATGCTGTGCGCAGTGGAAGAGCTCAAGGCGAATGAGTGCAATGCCGCAGTCGTGTTCCTGGGCAACTTCGGACCCGAAACCCCTGAGACCCTCATTGCCAAGTATTTCGACGGCCCTGTCATGTTCGTGGCGGCTGCCGAGGGCGACGGCGACATGATCAACGGCCGCGGCGATGCTTACTGCGGCATGCTGAACTGCTCCTACAACCTGGGCATGCGTCATCTGAAGGGCTATATTCCGGAATATCCCGTGGGCACCGCTTCTGAGCTCACCGACAAGATCTGCGAGTTCATCCCGATCGCCCGCACCATTCTGGGCCTCAAGGGCCTGAAGATTATCACCTTCGGACCCCGTCCCCAGGACTTCTTCGCCTGCAACGCTCCCATCAAGGGCCTGTATGAGCTGGGCGTGGAAATCGAAGAGAACAGCGAACTGGATCTGCTGGTCAGCTACAAGGAGCATGAAGGCGATCCGAGAATCGACGGCGTCTGCAAGGAAATGGCCGCAGAAATGGGCGAAGGCCGCTACTATGGCGATCTGCTGCCCAGAATGGCACAGTTTGAACTGACCCTGCTGGACTGGGCCGAGAACCACAAGGGTGCCCGTCAGTATGTGGCCTTTGCCAACAAGTGCTGGCCCGCTTTCCCCTCCCAGTTCGGCTTTGAGCCCTGCTATGTGAACAGCCGTCTGGCTTCCCGCGGCATTCCGGTGGCCTGCGAAGTGGACATCTACGGCGCACTGAGCGAATACATCGGCACCTGCGTCACCGCTGACGCCGTGACCCTGCTGGACATCAACAACTCCGTGCCTCAGTACATCTATGACGAGGATATCCGCGGCAAGTTCGAAGCGGACATCACCGACACCTTCATGGGCTTCCACTGCGGCAACACCCCTGAGTGCAAGATGTGCTCCGACCGTGCTGTGAAGTATCAGCTGATCCAGCACCGTCTGCTTGAGCCCGAAGGAAGCGAGCCTGACTTCACCCGCGGCACCCTGGAAGGCGACATCGCTGCCGGCGACATCACCTTCTATCGTCTGCAGTGCGACAGCGAAGGCCAGCTCCGCTCCTATATCGCGGAAGGCAAGATCCTGCCCGTGGCCACCCGCTCCTTCGGCGGCATTGCCGTGTTCGACATTCCGGAGATGGGCCGCTTCTATCGTCACGTGCTGATCCAGAAGCGCTATCCGCATCACGGTGCGGTGGCGTTCGCCCACTGCGCCAAGTACCTCTTCGAGGTCTTCAAGTATCTGGGTGTGCAGGATATCGCCTACAATCAGCCCAAGAGCCTGCCCTATCCCACTGAGAATCCCTGGGCATAAATCAGAAACGGAAAGAGCCGCCGGTTTCGCCGGCGGCTTTCTTTCTGAATGCAGGAAGAAGAGGCCTTATGCAGAACGGGCATATGTATATGGAGATTCTCCAGCTGGCCGGACGTATTATCATGGAGAACGGCGGGGAAACCTTCCGGGCAGAGGAGACCGTAAGCCTCATGGGCCAGGCACTGGGCCTGGAGGATGTGGAAGGGTTTGCGGTGCCCAGCGGACTGTTCATTTCCTTCTGCTGGGAGGAGGAAAGTGTGTCCAGCGTGCTACGGGTGCGCCGCGGGGGCACGGACCTGAGCCGGGTGGACGCGGTCAATGAGATTTCCCGGGAACTGGTCCAGGGCAGAATTGACGCCGGGCACGCGCTGAAGGCGCTGGAGCGCATCCGCAAGGAGGCGCCGCGGCATCGTAAGCTCATGTCCGTGCTGGGATCCGGCATCTGCGCTGCCGGGTTTTCGCTGATGTTCGGCGGCGGGGTGCGGGAATTTCTGCTGGCGGCCTGTGTCGGGTTCATGAACCAGGCTCTGGCACTGCTGCTGGAGCGCGTGCACATGCAGACGCTGGTCACCATGCTTCTGGGCTCCTTCCTGGCCACCCTGCTCCCGAACCTGTACCGGTATGCCCTGGGTCCGGTGAACCTGGAGGCGGTGATCGCCGGCGCGCTGATGCCGCTGCTTCCCGGACTGGCCATGACCAATGCGGTGCAGGACACCATGCGCGGGGACAATATTTCCGGCGTGTCGCATTTTTCCTCGGCTGTGCTCACCGCCGGCCTGGTGGCGGGCGGGGCCCTCATGGCTTCATCGCTGTTTGAACTGCTGACAGGAGGCGGACTATGAGCATACCGATGGTTCTTCTGTCCAGCTTTGCGGGCACGTTCGGGTTCGCCATGCTGCTCAACGCGCCGAAGAAATCCTGGATTCCTTCGAGCGTGGTGGGAGCGGCGGCGTTTCTTCTGTATTATGTGCTGACACAGCTCGGGATTCCGGAGCCGGGGTCCATATTCCTGGGTTCCCTGGCTGGTTCCATTCTGGGCCAGTTCTGTGCCCGGAAGATGAAAATGATCTCCACGATTTTTCTGACCCTCTCCATTGTTTCCTTTGTGCCCGGCCTCGGCCTGTACCGGTGCATGGAGCTGCTGGCCAGATCTGAGACAGCCGGCGGAGCGCGCCAGGGCGTGGAAGCCATGGTGAGCATTGCCATGATTGCCCTGGGCCTCGGCATGGGTTCATTCCTGTTCCGGGCGGTGGTCCGGGGCCACAGAAACGGATAAATATATTCAGGCCTGCGTCGCAGGCCGTTTTTCTTTCCCGGGAACAAATCCCGGCATGAAGCGTCTGTCCCATTGAAGAAACAGGAAAGGGGAGGATCTGTCATGAGCCTTGAGCAGACGAGCAAATTCATCGCGCTGGTTCTGCGGCATAAGCCGGAGGCGGCCGGCATCACGCTTGACGGGCACGGCTGGGCCCGGGTGGACGAACTGATTGCCGGGGTCAGCAGACGCATGCCCCTGACGCGGGAAATGCTGGAGGAGATTGTCCGAACGGACAATAAGCAGCGTTATTCCTTCAGTCCGGATCATCAGAAAATCCGGGCAAACCAGGGGCATTCCATTCCGGTGGATGTGGAACTGAAGCAGGCCGTGCCCCCGGATACGCTGTATCACGGAACCGGGGAAAAGTATGTGGAATCCATTCTCCGGGAAGGCCTTCTTCCGAAATCCCGGCTGTATGTCCATCTCTCCCGGGATGCGGCAACGGCGGAACAGGTGGGAAGACGCCACGGAAAGCCTGTCCTGTTCCTGGTGGACGCGGCTGCCATGGTCCGGGACGGGTATGCGTTCTATCTCTCGGAAAACCAGGTGTGGCTGACCCGGGAAGTGCCGGTCAGATACCTGACCATTCAGGCATGACGGCACCGGGATTCAGACGTCAGGAAGGTACTGGAAACAGAGGAAGCCTGCTGCGGACAGAAAGCCTGCGGCAGGCTTCCTCTGTATGATGCGGCTTCAGGAATCCTGGATCACCTGTTCCAGTTCCACGGCGGAGTGGATTCTGGTTGGTTTCAGGCGGTAATCGTCCGTCCAGACATTGTCCCGGGTGCGCCAGGCTTCCGGACCGTACCAGCGGAAGGTCTCGTTGCTGTTGTGAAGACAGCCGAAACCGTTGTGCAGGCGTACGAATGTGGAGGTTTTCAGAAGATGAACGCCGGGAGAAAGGACATAGCAGGTTTTCAGGCACAGAAAAACCAGGCGGCTCTGTCTGACGGTCAAAGTATCAACCAGTCGGGCATCGTGATATCTCCGGATATCCGGAGTACGTTCAGCATGTACTTATGAAATGGTAGCTCATTCACATGAAAAATATGACAGTGTATGCCGGGAAGCGGCTTGAAATAGGCACATTCCGGCATATTCATCTGGAAAATTCCAAGTTTTGATGAAATTAGCACGTTTACTGATAGTGCTTTTTTTGCGCTTTTTTTCTCAGTGAACTTGCCGCTGTAAAGAAAAAACAAAAAATCGCAGAATATACGGGGACAGTCGCAAGCGCTGCCTGGCAAGATCTGGTATGATAAAAAACATGTGAGCGGAAAGGAGACCTGGAGATGTCGGAACAGCTTCTAACTCTCCGCCGGCTTTACCGTTTGTTGACTCTTGGAGTAGAAAATCCCGCTGCGCCACTGCCGTTTCTCAAACGGGAGGCACACTTTACACAGGCGGATTTCTGGTTGGGCTTCTTGACGGCGGCCATTCCGGAACCGGCCGTCAAACCCTGGTTTTACAACGGAGCGAAACGCCCGAGGGCCCTGAGCAACCTGATGAACCGCACGGTTCCGCGCTCTCTGCCGCTGAAACTGCAGTGTCTGCTTGAGGAACAGCTCAGTCCCGAAAAGCTCCTGTATATCACGTTATGGACAGCGTCGGTGCTGAATCGCAGTATCCATGCGGATGTGTTGCACGGCGCCATTGCCTGTCTGGAGGATCAGCTCCATGCAGCAGGGGATGATCTGGAGTTTGATGCCCTGTATCCTTTCTTTGTGTCCCTGCGGCCTGGTGCGGCGGAGAAGGATGAGCTGCCTGTCATGGGGCATTATTTACAGGCTGTTTTCCGCTTTGCCATGCTTGGACTGCATGCAGCGTACGGAGACCAGATGCTTTCCTCTCCGGTGCTGACCGTGCTGCGCTCATGCAATTTCTGCGATCCCAGGATTTTGTGGCAGGCTGCCCGTGACACTGCCCCCAGCCTGCCGGAAAGGGATTATCCCGCCTTCATCCGGACAATGGGTGTGGAAAGAGACGGCGTCGATTCCGGGGAGGCTGCTGCACAGCAGCAGCTGATCGCCAGCGAAATGCTTTCTGTCCGGGATGCTCTGGCACAGGCAGCATCGCGCTTGCCGCATGGCAGCGGGAATGCGGGCTGGTATGTGGTGGCCAACTGGATGGACAACTGCGTTAATCTGAACGACCGGCCTCAGTCAACCTATGATGGGGCTGAGGAGCTGGGCACAATACCCAACGGCCGGTTGATCTATGTGCTGTCTGCCCCGGGCTATCGCGGCCTTCACAGCAGTTCCGGCATCTGGGGGAAGGTGTTTTTCCGGGATCAGATGGGTTATGTGCCCATGAATCTGTTGGTGCGGGTGGATACAGACATGGACAATATCTGAACGGGAGAGCTGTAAGAATGACAGAGGAAAAGAAACTGACAGGCTGTCCTTCGATCGATAAGCCCTGGCTGAAATACTATTCCGGGGAAACGATCAATGCGCCTTTACCTGAGTGTACGGTATACGAATATCTGTACAAGAACAATAAAGACTACCCATCCGATATTGCGATCAATTATCTCGGGCGAAAGATCAGCTACAGGGAACTGTTCGAGAATATAGATAAGACAGCAGCTGCCTTTCTGAAGGCCGGTGTAAAGGCAAAAGAGGTCGTAACGGTAGCACTGCCGAGCATTCCGGAAGCGCTTTACTGCGTCTATGCCCTGAACAGGATCGGGGCGGTCGCCAATATGATCCACCCGCTGGCTGGCAAAGAGGAAACGTTGTTCTATTTCAACGAGGTGCAGAGCCGGATCGCGGTAATCTTTAGCGAAGCCTATGCCGTTATTGCGGATGATATCGGAAAAAGTTCTGTAAAAAAGGTGATCGTGGTTTCGCCTGCGGATTCTCTTCCAATACCGCTGAAGCTTGCCTATCGTCTGAAGGCCGATGTGCTACATCTTGACGGAAGGGTATTTCAAAGCTGGAAAGCCTTTATACGTGAGGGAGGAGATACTGCTGTCAATGCCGTGAAGAGGAAAGGCAATGAACTGGCGATCATTTCCCACACCGGCGGTACCACCGGCGAGCCCAAAGGGGTCATGTGTACGGATAGAAATATCAATGCAATGATCGTTCAGATAAGCCATGTGCTTTCTGTAACAAGACAGGGGCGGCAGTTAGCTGTTTTGCCTCCTTTTGTGAATTATAGCCTTGTCAATGCTATGTTGGAGCCTTTGGCTCTTGGAAATACAACGATTCTTATACCGAACTACAAGTCCTCAAAACTGTTTGATTACATAAAAAAATATCGTCCGAATTACATTAGCTCCATACCACTTTATTGGGAAGCGCTGCTGGATGACAATAAATCAGATCATTCGATAGATTTTTCTTTCTTAAAGTATCCGATATATGGCGGAGAAGCGATGGATTTGCGTAAGGAAGAAGCGGTAAACAGGCTGCTGCATTATTATCGCGTTCCAAATGTACTTGCAAAAGGACTGGGTATGACAGAACTGGTTTCTGCTGCAACACTTACTCCAAGCGGGCACAATATCATTAACAGTGTCGGAGTTCCTCTGCCAAAAATGTCATGTAAGATCACAGAAATTCATACAACCAGAGAACTTTCCTATCATCAGGAAGGGGAAATCTGCTTTTCAGGCCCTACTGTGATGCTGGGGTATTATGGAAATCAGCAGGCAACAGATGAAATTGTCAAAATTCACACCGACGGACAGCGGTGGCTTCACACTGGGGATCTGGGCTATCTGGACGAAAATGGTGTATTGTACGTCACCGGGCGGATCAAGCGCATCATCATGACGAAGGGTGAAGATCAGCAGGTAACCAAAATGTTTCCGGACCGCATAGAAAAAGTGCTGTATACCCATCCTGCGGTCGAACTGTGCTGTGTGGTGGGTGTTTCTGATCCGGTGCGCATCAACTATCCGAAAGCGTATATTGTGCTGAAAGCCGGAAAAGACAAAAACACTGTGAAAAATGAGATCCTTGAAGTATGTAGAAAGAGCCTTCCAGGATATATGATTCCGGAAGCGATCGAATTCCTGGCGGATCTTCCCCGGACTACGAGAGGAAAAATCGACTATCGAGCCATGGAAGAGAAAGAAAGATACAAAACCTGAACCGGAGAGATGAAAATGACAGAGGAGAAGAAACTGACAGGCTGTCCTTCGATCGATAAGCCGTGGCGGAAATACTATTCCAAAGATATCCCGGCAGCAGAGGATCCGGAGTGCAGCATGTGGGAATTCCTCCAGAAATGCAATCGCCATCAATCAAACAATACAGCGCTGAATTATTTTGGCAGGAGAATAACCTACAAAGAACTGTTTGATCATATAAACTCTGTGGCCCGATCTCTTGGTGCTACAGGTGTGAAGCAGGGGGATATCGTCAGTGTCTGTCCGCTGAACACACCGGAATTCATTTACCTTTTTTACGCCATAAACAAACTTGGAGCAGTCAGTAACCTGATAGGACTGACATCACCAGTATCGGATCTGCATGAACAACTGGCAAACACAAGCAGTCGTATCGTGTTCACTGTCAGTCTTGCATATGAGCAGATCATGGAGGCAGCCAGGGACACGAAAGTTGAAAAAATCATAAATGTTCCGATAGAAGCTTCTATGCCCGCATTCACAAAAGCGGCGCTTACATTGAAAAACAGGCGCATCAACAGGTGTGGTATTGCATGGCAGGATTTCCTCAGGAGCAGCGGAAGTGAACCGGATACAGCACAGATCGATCCGAACGATATGGCGCTGATCGCGTATACCGGTGGTTCCACCGGCGTACCAAAGGGCGTAATGCTCAGCAACAAAGCCATGAATTCATATTATGTCAATTTTGCTGTCATCAACGGAAGCGGCATCACACCATATAAGGAAAAAGAAAAGTTCCTGTTTGGTGTTCCGCTATTCCTGGCATTTGGTGCAAGTACTTGTTGTCACGGTTCGCTTTGCCATTCTTTGGAACTGATTATGGCGCCTGATCCCAGTCCGCAAGCAGGTGCGAAAATAATAGTCAAATCGAAAGCTGATCATATTATTGCAGGAAGACTTCTGATAGAAGAGCTTGTTGAAACAGCGGAGAAGAAAAGAATCAATCTTTCCTTCATACGTTCCATCATGTACGGCGGCGAAGAAACAAATAAAGCATGGGAGAACTCTGTGACTCTTCGGCTCAGGAATCATCATGCAGCTGTTCCGCTGCTGAACGGATATGGTATGACGGAAACATCTGCCGCGATCCTGGTTGCACCGGACAATGAAACAAACGGCTTGATCCCGTTCGGAAATGTGAATGTCAAGATCGTGGATCCCGACGATGAAACAAAAGAATACGGTTATGATACTGAAGGTGAACTATGCCTGTCGGCAGATACACTGATGAATGGATACTTCGGAACCGAGGAAGAGACGAAAGCTGTCGTCTTTGAAGATGGCGGGGTTCGGTGGCTCAAGACGCATGATCTGGCAATGATCTCGCCGGATGGGGTCATAAGGATCACCGGACGGATCAAACGTATCTATTCCAGACTCACGTCGGACAGGATACAGGTGCGTGTTTATCCGATGCGAATAGAAGAGGCAATCGGAAAATGTGACGGAGTGGAAAAATGCGCCGTCGTTGGAGTAAAAGACGAGGTTCTGGCATACCGCACTGTTGCTTTTATTATTCTGTCCGATAAATCCATTGACAAAGATGAGGTAAGAAAACAGATCGATGCATATTGCATGGCTACTCTTCCTGACAGCCACCAAATCGATGAATACATATTTGCGGACAAATTCCCCATCACAAGAGCGGGCAAGACTGATTATCGCGCTCTGGAGAAGCTTGCGAAGGAAACTAGGCGCTGAAGATTGAAAAAGGCCGGCAGAGGAAAGCGGCGCGGTGAAAATCGAACGCAAATGGGCTGTCTGAATGAAGAAGTTCAAGACAGTGGGCCGGGAACGGGGGATCCGTTTATTATGCTTTATAAAATCGGGTATGAACCCTATGAAGTGTTTTTCCTGTCAAAAACAAGCCCGGAGTTTGATAACGGAAATGCCGTCATTGAGCGTACTGCCTACAGTGCATGCCACTGGAAAATCCGTCGTCATTTCATCTTCGACAGCTGAGATGATCAAAAGCGGCGCCATATCGTTGAGACACAACGAATTGGCGCCGCTTTTCTGTTCTCACTGTGGACGAACGACAGCTTTTTCATGACTGGCACTCACAGGGGACTTTGCAGCGCCTGCAAGCAATTGATATCGCTTCTGGAACATCTCCCACTGCGCTGGATCGCAGAACCATTCCCGCAGGACTTCTTCCTTCTGATTGAGCCCGATCATCTGAACTGCTTCCAGCGCTGCATCCATCTGACTCACAGGCTTCGGGGATGTAAGGCAGCGGCTGCCCTCAATGGAGTCATAGGCCTGGAACGCTTTGTTGTAGTCCATCAGCGGGAACAGGTGCAGGGGCCTGTTGGTTTTGTTATCGATCAGGAACCCCCAGTTGCCCCAGTGCCGGTCCGTATTGCCTACCAGATAATCCAGGATATTCATCATACAGTAGCCGTGCAGGTCATATCGGCGAATCATGGTATACAGATCGGTTTCGTGGTTTGCGGCGTAGATTTCCACATGCTCCATGGGCACGATGGAAACCCCCCTGGAGGTCATCAGACGGCTGGCTGACACCTTTTGCCCGTCATATATAAACGGCTCATACAGCACCTGCTCCACATCAAAGCAGCGGGCAATCCGGCTAGCCAGCAGCTCGGCGTCCACTTCCTTTTCATCTCCGTCCTTCAGAAGATAAAAAGTACCATTCCGGCGCACCCAGGCTTTGGGTGCTGCCCCCTGGGTTGCCACGTCGCCTGCCGTATCGCCGGCCGCAATCAGCTGGGCATTCTGGGCCGTAAGGGCTTTGCCGCGCAGACTGACATCGACAAAAGCATCCGACAGAGAATGGTCAAACAGGTTGATCTCATCATAGGTGATCCGTTCCCTGAAGCCTTTTACCCAATATACATCAGTCAGCGTCACGCCGTGATACGCCAGGGAAATGGCGGCGCGTTCCTTATCCGTGGTCGCCTGCCTGGCTCCAATACTGTTGAGAATCTCTTTTGCGTATTTCCGGTCCAAGGTCAGCACACGGGATGCGCACCAGAAATAGAAGTTATTCAGGTTGTTCACCCTGACATCCATTTCCTTCGACTGCTCCATATACAGATTGTAGGGCATGAATGAAGCCGCATAAATGGTGCAGGTGCCGTCGCTGCGGATGGAGGCTACCCGTCTGTCCAGGTGCATGATGGTATATTGTTGCCAGGCATGCGTGCCCTGATGCTGAATATCCGTCATGGTAAAACCTCCTTTCCGTTGTTGCGATCATTATAATACCGCCGGAATAATCAGGCAATCAGCACTGCTGGCCGAAAGATATGATCTGTTCTACTGCCGGGCCAGGCGTCTAGGGGATAAAGAAACAGGGTTGCAGCACCTGATTCAGAGTTAATGCAGATAATTCAGGGGCCTAATCCGCAGGTTGGGCCTTCCGGGATATATGATTCCGGAAGCGATCGAATTCCTGGCGGATCTTCCCCGGACTCCGAGAGGAAAAATCGACTATCGAGCCATGGAAGAGAAAGAAAGATACAAAACCTGAACCGGAGAGAAGAAACTGACAGGCTGTTCTTCGATCGATAAGCTATGGCGGAAATACTATTCCAAAGATATATACTTATGAAACGGTAGCTCAATCACATTGAATACATGAGGAAAGAAGCCGGGAAATATCAATGTTTAGGTTACAGCACACTGCAATCTACCAGCATTCTCTTTACTGCTTCGTTGATTGAAAGTGCAGGATTATCCCGGTAGTACCTGTAGCCTTTGTACTGGAGCAGCGTTTTTCCGTCTCGTTTGTTGTTCCTGGTTATGGTCTCCGCTCTACGTATTGCTGCCTTTACGTCATCGAGTGTTAGTTTGGCAAGGCATCTGTGAAAAGCATCATGCGCCTTATACTGATCCAGATCTTCAAAGTGTTCGTCATATACTTGGTTGATGTGGAGCAGATACTGGCTTCTATGGCTAAGAGGACCGTAGCAGTCCTTCTTGTGCAGAACCATCCAGAGTTCAAAGGAGAAATTGCTATACCCCAGTTGATAATCGATCCGCTTGTTTGTTTGAGCGTCCTTCATTTCAGACAGGATGGTCTGTAATTTTGAGACATGCAGGGGTTCATTGCTTTCCACATCGCAAATGTGTGTCACGACTGGTGTTACTTTCCTGGAAGTGCTTTTATAAAACTTTGCGGGACTTTGCTGCACTTTCGGTACAATAGAAATATTCTTTTCTCGATCAGGGCAGGAATTGATCTGATCTCTTAACCAGAGCAGATACCACTGTTCTGTTTCTCCTTCGACTGTGAACGTGTATTTCAGAGTTTCTCGCATATTAGGCATTCGGTGTCACCTCGGTTCGGGAGATAACAGATTCGAGGATCGGACTGAAATCGACATCCCGGATCGCGCCGTACCGGCTGACGAAATAGTTGTTCATGTAGTCCTCGCCTTTGCGGATACCGTCTGCAGTCTTGAAATCGGACAGGGCGTAATGAATGCTATTGCCGGTGGCTTCGTCCCTTTCGACAAACTTGATTTCATCGCGCCGCAGCAGCGTAGCATCGAGGAAAATCGGGTTGTGCGTATTAAAGATCAACTGTGCTCCATTTCTGTTGACGCCATCATTGTGGAAGATATTGATGATGTTCATCAGCGCCATTGGGTGAATGGAAGCATCGAACTCATCCATAACCAGTGTGCCGCCATTGATCAGTGCCAGAATTACCAGTGGGAATTCATTGACGAAGCGGATGGTTCCATATGATTCAAATACTTCAGCCGGAATCAGTTTGTTCTCAAAGATGGAGACGAGCGTAACATCCTGTCCTTCTTTATCACTGTTTGTTTTGTAACCAAGAGCGTTTGCCGTAATGCCAAAGACGCGAGCAGCATCTGTCAGCGTTTTTTCAATATATATAGTATTCGCTTTCGGGTCGACGAACTTCCGAACAATCCGCATGTCCTCCGCATGACAGACAACAATAAACCTGTTTGAAAACCAGTCCAGAATGGCTGCCGTCAGTTTTTGAGCGTAGATAGATTTGAAGCCATTGTTCAGAAACAACTCAGTATCTGTAAGGCTGTCTTTCGCCAGATCCAGCATCTTGGCAGTTTTCCTTTTGATGCTTTTATTCACATAGTCCTTGATGACTGAAGGGAGCTGGACATCAAGCGATTCATCCCTGCGGAACACCTGTTTTCCGTTTACGGTTAGCTGCTCCTCCAGAATCTTGCGCTGATAATCCTTGTCCAGGAAGGTGCCAAGATCGATGATGATGGAATAGTCTACCAGCAGTCCGTTATCGACGAAGCGAATTCCGAATTCAGTAGGCGCAGCGGTTCCGTTGCAGTTGGGAATCAGTTCAAGAGAAGAAGCAGCAATGTTCATTGATAGTGCGTTAGCATTGTTGATGTTGCCTCGCAGGACAATCGATTTGAACGTGTCCATTGCTCCAATGACATTCGTCTTTCCGGAAGCATTCGGCCCATAGATTACAGCAGAGCACAGACCTTTGTAGTCTTTGCCGCCTGCTTTTTGTGTTACCACGCTGTAATCAAGCCCCTTTTGCTTCGGAGCTGGGGTCATGGAAAATACCATCTCTTCAGCAAAAGATTTATAGTTTCTGGTTCTGAACTCCAACAGCATACACACGCCTCCTCGTGGCGAGAGCTTCGCATCTTCACCCTCATTATAAGCGATGTATATTGATAGTCAACAATTATATATTATATTTTGCGAGAAATTTGCAAAATATAATCTGAATATGTCTATCAAGGACTGGCTTACACGTTGAATGAGAAAGCGAGCAAGATGCCTCAGCCAGATGGTTGGTCCTTGATTCAAAAAAGATCAACCATCTGGCTTGAGTCAGGTATATAGATACTGTCACCCTTTTCCGCAAATCCTATGATTGCTATAACTGCTTATTCCTCTGGATCCCTGATGGCCTGTGCTTCGCGTTGGAAGCGACCGGCCGTACGGCAGAGCGGCAGGATGGGAAGCAGAATCCTGTGCTTGTAGAAAAATGGATACATTCCGGCAAATGACGTGTAGTTCTTGTTCTTTCTGCTGAACAGGACAGAAAAACGTTCAAGTATATAGCGAAGCTTGCTCGAGCCATTTTTTCGCATCTTGTTTTCCGCACGGCGCTGGATGGTGCCGTAGGTTCCAGGAGACAGATGCAGTGACAGTAAGCGGTTTTTTCCCTCGAAATCCTGAATTCCCATCTTCCGGGACCCGACGGCAGCATATGCCATATCAAGCGGCTGCTTACTGAGGTACACATACGTATCCAGAAGCGAACGGAGACCGGTCGCGCTGCCTTCGTAATGCTTGTATTTATGTGCGGTTATGTACATCAGGGCAGGCATTGTCCGGGCTTTTGGGGTGAAAACGGAAAAGCGCGGTTCGGGCACAGAAAAACCGGCAGGCGCTGGCCTGCCGGTACATGGATCATATCAGTTGTTGGCTACAGGGTTGCTGGAATACAGCTTTTTCAGTGTGGCCGGTCCGGCAACGCCGTCCGGGGTGAGCCCGTTCTTCTGCTGGAAGAGCTTCAGCGCTTCCACCGTCTGGGCATCAAAGGTGCTGGAATCCCTTGTGGCCGGGTAACCCAGCTGAATCAGCGCATCCTTCATTTCCAGCACGTTCTCGCTGGCTTCGCCCTCCCGCAGCGTGGTGTAGCTGGAATTGGGCGCCTGCTCCGGAATGGCGGAGGAGGAATAGAGCTTCTGAAGGGTCCTGTTGCCGGCAATGCCGTCCACAGGCGTGAGCTTGTTGCGGATCTGGAAGGCACGCACGGCATCGGAAGTGGTGTCTCCGTAAATGCCGTCCACACTGCCGTCGTAATAGCCCAGCTCATAGAGCGTGTACTGCAGATTCCTGACAGCGCTGCCGGTATCACCCGGCCGGATGGTGGAATAGGTGGTGCGTCCGGAAGATGTGGAGTACAAGGCGCGCTGGGTGGCGGGACCTGCCTTTCCGTCCACGGTGAGGTTGTGGCTCTGCTGGAAGGCGATGACGGCGGATACCGTGGCATTGCCGTACTTGCCGTCCACACTGCCGTTGTAGTAGCCCAGCTTCTTGAGCCGGGTCTGCAGGTTTCTCACGGAATCGCCGTAGGATCCTTCCTCCAGGGTGATATATCCGGTGGAGGAAATGCTGGAGGAAGTGGATGACCTCGGTGTGGCGGTGGCTCTGGAGGAGGAAGCGGAGGAGCTGTCTTCATCCGCGTACAGGAGGCTCAGGGTGTCCGAGCCCGCAACGCCGTCAGCGGTGAGCCCGTGAGCCAGCTGGAAGGACATGACAGCCGCCGTGGTTTCCTTGCCGTAGCTGCCGTCCACGGAGCCCTTGTAATACCCGAGTGTTCTGAGCCGCTTCTGAAGCGCGCGCACGGCCTGGCCTTCGGCGCCTTCCCGGAGCTTTTCACCGGTGGAGGCCACGGCCGAGTCGGAACGCGGCGCGGAGGAGGAGTAGAGCAGGGTCAGGGTGTCGGGACCGGCGACGCCGTCCGACCAGAGCTTGCCGGCCTTCTGGAAGGCCTTCACGGCTGCCATGGTGGCATTTCCATACTTGCCGTCCGCGCTTCCGGCCAGCCAGCCCAGGGAGATCAGGCGATTCTGCAGGGTGCGCACATCCGAGCCTGAGGCGCCGCTGCGGATATACTTGTCCGTATTCGGCTTCGCTGTGGGTCTGGGTGTGGCGGTGGGCCTTGCGGTAGGCTTGGCCGTGGGCTTTGCTGTGGGCCTTGCGGTGGGCTTGGCCGTGGGTTTTGCGGTGGCTTTCACGGCCTTGGAAGAATTGAGCTTTGCCAGGGTCTGCTCGCCCACCTTGCCGTCGGCGGTCAGGCCGTTGGCCCGCTGGAACGCCTTGACGGCGCTTTCCGTACCCGCACCGAAATCGCCGTCCACCGTTCCGCTGTAATAGCCCAGTGCCTTCAGGCGCTGCTGAATCTGCCGCACTGCCGCGCCGCTGGCACCCTTCTTGATGCTGGTGGGCGCAGGCGTGGGCGTGGAGGTGGGTCTCGGCGTCACGACCTCAATGGTGTGAATCGGAGGCGTGGTGGCGATCACCGGCGCGGTGATGGACGGGGAAGTTCCGGGAGAAGTGGTGGCACTGCCCCAGGGGTCCCAGTTCACTGTATTCTCGGGGGGCGGTGTGGGGGACGCGGTGGGCACGGCCGTGGTGGGTGCCAGGGTCCGGAAGTTCAGGGCCCCGCCGGAGCCGGAACCCGTGGTTCCGGTATCGGAGATTTCATCCGGAGGGATGTAGCAGGCGGTCAGGATCAAGCAAAGTCCGGCCACCATGCCAAACAGAAGCAGTCTGCGTAATCTGGACATATAAACACTGCCTTTCTTCGGTCAGCGAAATAACATACTATACGAGACTATTGTACTCTTAAAATGCCGGTGGATGCAAGTGGGAGAGCTCGAAAAATCGAAATAAATCTGTAACAAAACAGAAATGGCACGCGCCGGACAGATACAGGACGCAGAAAGCACCGGAAAACAGATTCCTTCAGAAACCGGCAGGAATCCGGAAAAAGATTTCGAATATATTACGCAAAAGAATGTAGCAAAACAGGAAAGACCGGGACAAAACCGGCGGAAGCATCCGCCGGAGTCATATTCCGTTGGGGGGAAAGCCAGGGTCTGCGTGACGGCAGACGAAGGCTGAAGGTGTGTTCCCGGCGGCAGACTGTGCACTGGTCTTTCCGGAAAGGATGGCGGATTTCGATGAGGATGGCTGTATTTCTGGACCATGTCAGGCAGGCTGCCAGTGAGCTGGGCAGGCCTGTGCCAGAAGTCTTTGCGCGTCTGCGGGGACTTGGGTTCGAAGGTGTGGAAGTGGACGGCGACAGTGTGGAGAATGCGCCGGAACTGAAAAAACAGCTGGATGCGGCAGGACTTGCGGTGTGCAGCATCTATTCGATGTATGACTGGGGACGGAATCCCCGGGATATGCATGAATACCGTCAGATCCGGCTGGCCAGGGAGCTTGGCGCGCAGCGGATCATGCCGGTGCCCGGTTTCTTCTCTGATCATGGACGTCTGGATGAAGAAGTGCGGATGGCGGAAATGAAAAAAATGATTTCCGGCATGAAGACGCTGGTGAAGGCGGCGAAGTCGGAAGGCGTGCCTGTGACCATGGAGGACTATGATCATGCAGCCAGCCCGATTGCCACCATCCGGGGCATGCAGCGGTTCCTGCAGGAAGTGCCGGAACTGCATGTGACGCTGGATACGGGCAATTTCTTCTTCAGCGGCGAGAATGTACTGTCTGCCTGGGCGCTGTTCCGGGACCGGATAGATCATGTGCATCTGAAGGACCGCATGATCGGGTCGGCGTGCAGCCTCATGGAAGTGCGCTACGGCAGGCCCAGCGCTTCACCGGACGGCCTGGTCATGTATCCCTGCGCCGTGGGCGAGGGCGTGATTCCTGTGCCCGTCATTCTGCACAATCTGCTGGCGGAGGGATATGACGGCTATGTCACGGTGGAGCACTTCGGTGCGGCCCGGCAGTGGGATACCATCTGTGAATCCTCTGAGTATGTGCGCACAAACATTGCATAGATTCCCGGACCGGGAAACGGCGCTCCGCCTTTCGTGCGGAGCGCTTTTTGGACTGCTGTTTTTTCCCGGGATGTGATAGAATCAGCCTGCTGCCGGAAAACGGGCGGCATAAGCAGGCGGAGGCGGGAAGCTGACGCAGGAGGTCGGAATGAGAGTCGTAGAAAGCTGTGCGAAGTGCCTGTACAGCAGGCAGCAGAACCTGACGCAGGACCCGGAATACCTGGAGGAAATCCGGAATATCATCAGCCGGCGGGGCGAGGAGGATTCCGCTCCCTACCTGGTCTATCTGTTCAGGCAGGCCTATGAAAAGCGGTTCGGTCCCGGAAAGCCGTATGCGGATATCAAGCGGAAATACAATGATCTCGTGCTTGCCACAGAAGAGGCCATAAGGCAGAGGATTGAACGGGCGGAGGACCCGCTGGGCACCGCCCTCGGGTATGCCCGGGCCGGCAATTACATTGATTTCGGCGCCATGAACACGGTGGAGGAGGATGTGCTCCTGCAGCTGCTGGATGAGGCCGGCATGCAGCCCCGGGATCAGGCGGTGCTGGACTCCTTTGTCCGGGCCTGCGAATCGGGCAGGTCTTTTCTGCTGCTGGCCGACAACTGCGGCGAGATTGTGCTGGACAGGCTGTTCATCGAACAGCTGAAAAAGCGTTTCCCGCATCTGGACGTGACGGTGCTTGTCCGGGGCGGCGAGGTGCTCAATGATGCGACGGAAGAGGATGCGCTGTACTGCGGCATGGACAAGGCCGCGCATGTGCTTTCCAGCGGAAGCAGCGTTGCGGGGACGGTGTACGGCATGCTGTCGGAGGAGGCAAAGGCGGCCATGGACCACGCGGATGTGATCCTGTCCAAGGGCCAGGGCAACTATGAAACCCTGAATGGGACGGGCAGGCACATTTTCTACGCATTCCTCTGCAAGTGCGATCTGTTTACGGACCGCTTCGGCGTGCCGCGGCTGACCGGAATGCTGGTGGAGGAAGGCGCGTGCACATGAGATTCCGGCATACGGACCGTCGGGGATTCTGGATCGGGTTTGTGGACTTTTTCACATTCGGCATTTTTCTGCTCTTCTACATGCCCTGCAGTGGGCTGCAGGATGAGCTGGAAGAGATTCTGGGGCATGCCATTATGCGCTACTGGAAGGCCTATCTGCTGGGCATTCCCACCCTGTTCCTGTATCCGCTGATATGGATGGCGCGGATTTCGGAGGAACTGAAGGCAAAGGCTGTGGAGCTGGGCGTGGAGGGCCCCTATACGTCCTGGCGGCATATGGTGGGCTGGAATATCCTGGGGCTTCCGCTCATGGGTCCGGCCGTGGCCACGCAGCGGTTCTTTTCCACGCTGAACCGGGTGGAAAAGGAACTGAACCGGCGCCAGACATGAGAGAATTTCCATGATTTCTCTGCTCAGGAAGCAAGCGGACGCTATGTCTGCTCTGTCTGCGGCTATGTGTATGATCCGGATGAGCACGATGGCGTGGCCTTTGAGGACCTGCCGGACGACTGGAAATGCCCGCGCTGCAGACAGCCGAAGGAAAAGTTCAACCGGGCATAAGGCCTGTAATTGTCATGGACTGAAAAAGGAAAGCCGGATCACGATGTCCGGCTTTCCTTTTTGTCATTCATCACAGTCCGCCCGTGATCCGGCGTGTTACTGCGCTTCCTTCCGCCAGTTCCGGCTGAAGGAGTGCTGTTCTGTCTCCACCATTCCCCGGTGGCCGTGGACGGCAATGCCGTTCAGGCTCTCCTCCAGGGCGGCAAACTCGCTGTCAGTGAGATTTACATCCCATGCGCCGAGGTTTTCAAGGATCCGTCCGCGGTTCTTGGAACCGGGAATCGGCACGGCATTGGCGTATTTTTTCAGCATCCAGGCCAGGGAAATCTGAGCCCTGGTGGCATGCTTTTCCCCGGCATACCGGCCAAGGAGCTCCAGTACCGGCTGGTTGGCCTGGATGTTTTCGCTGGAAAGCTGAGGCACAAACCTGCGTACGTCATCGCCCTCAAAGCGTGTCTGTGACGTCACGTTTCCGGACAGAAAGCCGCTGGCAATGGGGGAGAAGGGCACAACACCGATACCCTCCTGGAGACAGTAGGGGAAGAGTTCCGCTTCGCAGTCGCGCTCCAGCATGTTGTACAGGTTCTGAACGGCGCTCACCGGGGTCACGGCGTGGGCGCTTTTCAGGGTCCAGACATCGACCTGGGACATGCCCCAGCCCCGGATGCACCCTTCGCGGATGAGCCCGCCCATGACTTCGGCGATATCTTCCACGGGGATTTCCTCATTGACCCGGTGCAGGTAATAGAGGTCCACATAGTCCGTCTGAAGGTTTTTGAGGGATTTTTCCAGATGCCGGCGTATGATGGCGCGAAGATCGCCGTCCGAACGGTATTCGTCCGTGGAGATATGGATTTTTGTGGCCAGCACCACATGCTGGCGGAAGGGAAGGACAGCCTTTCCGAGCAGCTGTTCGTTATGGCCCGGGAAAAACTGCTCCCGGCCATAGGTCTCGGCCGTGTCAAAGAATGTGCAGCCGAATGCGTGTGCGCTCCGGATGGCCTCTATGGCTTCGCTTTCCTCCGGAACAGGGCCGTAGCCATGGCTGAAGCCCATGCATCCCGTGCCGATGGGTGAAACTTCGATGGTGCCAAGCAGTCTGTTTTTCATTTCGGATCTCCCCCTGTCATTTTCCGCTGCGTTTCGGAAACGCGCTTCCGGTTTCCGGAGGTATGTGTATACTATATCATGGATTCCGCTGAAAAAACCAGCATGATCCGCTTTTCGCGGCCGGGCATGGCGCGGGAACCTGGAAAGGAGGAAGAAAAACGTGAACAAACGTGCATGCATATACACAGCAGTCATCATGCTGGCTGTGTCGGTGCTTGTGGTGTACCTGGTGGACGCGGTGGTGCAGATCGATGATGACGCGGGCGTGCTGATTCTCCTTCTGCTGATTGTGAATGCACTGATTCTGACAGCCGCCCGGAGATGGGTCCGGGGTGGAAAGCCATAAAACCGCCGCCCCATGGCATGGGGCAGCGGAGCGGGACGGCTGCGTGTCAGCCGCTTTCTGCGTTTTTGGAAAACCGGTTTATCCGTGCATGAAGATGGTCCCGTGGCTTGGACAGTCGGAGGCAGCCTCCGGCTTTTCTTTTTGCGTCCGGAAACCGCTGCGGGCGGCAGGGGTTTGGGGAATGTTCCCGGAACCGGGAACCGTTATGCTCCGGGACGCGTTCTAGCTGTGATCGGCCGGCGCGGATATGGTGAAGGCCTGACCGCGGACATGGGGATAGCGTCGTCCGTCTGAAAGACACAGCACGCCGTCGGAATCCGGGTGAATAATGGCCTGGACGAGTGCGCCGGATGCCCACTCCATGTCCACCGTGTAACCGCCTCGGGCCCTGAGTCCCCGGACCCGGCCGGATGTCCACTCCGGGGGAAGCGCGGGCAGCAGGCGGAGCATGCCCTCATGACTCTGCAGAAGCATTTCGGCGATCCCTGAGGTGAAGCCGAAATTGCCGTCGATCTGGAAGGGCGGATGATTGTCAAACAGATTCGGCAGCGTGGACTTTTCAAGCAGAAGCTTTACATGTTCCCCGGCCTGCTGTCCGTCCAGAAGCCTGGCCCAGAAGTGGATAATCCAGGCGCGGCTCCAGCCGGTATGTCCGCCGCCGTTGGCCAGGCGGTATTCCAGGGTTTTCCGGGCCGCGCGCATTGCCTCCGGGGTGCGGACCGTGATCTGACTGCCGGGATACAGGGCAAACAGGTGTGAAATATGGCGGTGTCCAGGCTGCACCTCCGCTTTCTCCGGGGAAAACCACTCGGCAATGCGGCCGTCTTCCCGGATCTGGACCGGCTCCAGCGTGCCCAGCATACGTTCATAGACGGCCGTATCCTTTTTCAGGATCTTTCCGGCGGCAATGACTGCGCTCAGCAGTTCGAAGAGAATCTGGTGGTCCATGGCGGCATCATCACACAGGGTGCCCTCAGTGCCATCCGGCAGACGGAACATGTTTTCAGGGGACAGGGACGGGCTGATGCGCATATGTCCGTCATCGCCCATATCCGCCGAATCCGCGAAAAAGCGGGCTGCCTCTTCCATTACGGGATAATATTCCTGAAGAAAGGACAGATCCTGGGTAAATTGATAGTGCTCCCACAGGTGCAGGGACAGCCAGGCGGCGCCCATCTGCCAGTAAGTGGAGGAGGAGCAGTTGTCCTGCGGCGCGCAGTCTCCCCAGATATCCGTATTGTGATGCGCCATCCAGCCCCCGGCGCCGTACATTCTGCGCGCCGTTTCACGGCCGTGGGGAACCATGCGGCGTATGAGATCAAACAGAGGCTGGTGCAGAGCTGACAGATTGCAGACTTCGGCAGGCCAGTAGTTCATCTCGGCATTGATGTTGATCGTATACTTGCTGTCCCAGGGCGGCGAAAAGCTTTCATTCCAGATGCCCTGCAGATTGGCCGGCTGGCTGCCCGGCCGGCTGGAGCTTATCAGAAGATAGCGGCCGTAGGCGAACATGTCATTGATCAGATCCAGGTCCTGCCCGCCTTCCCACACGCGCTTCAGACGAAGATCGTGAGGCAACGTGCATATGCCTGTATCGGCGTCAATGTCCAGCCGGCAGGCGTCCATCAGCGGCTGAAAATCGCGGATGTGTTCCTGCAGAAGCGCGGGATAGCCGGTCTTTTCCGCATGCTCCAGCCGCTGCAGGGCGATGTCGAGGAAGTTCTCCCCCTCACGGAAATCTGTGGCGGAGGCGGCGAGCAGAAAGCCGGCCCCGTCCCCGACGAGGCGGTCGCCGACGGCAGATGCGCAGCCGCACGCGGCGCGGACCACGCAGCAGAAGCGCATGCCGCTGTCCCCGGTTTCGCCCTCAAGACAGATGGTCGTGTCATCGATCCTGCGCTGGCGTGTCACTCTGCCGTCGCGCCGGAGCAGGGCACGCCAGGGGCCGCCCTGCAGGCGGATCACCAGCACACCCGCCGGAAAGGAAAGAAACGCGTCCCGACGGAAACAGATGTTGTCCAGTTCATAGCTGATCTGGTGCACACCCTGGTCCAGACAGAGCGTCCTTCTGTAGTGTTCCGGCTTTTCTTCCGGCTCATGGCCGGACAGATCCCGTCCGGAAAGATTCTTCAGCCCAAAAGTGCCGCGCGGCCAGGGATGCGCGGGGGTCTGGAACTGCAATATCAGATCGCACAGCGGCTGATACGCGCGCTGTCCTTCCGGCGTGCCGGCAACAGAGGTGTCGGCTGTCACGTCAGCGGCACGCATGTCGCCGGCGGCGATGCATGAGCGCACTCTGCGGATGCCTTCCGCCGCGTCAGGGTTGATCCGGTCGATAAAGCCGCCTGACCAGACGGTGTCGTCATTGAGCTGAAAACGGTCCATAAGCGTTCCGCCAAAGCACATGGCGCCCATGGA
>CAMNDE010000059.1:0-22126 GCA_946534895.1 uncultured Clostridia bacterium
TGTTGGCAGCGACTGCTTTTCCCTTTCGCAAGGCGCGGAAGACCGACAGGGCCGCAGGACAGCATAACCACCGTATACATTCTCATCTCGCAGTAGTCTGCATTTGATCATCCTTCACACAAAAAATGAAACTATCGGAGCAGTTGCTTTAGGCAAAGCGGGATTATCGGCGAAAAAGTGTAATTAAGAAACATTTTTTCCGACGAAAAAATGATGAATGAATACATTATTTCGTCAGAAACAGGTGGAAGATGCGCTACAGCTGCGGTTTATAGAAATCATTCACACAATTCGCAGCATGATCCAGGTCTGCAGGTACGACCCGTCTCCACCTCAGCAGTTTCCTATCAAACCCATTGAAAAAGCCGAAAAGCACTGTTCCCTGCTTTTCGGCTGATGTCTCACACTTCACTTGTTCAGAGGATCGATCTGATAAGAATCTCCGGAAGGGGAAAGGAATCCGGCTGGGATGATCCGGTCCCACATTCAGCAGATCATGGATTTCCCGGATCATTCAGGTGCTGATGAATGGACCATATCTGCTCCGGCGACCTCCAGTTCTGGTCATAGGTGGAAAATTCCCGGATGTCATTGAGCGCGGCCGCCTCACGACTTCATAGGATGATGTCTGCAGTGCTCCGGATTCGCTTATTCGTGTCTTCAATGGGTAAAATCATTCAGACCCGACGGCTTTCCAAATATGCGCTGCCGCAGGCCGTATTGATTGCGCAGGATTCTGCAGTATCCCGCGCAATTGTATGGTCATCCGGAACAAAGCAGACAGCGTCTCCCGGTGAATTTGAAGAAACCGATCATTCTATACGGACCAGCGAGAAATCGTCGATCATTCCCCACCCGTTTGCATCAGAGAATATCTTGACTCCGATTTTTACGCTTCCCCCTTCATTCCTGTATGTATAGATCCCGTCGATCTTTGCCTGATGCCATGGTAACTTCCCTCTTCGCATTGTAATCGGCCAAAAGTGCCTTCATCCTGCCAGGCACTTCCCTGGGTCCTGCGGTTTCCCGTCCTCCGACTGCATTGGCACGGTGCTTATAATCCCCTACTGCAAACCAGGCCAGAGCAGCGCCTTCTGTATCATGCTTTAGTATGTAATGCAGATGCTTTATGATTTCCTCTGTCAGTTCCTCTTCCGCGACATCAATCACATAGTCAATCGCCCGGAAGTGGTGAACCGTTTCCAGAATATCATCAACCGGGATACCATCGCCCGCGTCGACTGTCTGGGTCTCAAAGATCATTCTTGTCTGATCCTCTGAAAGTTTACTGCCCTCCATATGATTGGAATTATAGGTCATCCGCACCTGAAGTTCATGATACAGGCCGCCGGAAATCCGGTTTTCTTTTTCTTCCCTTAGTATTTGAAGGATCGCATTGTCCGTTTTTTCCCTGCAAAGAGTGCTGACTTCGCATTCCAGATAAGCAGCGATCTTCTCCAGTGTCCTGCGGGAAAGTCTTTCTCCCTTCGCGATCTTTGCTACTGTACGGGATGAAATCCCCAGCTCCAATGTGAGATTCGTTCTGGTAATTCCTTTTTTTCCGAAGCTGTTCGTATAAGCCTTCGTACGAGATCATCCCCCGCGCCTCCTTCACAGCCTTTACTTATTGTGTCCCATTTTTAGTAGAAAGTAAAGATTGTTGACCTTTTTCCATAAAAAATGTAAAGGTTCAGGCTGTTCCAACAGAACAGAAAAGCCGAAATGCCTGTCTCAGTTTTTCATCACCTGTCGTAGGTAGTCATTATACGGTTTCTGGAAAACCATTCTCTTTTCAGAGGATCGATTTGATGAGAATCTTTCCGAAAGGGGCAGGAATCCGCTCGAGATCATTCAGCCCTCATCCGGCAGATTACTGATCCCTGGAGCATTCAGATGCTGCTGAATAGATCCTGCCTGCTCGTGGTCTTCCAGTTCTGATGTTTTGGTCATTCCTTTTTCCTTCAGCTATCCATATAAGTTCCAATTGCAAAAACCTGTCCTGCTGGATGTTTTACAGGAATGAAGCTGCGGCCATTTCGCTCAAGAAACAACCTGTGTCCCTATTGAGACGGATTGTGTCATCATTTTGTGCAGATTTCGGCTATGATATATTGGTAGTTTATACGCGCTGTTCTGGCTTTCCCCAGCTCAGCGCTTCTCATTTCAAAATAGGTGAAAGGATGAAGTCACCCAAAAAGCCAGATTCTTGGTCGCTATTATCTTTCGGCATCAGATTTCCCGTTCTGTCATGATTACTCTGGAAACAGGTGAAATGTATTATGAAAAAGCATATTGCTGCAGCTGTACTCTTATGCGTTTTCTCTTTCTTGCTTTTCTGTCCTCCATCCGCTTCAGCTGAGAAAGGATATGAAAATATCAAGGCAGCCATAACACAGGCTCTCGGTGAAGGTGCTTCTTTTCCGGAATCATTTTTCGATGCCGAATATCCAAACAAGGAAACAGTTTCCATCCTCTTCTACACATGGAACAGCCAGGTGGCATTATGGGGAGAAAATGAAAAGGGCATTATTGAAGGAACCATCTGGGAATCTGATCTGTGCGTTCCATTGTTCGGAGGCTATTGCGGTTCATGGGAGCAGTTGGAAGCCTCATTGGAAGACGGTTACAGCCTGAACATAATTCTCCAGGTGGAAGAAGATGGCGAATTGCTTCTTATTGATAATCTTGAAAAAGCAACGATAATGCATCAAGCCATCCTTGGCAGTCAAAGCACCAGTAAAGAAGAGTAACCCATATATGAAACCGCCTGTGACAGCCTTACTCCCAGAGACAACGATCCTGTTGGCGTGGTTCTGTTTTTCCCGCGCAAAATCATTCTTTTTGGGCATGGAAATTCTCCCGAATATCCTGTATACTGAAAGACACTGGTAATTTCATATAGGCAAGCCCGAATTCCCCGGGACACACCTGACAGATCAGCTTCGAAAAATCTGATCTGTTCCACAAATGATGCGTACTGGACGCTTCATCCTGCTTGAAGTCTGGCAAACTTCAAACCATCATCTGAAACCGCTGTCGGTTTCAGACTGATAAAACACCCCAGCACAGATTAAAGGAGTATTGTCAATGTTTGACCCGCGCAACGAATGTATGCCGGCTGACCAGCGTGAAGACCTTCAACTGAAAAGACTACGCAGCATGGTGAACTACTGTCTGACACATGTTCCCTTCTACACAGATCTGCTGCACAAGTCAGGAATCACTTCCGGGAATGATCTCACCAGACTCTCGGATATCCATCTGATTCCGTTCACTACCAAGGAAGATCTTCAACGTCTGTATCCAGCCGGCTTTTTAGCTGTACCCATGAACCAGATTGCCAGGATTCATGCATCCTCCGGCACGGCCGGGCATCCGCTCGCCGGGTATTATACAAAGACCGACCTTGAAACATGGCGGAAAGCAGCTGCCCGGGTACTCGCGCTCAATGGTGTCACAAAAGATGACATATTCCAGATATCTGTAGGCTATGGCATGTTTACCGGTGCACTCGGATTTCATCAAGGCGCAGAAGAAATCGGCTGCACAGTGATTCCTGCTTCCACCGGAAACACAGAACGTCAGCTTACCCTGATGCGAGATTTTGGTGTAACCGCAATTACAGCCACGCCGTCATATGCCGTTTTCCTGTCTGAAAAAATCCGTGAAGCCGGAATCCGGAATCATCTGAAGCTGAAGCGGGTTCTTCTTGGAGCAGAGCGCTGCTCTCCTTCCATGCGGCAGACGATAGAACGGAATCTGGGGGTGGAAACGGCTGACAATTACGGCATGACCGAATTCTTCGGTCCGGGATTTTCCGGAGAATGCGCCTGTCGCTGCGGACTCCATGTCACAGAAGACCTGTTTTATCCGGAAATTGTCGATTCCTCTACTGGAGACCCGCTCCCTGACGGCCAAACCGGCGAGCTGGTGGTCACTTCTCTTCTGAGAGAGGCCATGCCTCTTCTGCGTTACCGGACACGGGATCTCACTTCACTGGATCACAGTCCCTGTGCCTGTGGAAGAACGACCGTCCGCGTACAGGCACCAATGGGACGCACAGATGATATGTTCGTATTCAAAGGGGTCAACATTTATCCATCCCAGATAGAATATGCCATCGGCCAGGTTCCCGGACTTTCGCCGCATTACAGGGTAACACTCAGCCGGAACGCCATGTGCCAGGACACCGCACTTCTTGAAATTGAGCGCGATCCTGATGAAATCCATCCGGATCAGGAGCTGATTCAGGAGCTCGACCACAGACTGCATGAAGTGATTTTTGCGAGATTGAATATCCGCCTGATGCGGCCCGGTGAACTGCCACGCTTTCAGGGAAAATCAAGACGCGTTGACGATCAACGCTACAGCGAATAAACAGCCGGAGGTAAAGAATGCTCAAGGCAAGCAAACGAAGCCGTATCTGGTACTGGGATATTCTTCGCATAGCCGCCGTCGTCTGCCTGGTGATCCGGCATATTTCCACAGCATGCTTTGATTTTGTGGAACCGCTGGGATTTCACTGGTGGGTCTTCAACGCCTATGGTTCTCTGGTGGCCTGGATGGTCCCAGTCTATCTGATGCTGAGCGGTGCCTGGTTCCTGAACCATGAAAACCCGGTTGAAATAAACGTACTCTGGAAAAAAAATATCCTGCGAATGATGACAGCGTTCGCTGTCTGGTCAGTGCTGTATACAGTCTATAACCTTGCAACGGGTCAGGACCGAGTCACGCCTGTCCCACAGATGCTTTTCCAGGGGCACTTCCATCTCTGGTTTCTGCCCATGATTGCCGGCATTTACATGCTGGTTCCCGCGCTGCGGCTGGCCACAGGGGATCTGAAGCACACTGCTTATCTGTTTCTGACAGCGCTCACAGTCAGTGTCGCGATTCCCATGATGCAGGACCTTGGCTGGCTACCCGGAGAGGAAACTCTTCCCTCCCTGACCTATGCCGGCTTTCTTTCTGCACATATCTGCTTTTTTGTAGCCGGTCATCTCTTTCATCAGATGACACTTTCGCGGACACAGCGCATTGTTCTGTATACCGCCGCCATCGCTGCCACCCTTCTCATCTTTACAGGCGGATGGCTTCTCACCATGCGTGACGGTGTCAACAACGAAGATATGCAGTCCGATGCCAACCTGCTGACCGGCCTCCAGGGAATCGCCCTATTTGTCTTTGTCAAGGAAAAATGCAGAAACGCCGTTTTCAGCGAGCAGGTGCAGCACGCCCTGAAAACCTATTCCGTCCTGACATTCGGCGTATATCTGGTGCACGTCATGCCTATCGCCTATCTGGATAAAATGGGATTTTCCGGTATGAGCCATAATCCTCTGTGGATGATTCCTCTTATGATCCTCCTGGTCGTACCTCTGAGCTTTCTGCTGACATGGCTGATCCGGAAAATTCCCGTCATTGGAAAATGGATTACCTGAATCATATGGAACGGGGCAAGATAATCGATGAAGATCTTGATATACGGAAGACTGAACAGGAAGGGCACTGAATTGGCACAGGCACTGCACGGTGCAGGCCACGATATATTCGTTATGCATCCTGACCGCTACCCGCTGGAGTTTCCCTTCCCGGAGGCAATGCGGGATATACATGCTCTGACATCAGCGGATCTGACCGGGGTCGATGCCGTGCTCTGCATGCCAGAGTCATCTGAAGCCGATCATATCGGTATTCTGGCAGAGAGGATTCTCGAATCAGACAATACACTTCCGCTGGTTCTCCTGGAAGAGCGTCCGCTGTGTTCAGGTTTTTTCCCGCGCATTTCCGCCGCAGCCAGCCTGCTCACGGCCTACACGCAGGAATATCATCTGAACGGCTGTCTTCTGTCCGTTCCAGCATTGTATGGGAACACCTTTCTTCCGGAAATGCTCGAACGTGCCGCTGCCTGCTGCATCCGCACAAACACGCTATCCTTTGACGGCAGCCCTGACATGGTCTGCAGCATGCTCCATGCAGAGGATGCCGCAGCGCTGATTCTTCATGTCCTCTCCTCCTCTGCATCCCCTGCACCCCGCGTGTCTGTGCCCAGCGGTCAGGAATTTCTGCTCGAACAGGCAGGAAACATCTTTCAGCGCTTCTATCCGCAAAGCGAGTGCACATGGTCCGCAAATGCACACAGTGCCGGTCCGGATCAACGGTCATCCACGCAGTTCCCCGACGGCTGGACGCCGCGTCATCATGCGATGGAAGAGCTTCCTGACGTGCTTCAGGATGTGGACGCTCTTTTCCGACATCAGTCGGCAATGCGCAGCGTAAAGCGCAGAAACCTGTTTTTCCGCGCCATTACATTCCTGCTTGTCTTCGCCGCTGTATGGGCATATGCCCATTTCACGCACACGCATTCACCTCTTCAGTTTGTAGACCTTCGTCTCCTCTTTGTCATCTCTGCCAGTGTCATCATGGGCCGAAACTGGGGAATTGCCGCCGCTCTGCTGGCCGGTGCTTCCGGCATTACCGATCAGCTGCTTGCAGGCACAGCCTGGCATGTGCTCTTTTTCCGGCCGTCCAACTGGATTCCCTTCGCTGTGTATCTGGCTTGTGCCATTTTGTTCGGCATGTACCGGGAACAGCATCTGAACGCTGAACGCACAGAAGACCTGTATGGAGGATGAATCAATACATGCTGATCGCCGGCCTGCTCGCCATACATACCCTCCTGCTCCTGGCCTGGGTATGGAAGATTGCCCGGGGAACATCCCGCCTGCACCTGTCCCATATTCTTTTCGCCGCCTGCCTGCCTTTTGTGGGCGAACTCTGCCTGCTTGCCTGTGAATGCGTAGCACTTCCCCGTGAGCGGCTGTACCGTTCCCTTTTTCTCCGGCCCCAGCCCTACAGGCTGTCAGATGACTGGACTCTGCCGGAGGACTGGCAGACCATCCTCTCCGGTCCTGAGGAGGAAGCACGCGCTTTTCTCCTGCTGGTCACACGGCATCGGCCGAAGGAGTGCATACAGGTTTATCAGGCAGGTCTGACTTCGGAGAACAGTGAAGTCTGCCATCTCTGTGCTTCCGCACTTCAGAAGGAACACGACCGCCATGAGGATGAAATCGCGCTTGCCGAATCCCGCCTGGCTGAGCTTCCGGGAAATGCAGGGTATGCGGAGGCACTTTTGCGTGCGCTGAAAAATTACCGCAGTTCCGGACTGCTGGATCAGGCCACCGCACAGAATATCCAGCTGCGGGAGCAGCATCTTCTGCACAGATGGCCCTCCCTTGAAGCACAGGACAGATCGGAGGCTGTGTAATGAAAACCAAGCATCACCCTTCGGCCCGCCTGTTCGGCGATATCCTCTTCCCCACAGTACTGCTGCTCCTTCTCTGCTTTCTGCTGATCTTACAGCAGCAGGGGTATCAGAGCCCCGGTGCCGATCTTCCGGAAAACCTGCTCATTGACGAGGATCACTGGAATGAACTGAAAAATGTACATGCCGCGGACAGGAGCGAAACCATTCTGCTGGTCACAACAGACGATGAAGAGGCACAGATGGTGTGTGATCAGTTCGCCTTTGTATCAGAAGTTATGCAGATGACCCCTGTTGTACGTGCGCTCCAGATTCCGGAAGACACTCAGGAAGATACGGCGGAAGACGCCGGGAACCCTGACACGCCCGAGCCGCCGGTCCTTCCGGCAGATATTACACAGTTTGACACGAACGCCCGGATTCTGGTGATCTGCGAATCCGATCTCCTGTCGCTTCCCATCGATGTGGATGCCTTATCCGCATGGGTGGCATCCGGCGGCCGTCTTCTTGTGGCCGGTGGTCTGGACAGCCCGTATCTGACCCCTGTCTGGGAAGATCTGCTCGGTCTGAATCACCAGGACGAATACGCCCAGATTCCGATCATGTCCATGCGCATGCAGTCAGCGCTTCTTGCCGGCGGTCAGGGCATGGAGTTTTCGGACGAAGTCATCCACTGCCAGATGAGCCAGGTGCTTGTGCGTCCGGAAGTTCAGGTCCATATCACCACTGCCGATGACATCGCCGCTCCTCTGCTCTGGGAACTCCCCTATGGAAACGGCACTGTGATTGTCAGCGGTGCAGACCTGATGGACAGCAAGGCAAACCGCGGTATCATCTGCGCATGCCTGGGCAGAATGAACAGCGTCACAGTCTGGCCTGTCATCAATGCCGCAGTCTACTGCATTGACGATTTTCCCTCTGCCGCCCCTGCCGGCTTTGACAGGAATGTCCACGTACAGTTCGGGTACACCGTTTCAGATTTCTACTTCAATGTCTGGTGGCCGTCCATCCGCGAGATCGGACACCGGTACGGTATCCCCTACTCCTGTTTTCTGATCCAGTGCTATGACGCGGATACATCAGGACCCTTCGACAACGATCATCATCTGGAAAGCGCCGCCTATTTCGCCAAGCTCATCCTTGAAGACGGCGGCGAAATCGGCATCCACGGCTATAACCATCAGCCCCTGGTGCTCAGCGGCTATGTGTTTGACGAAAAGAACGGCGGATATACGCCATGGCCGTCCAACTCACACATGGTGGAATCACTCCGCAGCCTGCATGCATATGCCGCCAGACTCTCCCCGGAAATCAGTCTGCAGGCCTATGTGGCGCCCAGCAACGTACTGGATGCAAACGGCCTGGAGCTGCTGGTGGAGCATTTCGAGAATCTTCGGGTATTCGCCGGTGTATACATCGGCACACCGGATCAGATGATCCAGGAATACGAAGCATGGGATAACGGTGTGGTTCTTGTTCCGCGTCTCACAGCCGACATGCAGATGGAGGACAGTGAGTGGTGGACGCAGCTCAATGCCATGAACTTTCATTTTGTGGAATCCAACTATATTCATCCGGATGACATTCTGGATGAAGAGCGCAATGACGGCGGAGACTTCAGTTCCATGCTCGAAGGCTATGAGCATATGGTCGCATGGAATCAGGCGCATCATCTCCGTCCCCTGACCATTTCCCAGGCCGCCGGTGCTGTTCAGCGCTACTGCAATCTGCAGGTCAGCAGATCGGAAGACGCAGACGGCCTGACACTGCGCTTGAATGGCCGGATTGACACCGGCTACCTGCTACTCCGGGTCAGGGATGCCGACCGGCTCCCGGTCTGCCGCTCCGGCGGCCAGCTGACAAAAATCGACGAAGGGCTCTGGCTGCTGGAAGCCGATGCCGATCTGGTCCGGATAGAATGGGGTGAATGAAATGCGGGTTTGTCTGATCCTGGAAGGCTGCTATCCCTATGTCCGCGGTGGCGTTTCCGCATGGACCCACCAGTTCATCTCCCGGAGTTCCCGGATCGAGTTCGTGCTCTGGACCATCCATGCAGACAGAGCCGACATGAAGGAAAAGTACTATGCCTTTCCGCCCAATGTGGTGGAGCATCACACCGTGATTCTCCATGACGCTTTTGCTTCCTCCGGCCGTCCTGTCAGGAAACCGGAAAACATCTCTTCCGCCCTTCAGGCTGTTCTGTTCCAAGAAAAGGATGCGCTGGAGCATCTCATGCAGACTGTGGCGGAAAACCCCGGGAGTGCTTATTCCATCGGCCGGCATGAATCCTTTGTGGATGTCGCAAAGCATCTGTCCGAATCCATCCCCGGCCTCGGGGTGGCCGATGCCTATTATCAGCTCCGGTCCATGCTTCTCCCCCTTGTGCATCTGCTGCAGATCGAGCCTCCAGAAGCCGATCTGTACCATGCTGCCGTCACCGGATACGGCGGCATGATCGGTGCCCTGGCCGCCTATAAGACCCGGAAGCCCTTCCTTCTTACAGAGCACGGCATCTATCCCCGGGAACGGGAAGAAGAGCTGCTGACCGCTGACTGGCTGCACCCTGCACTCCGTGATTTCTGGATAGACTTTTTCTATGGCCTGTCCCGCTTTGCGTATATGCATGCAGCCCGCGTCACATCGCTCTTCCCGGATGCGCTCAGGCGCCAGGTGCAGATCGGCTGCCCGCCCGAGAAATGCCGCGTGATTCCCAACGGCATCGACCTTGAGCCGTTTCTGGGCATGGACATTGCCGACGCCTCCATGCCTTCTCACATCGGAGCCCTAATCCGGTTTGCCGCCATCAAGGATCTGAAAACCATGATCCGTGCCTTTGCCATTGTCCGTCAGCAGATTCCCGGGGCAGTCCTGCACCTCATGGGCGGCACGGATGATGAATCCTATCGCCTGGCCTGCGTGCGGCTGGCAGAAAGCCTGCATCTGCAGGAGGCCATCCGCTTTGAAGGCCACGTATCGGCGGCGGAATACCTTCCACAGATGCGTTTTACCGTCCTCAGCAGCATATCCGAAGGCCAGCCGCTGGCCATCCTCGAATCCATGGCCTCCGGCCGTCCTGTCATCTCCACCCGCGTGGGCAGCTGCCCGGATCTGATTCTGAGCGGAAAGCCTGCAGGTCTGGTGGTCCCGCCCATGCGGCCTGATCTGCTTGCGCAGGCCATGATTTCCCTGTGCAGACCGGACGCCCCCATCCGCGACATGGGCCTTGCCGGCCGGGAAAAGGTCAGGCAGCATCATGATCTGCCTGACATGCTGCACGCGTATCATGAACTATACAGGGAGGTGCTGACTGATGGCGGGCATCGGATTTGAGCTGCGGAAAGCCCTTCAGTCTCCGGATCCCCGGAAAAAAATGCATGGCGGTCTGAGCGCAGCCTTCTCCAGCTTCGGTGCCATGCTGATCGGCATTGTCATTCTCCTGGTGCTGCAGTACACAGCCCAGCTGACCGGACTTGAGAAAGCCGAACGCGATCTTTTCATGACCTATATCACGCACTGCATGTTTTTCTCCATGCTCTGCACATCCGTGTTTTCGCTGGCACAGTCTCGCTATCTTTCGGACGCGGTATACGAGGAACGCCCTGAGCGCGTCATGCCCGCCATCACAGGAAGCCTGATGCTCTCTCTCGGCACTGCTCTGCCTCTGATGACCGTGTTTCTCGTACTCTCGCACACGCAGTGGCTCACTTCCGTACTGATTCTGATGGTGACCATGGTGCTCTGCGCATGCTGGACTCTGATGAACGACCTCAGTCTGGTCCGGGATTACCGGCAGATCACCCTGGCTTTCTGCTTTTCCCTCGTCGTCGCCGCGATCGCCATTTTTCTGATGTACAGAACAGGTCAGGTCACGGTCCGGAAAATGCTGCTCGTTGTACTGATCAGCTACAGCGCAGCAGATATCTGGCTCTATGCCGTTCTGTTCCGCGGTTTTCCTCAGGACAGCGGAACTCCGTTTGCCTTTCTCGGCAGCCTGCACGCTTCTCCCGCGCTGGCCGCGGCCGGTTTTTTCTCTATGCTCAGTCTCCTCGGCCACTTTTTCGCCGCATGGCACCTGGCCGGCAAAAGCATGGAAGGCCTGTTCTGCCTGAACCTGGACTATGACTTTCCTGCTATCGCCGCCTATTTCACGACCATTCCGGCCATGATCTATTTCATTGTCTTCTTTGAAACCGATTTCTGCGCATCCTATCACCGTTACCTGCTTGCACTCGGACAGGGCGGCAGGACCGCCGAGCTTGATCAAAGCCGGGACAGCATGCTGCTTTCCATACGCAAAGGCCTCAGAAATTTCCAGGCCGTCCAGCTGATCAGCACCTTTCTGTCCATTACAGCCGCCGCCAAGTATCTTGACGTCATGAATATCGGCATGACAGAACAGATGCTGAACCGTTTCCGCATGTTCTGCATCGCCTACGCCCTGTTTGCCACAGCCAATATTCTGATGCTGCTCCAGATGTATTTCATGAACGAGCGCAGAGCCTCCAGGAGTGCTGTCCTCTATGCCGCATGTTCCATCGGCTTCACCATTGCCGAGATCATGATCACGAGACATGCATCCGGACTCGCCTTTACAGCCGCCAGCTGTCTCTACCTTCTGTGCAACATGTTCCAGCTCATCCACTGTCTTGATCATCTGGAGCATCATATCCTCTGCTGCATTCCTGACGTTCAGCCGCACCGTCCCCGCGTGAACCTCCGCTCCATGGAGCGCCGGCTGTCTGTGCAGCCCCGCAGCACCCGCGGTGCCGTAATGGGCACCCTGGCCGCAGGCTGCGCAGCCCTGGTTATTCTCTCTGCAGTCTCCCTCTGGCGCGCAGCGGACAGACAGTCGCGGATACTCACCGTACATCCCGCTGTATCCCATGAAGCCATGCTCTCCCCCTGGATGGGCTACGCCCCGTGGGCAAACAGCGATGAAGGCGAAGCCACCGAATCCTCCCTGGTATACGTGGAATTGCGCTGGGCGGACTGGGAACCCCGGGAAGGTGTCTATGACATCGACTTTGTGGAACAGGAATTCCGTCTGGAAACCTACCGTGCACAGGGCCGCAAGGTGGTATTCCGCTTTATCTGTGATGAACCGACACCCGAGGAACACCTGGACATCCCGGAATGGCTCTATGAAAAAACCGGGGACGGCGACTGGTACGAGAATGAATACGGCATCGGATACTCCCCGAATTACGAAAATGAAACGCTGATCCAGGCGCACGCGAAAGCCATCTCAGCCCTTGGCGAAGCCTACGGCGGGGACTCCTTCTTCGCATTTGTGGAGATCGGCTCTATCGGACACTGGGGCGAATATCATGTGAACTATGAGGTGGGCATCCGCCGCATGCCTTTCTATGATACGCGCATACGCTATATCGAGCCGTATCTCACCGCCTTCCCGAAGGCAAAGTTCATGACACGCTATCCCCTGCTGGAAACACGCAAGTATGGCTTTGGCCTGTACAACGACATGACCGGCGATCTGGTGGAAACGGAATACTGGCTTGAGCAGATGAAAGGCGGCATCTGGGAACAGACCGGGCTTCCCGAACAGGCCGACTGCCAGAACAGCTGGAAAACCAGCCCCATCGGCGGAGAGTTCGCCTCCTCGCATCCGGATCGGTATTTCCTGTCAGCTGAACTCTCCAGCACGCTGGACCTCCTGCGGATGAGTCATCAATCCTTCATCGGACCCAAGATCATCGTCAATGAAACCGAGGAAGACTTCAGCGCGGCATCCGAAGCAATCCTGAAAACCCTGGGCTACCGCTATCGGGTATCCGAAGTCACGGTGGATCAGACGGATGCAGAAAAGATCCGCCTCCGCCTCACCTGGTGCAATGATGGTTCTGCGCCGGTCTATGAGGATGCCACGCTCCATCTCTGCATTCAGGACAGCAGCGGTGACGGCATACTCTGGAGCCAGGACATGCCCATTGCGCTGCGCACCCTGACCGACAGCAGTGAAACGCTGAGCACGGAAGCAGAGCTTCCCAGAGAGCTTCTGGATGATGACATGACCTGTCAGCTGAACGTATCCGTATCCGCCGGGGAAGAAGACCTCGCTCTGCCGCTGGCGCTGGAAGCCATGACAGACGACGGCTGGTATCCATTGACTGCGTTTGCAGTCCGGTGACCCGTACAGAACAGGAGGGATAAACCGATGCAGCGAAAGCCGTCCGGCTGGCTCAGCGCAGCCATGATCATCAGCCTGACCGCTGCAGTTCTCTGCAGCAATGCAACCGCGCAGTGGACGCAGCAGAACGTCACCACCCGTGAATGGTCCATGTGGGGCATGGCATCCGTGGGCACCCAGTGGGGCATCCCCACACTTTTTACCTGTCTCTGCGCCGCTTTGTTCAGCATGGACCTTCCATACTCACAGTTCGTCATCCTGAGGCAGAAACTGCCCAGAGCGCTTCTGATGACCGCAGTCTGGTGGACAGTATGCGCCGCGGTCTGGATGCAGACCAACTATCCCAATGAAATGGATACTCAGACATTCGCCCAGTGCCTCTCGGAAGTTCTGGAAGACCCGGTGAATATGACCGTACTTCTGGCACTGTCCTCCTCTGTACTGCTCTATCCGCTTCTCTGGCGCGTTCTGCATCAGCGCACTGTGCGAAGATACTGTCTGCTACTTTTCTTCCTCTTTTCCTTTCTTCTCCCTCTGCTGAAACTGGTGCCGTATCTCAGCGCCGTCACCATGCTGACCGATCAGCTGAACTGGGGTTATTTCACGTCATGGGGATTCTACGTGCTCCTGGCAGGGGAAATCCTGCTGGAAGACCTCAAGCCCTGGCCCCGCACGTTTATGCTCTGCGGCGGAATTCTGGCGTTTGCCCTCAGCTATGCGGCCACCTCCTGGAGCACAGACATTGCCCCGGGATTCTTCAGCGACTATATCGGAATCGCATCCCCAATGACCGTACTGCAGACGGCAGCGGTTCTGACGCTGATAAAGACGGTTTTCCGCCGTCTCCGTCCACGTCGTCTGGAACGCTTTTCCTTCGTTTCGGCGGGATGCCTTCCGGCAGCCTATCTCGCACAGTCCATCCTGCAGTCCATTCCTGCCGTCAGCACTGACCATCCGGCTGCAGGCATCGGCATATCCCTGCTTGCCGTACTGCTTGCCTGTCTGTTCAACGCTTCACTGCTGCAGATCCCCGGCTTCCGCCTGCTGACCGGCAGCTGGCTGATGGAAAGGAGCAACGCATGAAAAACAAAGCCCATACTCTGAGCGGAACCATAGGAAGGATTGGCTGTATCGCCGCCGCGGCCGCTCTGGCCGTGTTCTTCCTGATCGCGGGCGACCGCACCGTAAACGCTCCCGCGGAAACCACTGTACCGCCCCAGATCCCCTGGATCATCGGCCCGGATCACTTCGGCAGCTATGGTGAGTTGATGTTTGCCTATATTGGCGAAAACAATCTGCTTTACAATCTCGATGATGAAAGCCTTCCTTTGACACAGGATCCGGCCTCTGAACTGCTCTACGCATCCGATGACAGCGTGCTCTATCTCTCCCCTTGCGAGACAAACACAAGCCAGTCCGGCCGGGAGCATCTCATCCGTGAACTGCAGGTGGGAGAAAAGGAAAACCTGCTTAATACCATTGCCACTGTCAGCATGCACCCCTGCTGGTCCGGCAATGACGAGGTCATCTATTTTGTCCGGGATCAGGATCTTCAGACCCTGTGTACGTTTGAACCGCTGACCTCCACCACCGAGGAAGCCGCACATTTTGAACAGCCGGTCAAAGGACTCAGGATTTCCTCCGACGGACTTCTTGTCACGCAGGAAAGCGGCGAAGAACTCCTGTATGTCCCTCTGTCCAAGACCCTGACCGAACCATTGGTCAACTGCCAGGGCATGGCCATCCAGGTCTGTGAACAGTACGACCTTGTCCTGAGCCCCCAGGGTGAACTGTTCTATCACTGGCAGGGATCGCCTGTGCTGACACAGGTCAGCACGAATGTCACTGCCGCCATCAGCCATCAGGACAATGAACTGTTTTACCTGAAGGAAACCGATGCCGGCATAACGCTCTGCTCCTATATTGTGTCCGAGGAAAGCGAAAGCACGCTTGCCGAGCTCCCTGAGGAAATGCTGCCTCAGCTCACGGCTGACGACAGCATGGCCCTGATGCTCAGCCGCACAGGCAGGATATATCTGTACGATATCGCCGCTCAGGAAGTCCGTCCCGTCTGTACGCTGGATCTTTTCTCCGTCCGGTCCCCGCTGATTTCCCTGTTTGACTATCGGCTCATGGTATACGATCTCAGCCGTGAACCGGATCAGACGTTCTGCTGGGCACGATCCCTGGACACGCTGGAAAACCTGCCCGCCGACACGCCATTGTCCAGCCCGCTTCTCCTGTCCATGGGCGACTGCGGCGAACCCGTTACAACACTGCAGCTGCAGCTTGCTGACGGCGGATGGCTCACGGGCGGTGCCTCTGCTTTCTATGATGTCCCCACGCTGTGGGCTGTCCGGCACGCGCAAAGTGCGCTCGGGACGGAAGACTCCGGAAGTGTTACCGCTGAATTCATGGAACTGCTCTCCACTGCTTCCGCCGCCACAGAAGAAACCCTGCGCGGCGTACAGGTTCTGGATGTCCAGGCAAGGCTCCGGACACTGGGCTATCTGGCCAGTCCTTTGTCCGGCGTCTGGGACGCACAGACCGAGCAGATCATGGCACAGCTGCGCGCCGGACATGAAGACCTGAACATTAACGAAGTGCTCGCCGCCGCCCAGCCGTCCGCTTCACCGCTGCCCCTGGTCCTGGGAAGCACAGGTGAGCAGGCACTGCGCCTCAATCATCGTCTGTATGATCTGAAGTATATGGCAGCATTGCCGGATGCCACGGTTACAGAAGCCACGCTGCAGGCCTGCCAGCTGTTTCTCGCCTGTCAGGAAAGCACCCTGTCCGTATCAGAGAGCATTGACGGAACAGTGCAGAGCATGATTCTTGATGAGCACGCAGGCGACTGCCCTGAAAACATGAGACCTGAGCGCACTGCCGGCACCAGTTCCGCCAATCCCGGTCAGGTCATCACGGACAAAGAGCTCAAGGTCCTGAGAAAATGGCTGACCAAGTCTTTCGCCGTCAATCACACAGACCGTCAGGCAGTCAAGCGTCTTCAGCGGAAACTGCTCAGACTTGGATACATTCAGGAACCGCAGGTCACCATGATCTATGATCAGGATACCGCAGACGCAGTCCGCGCCTTTCAGACAGCCTCCGGAATCCCCTCCGACGGGATTCCCACCAAGCGAACCCTGATGCAATTGTTCGGCCTGACCAATATGCAGCTGACTGGAGAGTGAGAAACATGTCAAAGCAACTCCGCATGACAGCCTTTCTGCTTGTCTGTCTGCTGGCCCTGTCGTCCTGCGGGCATCCAGAAAAGATCGAGGAAGCCCGTCAGACCCCGGAATCCTGGCTGGCACCGGATAAAAGCATTCATCAGGCCACCGCGCTTGAACTGCCGTCAGCCGCCCGGGAAGTGCAGCAGAAGCATCCTGAACTATCCGTGCAGCAGCTCTCTCTGGATACCACCTGCACGCTGACTGTTTCAACCCCCGGTCCCCGTCTTCAGCCCCTGCTGATTCTGCTGCATGAACTGGGCAGCGACAGGACAGAACTTCTGGACGAAAGCGTCCGGTTTGCCAACCAGGGCTGGTTCTGCGTACTTCCGGACATGCCCGGTCACGGGGAAAGCCGCAGCGAGGTATGCCTGGACAGTCTTGAATGCTGTGTCCAGGCTCAGAATATGATCGATCTTGTGATTGCCTACTTCAGGCTCAGCCCCTATGTCGACACCGGCAGAACAGCTCTGCTGGGCGTTTCCATGGGCGGAAGCGCCGCCTATTACTATGCCGCCTACGGCCGCTTTCCTGTCTCTGCCATGTGCTGTTTCATTTCCTGTCCGGACTTCACGCGCATGGAAGACGTCGGTGCTGTTCTCAACGGCACAGATCATCTCTCCATCTGGAATAGCGAAACCTTTCACGCCTACGCCAAAGCACACAATCCCATGTCCCGGACTGACAGACTCCTTTCCGTTCCCCTGTTTTCCTGGAACACCCTGCATGACTTAACCATTCCGGTGCAATCCGTGCAGGAGCTGGAATCCATGTACGCAGGCCGCAGTCAGGTGCCCTTCAGTTTTTCCTATGATGATTCTGCAACGCATGCCTATACGCCGGCCAGCATGAACCAGGCCTCCCGTTTTCTGGCAGAACTGTCCGCGGCGTGGAAATAGCAAAGGAGCCTGAACCGTGCAGAGAAAACGCTTATTGGGGCTTATGCTCACCCTGGCCGTACTGATCACGGCCTGTCTTTTCAGCAGGGCCGCCGGTGACAGCGGAAAACTCTTCTGGGCGCTTGGCGTACTCATCTCCTCTGTCATCCTGTGGACCTGCGGAACGTTTCCCATGTCAGTCACAACCCTTTTCATGATCTCGCTGCTGGCGCTCTCGGGCATTCTCTCCTTTCACGACGCCATGGCCCAGATCAATACCTCAACCTCACTGTTTATCCTGGGCTCCTCTGCCCTGACTGCGGCTGTCCGCGACAGCGCACTGCTAGGCTGGATTACGGATGCACTTCTCAGGCGCTTCCTCCATAAGGAGAAACGGCTCCTGTTTCTGCTCGGCATCACCGTCACGGTGTCTTCCGCCTTCATGTCCAGCCTTGCCACCTGTGCCATCTACGCCGCCCTTCTCTCAGAATTTCTGCAGCATACCGGTCTGCCGGACCGTTCCCGTCTGCAGCGTGATGTGATGCTGATGATCCCTGCCTGCGCGGGCATCGGCGGATTCATGTCCCCGGTAGGAACCCCGGCCAATATTCTTCTCATGGATTATCTGTCCGTCCAGGGCATTCAGATCACGTTTGCCCAGTGGTGCCTCATCGGCTTTCCCACAGTTCTGACCGCTTCTGTCATTTTTCTCGCGTTCCTCACACTTCTGTCTCCGCCTGAAAAAATCCAGGGCAAGCCCGTCAGTGTCCGGCCGGTTCTTGCCAGACGTGACCATAAACTGCTCTGGGTGCTTTGCGCGGAAATCATCGGCTGGATGCTCAGCAGCTGGATCCCCGGCATTGACGTAACCATGATCGCCCTGCTGGGCATGGTTCTCATGTTCCTGCCCGGCATGGACCTTCTGCAATGGAAGCGCTTCACCGCACAGACTGACTGGGATCTGGTGATTATGATGGGATCCGTCAGCGTATTGATGTATGGTATCGCCTCCACGGGACTGCTTGCAGAGATCGCCTCCGGATTTACCGGTCTGCTCAGCGGTCTGTCCGGGTTTGCCTTCTTTGCCGTACTCTCCGTTCTGCTGTTTCTTCTGCGCACCTGCATTCCTACCACCACCGCCGTGGTCGCGCTTCTGGGGCCGCTGCTGATCCAGATTTCAGATTCCATGAGCATTCCCGCCGCTGTCCCGCTGATGCTGCTGGGGTTCTGGACTGCTTCCGCGCTCATTATTGTGTATACAGAGCCCATTTACCTCATCACCTATCAGGACGGAAAAAATTATCAGGCCGCAGATCTTCTGCGTATCGGCATCCCCGCTTCCTTTGCGCTCGCAGTTCTGCTGGCGCTTCTGCTCCCGTGGCTGGTGCCTCTGGTTCTCGCCTGATGAGGCGCATTCCTTCACCTCGCGCCTTTCCGGAATCACACGTTCCAACCGTCTCATGCCTTCGGCAGATGGCCATACTGAAATAACAGGCAGCAGGCAGTTTCGACTATTCATGTCAAAACTACCTGCTGCCTGTTCCATGTCCGGCTGCTTATAAACCGAATACCGCCATGCTTCAGAACGACAGCTCCGTCGGTGAGAACACGCCGTATCCCGTATACCCCATTCCATCGGACGTGCTTGTAAGGACGAGATATCCTTCATTGCTCCACCACATACGGTATACTTCCGAATTGTAGATCAGCCAGACTTCTCCCGTGCCGTCGCCAAAAACTCTGCACCTGTTTGTTCGAAAGCTTTTGCCTGAGCTCGTGAACAGATCCGGCAGAACGTCTTCCGCAGCTCTGGTATACGTACAGTTATAGTCCAGCCGTTCCCATTGCGCGGACTTGGTTAATAATGCCTCATAGGAATCCACATTGCTTTCAGCGCCTGACATGGTGCAGACCATCAAAATCGTGAAAACCACCAGACAAATCGAAACTACCTTCTTCATAGACCTTCTCCTTCAATTCATGTTTTTATCCAGCATACAATCCACTGTCATTTGATGGTTCAGTATCCCAGCAGCATGGTTCGCAATGCATCATACTGTTCTGAATTCTCCGGCAAATACAAACGCCCTGTCAGCATAAGCTGAGCAAACAGAATGGCTTTCACCGTCTCTTCATGCCAGCTTCTGTCTATGGCATACTTATCTACAGCAAGCTGAAGATTTCTTGCGGCAAGCTGTTTTTTTATTTGGGCTGCAACCACATTTATATTTGAACAGCACAGAAATGCCTCATCGTTGTCCCCGCAGATTGCTCTTTCACCGGCTGAGTTCAGCCCTCCGTTTTCATCCAATACAAGAACCACATTCATAAACTTGTCAAAGTTTTCCTCATCATATACAAACTCAGACAATGTTTCTCCATCTGATTTCACAAAGGCATTCCTGAGCATCGTCAGGCAATATCCCAGAGACATTGCTTTTACGGATATATGCATTTCAGCCAGCTCATTGCATGATGCCGGAGCAGGATACTCCGTTTCCGGTTCCCACTCGATAAAGAATGTCGCAAGCTGCTCAGCTATACCCTCTGCATTCTCCGCGCATGCGGCTAAAGGCGTCATGCCTACAAGGATTGCAAGAATTACAGTCAGCCATTTTTTCATTTTTTCATCTCCCCCCAATATTGATTTATATTCCTTCTATGATTATCTATACCTGACACACCATGACACGTCACGATACAATCTGTGTCGCAGCATATATCGTTCACCTAAGCCATCATTTACTCCGCCACCGCTCTGATCACAACGAAAAAGGCACTGGTATTCCATGACCAGTGCCCAAATACATGAATAAGCAGTATTCCTTCTGCAAAAGGACAGTTCTTCGCCTTCATTCAGTCTGAACGCATCTGTTCCAGCTGAATACCATAACTCTGACCTGCTCAATAATGCTCTGTGCCATCAGGACCTATGATATACCAAGCATCACCTTTCCAGGCAATCCCTGCGCCATCAAAAGCGCTGGCCCTATCATAGACGATTTTTGTCAGGGATCTTCCTTCTTTACTCAGATACCCAAACTTTCCGTCCTTACCGGCCCGAATAATACCGGAATCATCTTCGCTCGGAGTAATGGTTTCATATATGGGAGGTACGATTTCATTGCCCTGTGTATCTATGATTCCCAGCATACCGCTGCCGTTCTTCACAAAGAACTCTTCGCCGCCAATTCCGCTGTCCACACCGTTGATGCCGGTAAAGGACCCGCTTTCATCAAGAAAATTGATCATGTTGAAATCACCAAAGGGAATTTCGACCTTTAGCACCGGCGCACCGTCTTTATAGGTTTTCCCATTGGTAACAATGTCAATAAAATCACCGTTTTCATTGACAATCTGCGGCACAGATGGCTCCCGGACTACGAATAAGCCAGTATCTATACGATTTATCAATTCATACCTTGGTGGAACAACCCAGCTGCCGCTCTTGTCAATGAGTCCCCACATGATCCCGCTCTGCACTGCAGCAATACCGTCCACAAAACTGCCTGCATCATCATAAATCTCATCAATCACTTCATTGCCTTCTGTGTCAATGTAGCCGTACTTCCTGTCATCGCCTTCGCCTGTTGCTACCATTGCCAGACCATCTTTGAAATAGTTCACCATATCATATTTCAGTTCCACCACGACATCGCCCGAAGCATTAATAAATCCGTATTTGCCGTTAAAAACCGGAGCCAGCCCTTCAGCGAATTTATTGGCATATTGATACTTCGGAGCAACGATTTCTTTTCCCTGTGCATCAATGTATCCATAGAGCATGGTCCCATTTTTCTGCTGCCTGCCCACCACCGCAAAGCCTTCACTGAATTCACCGCAGCCATCATATATATCGCTGACCCGTTTCCCGTTCCTGTCGATAAAATAGTATCTGTTGGCAACATAAACAGGTGTGTTTCCGCTCCATGTAGCATAATAATACGTATTTCCCATATTTACCGTGCTACCGCTCCCGTTTTGGGGCAGATTTCCCTCACCAACAAGAGCCAGTCCATTCTCGCCAAAGGGTGATACATACATCACCGGCTTGCTGTTGATCACTTTTCCTTTTTCATTGATCAGCACAAAGCCTTTAAAATATAACCTTCCATTCTTAATCTCGCGTACTTCCGCTGTCAGGGCGCCATGAATCAGACTCGTTTTAAATTCATAGTTTTTGTTTGGCGTCTTTAGAACCACTTCTCCCCGTGTATTGATGATCATGGATTCAGGCGGATTCTGCTTGCTCACAACTGCATTGCCATTGAAAAAATCGTTCGCCAGAGCATACTGCGCCTTGATCACCACATTACCCTCTGTATCCATGTAGCCATACTTTTTTGTTGCTTCGTCATAAAAGCGGATCAGACCATCATGGAATACCGAACCATTGCGGATTGTGTAAACGGCAAGTGCAGGCGTAACAAATGTTAAAACCATCACTACAATCAAAGCGATTGAAAGTCTCTTCATACTCTTTCTCCTTATCAGAACAGATCGCACTGAGTATCATCAGGGATTTGCTCTTTTCTTTATCTTCAGGTCAGGATCCGTCAGCTGCCGATCCTGCGTGTATTTCATCCATTCTGTCAAGCTTATTTTC
>CAMNDE010000060.1:0-20843 GCA_946534895.1 uncultured Clostridia bacterium
AGTAGCCTGTTTCGATACCGGTGACAGTGAAGTCCAATTCCTGCAGGAAGGAGACAGCAGCATGGCATCCAGCAGAGCATACCTGAATTTCATCCTGGAACAGCTGTCAGAGATTGATGGCATCACCTGGAAGCAGATGATGGGGGAATACATCCTGTATATGAACGGCCGGACCTTCGGGGGTATATATGATGATCGCTTCCTGGTCAAGCCGACCAGATCCGCCAGAGCGATGATGCCGGATGCTGAAATGGAGCTTCCTTATGAAGGCGCAAAAGAAATGCTGATGGTCGACGATGTGGACAGCAGGGATTTCCTGAAGCAGATGCTGACGGCCATGTATGACGAATTGCCTGCCCCGAAACGGAAGAGAGCGTGACAGGTCAGCGAAGATGCATGCCCTGATACACCGCTGTCTGGTGCTGCCGGGCTTATTCCGTGAGGGAAGAATCATTACAGTTCATGGGAAAATGAAAGGCGATTGGGTCACTTTCAGTAATGGAAGCGGCCCAATCGCCTTTATGTATTGATGATTGATAAGCTTAAACCCCCAGCTATGCTGGGGAGAACGGAATAAGCAGAAGCGTGAAGTATAATGGAAAAGCCTCCTATGGTATCATTGGAGAGGTAGAATAGCGGAAAATGTCTCATGACAGCATTGCGTTTCCGCAAATAATGATTTATGATGCACTTCAGTTTCACGATAAAAAGCTGAGTGCGGACAGAAGCCGGATGCGCATATTCCGGCCGGACATGTCTGCTGGAAGGGTGATTACAGAAATATGAAGCGCATACGGAATCTTGTGATCGGAGGCATCCAGAGCAAGATCTTCAATCTGATTCTGTTGACGGTGATAGTCCTTACCCTGGCCAACGGAGCGGTGTATCTTTATCACAGCAACATGCTTACGAATCTGGCCTCGGATTCAGGAAGGCAGCAGCAGGAAGCCATTGAAGAAAACACATCCGTGCTTATGGATGCAGTGATCACCCAGTCGCTTGGACGGACGAACAAGATGGAGGCGGACAATGCGAACCAGCTGTTCAGCGATGCGGAAAGCCGGGTGAATTTTCTGGCCGGGTACGCCTCCATGATCCTTGAGCATCCTGAGGATTATCCGGTGCATGCCTATGCCGGGCCCTCGCTGGAACAGGACGGACAGTGGACCGGCAAGGTGATCTATGCAGAGGATGCGGACCCGGATGATCCGGCGCTGGTATCCAAGATCGAACGGCTGGCCAACCTGTTTGAGCCGATGATTTCCCTGTGCGTGTCGTACGGGGCTCCCACGCTTTATATTGGACTGCCGGAGGGCGTCCATATGACCGTGGGCGAGAATTCCAGCAGGTGGTTTGAGGACGGGAAGGTCCGGACATATGATCCCAGGACCCGGGGCTGGTATCAGAGCGCCGTGAAGAAAGGCGGTGTCATCTTCACGGAAGGGGAGCTTGATGCCCTGACCGGCACCTACTGCGTGGAATGCGCACGCCCTGTTCTCGGGAAGGATGGCCAGGTCCTGGCGGTCATCGGGACAGACCTGTATCTGGATGATATGCAGCAGGCCATGCAGGAAAACAGCGTGGCAGGTGAGTATCAGATGGTGGTGAACCAGAACGGGCAGGCTGTTTTCTCGATTCTCAGAACGGCTTTCCCGCTGCCGGATGCGGATCAGGGAGCGGACCTGCGCTATTCCAGTTCCGAGATGCTTGCGAAGGTCATCTCCGGTGCACTCGACGGGACTTTCAGCGGCGTGGTTCAGGGCCGTCTGGGGGAAGATGAGTATTATCTGACGGCAGCGCCTGTGGAAGCGACAGGCTGGGTCCTGGTCTCTGCGTTTGCCAGGCAGAATGCGGCAGAGGCTGCCATAATGATGAAAGCGAAAAACGAGCAGATTCAGGAGGAAGCGACGGCGCTGTATCTTGAGAAGAGCGGTAAATCCAGGGAAACGGCTCTGGTGCTCCTGACAGCTGCCGCAGTGCTGATGCTCATCAGCGCCGTGGTGCTGGGCAAGCGGATTGTGAATCCGCTCAATCTGATTACGAAGCGGATCTCCATGCTGAGCGAAGGCAATCTGGAATTCAAGATGGAAGACGCCTACCGCACCGGCGATGAGGTGGAGGAGCTTGCCCAGTCCTTTGCGACCATTTCCCATAAAACGCTGGAATATCTGGAGACTGTCAAGAAGATTACCGCGGAAAAAGAGAGAGTCGGGACAGAACTGGCTCTGGCGACCGAGATTCAGGGCGCCATGCTGCCGCACATTGTTCCGGCATTCCCGGACCGCCGTGACTTCGATATTTTCGGCAGCATGGATCCGGCCAAGGAAGTGGGCGGGGATTTCTATGACTATTTCCTGATCGACGCGGATCACCTGTGCATGGTGATTGCGGATGTATCGGGCAAGGGCGTGCCGGCTGCGCTGTTTATGATGGCATCCAAGATCATTCTGCAGAACACAGCCATGCTGGGCAAGAGTCCTGCCGAGATTCTGTACAGAACGAACCGCGCCATCTGCTCGAGCAATGATGCGGCAATGTTTGTCACGGTATGGCTTGGCATACTGGAACTGTCCACAGGCAAGCTTGTTTCCGCGAATGCCGGTCATGAGTATCCGGCCGTCAAGCAGCCCGGGAAACCGTTTGAGCTCTATCATGACAAGCATGGATTTGTGCTGGGCGGCATCGACGGCATGCGGTACAAGGAATATGAAGTCCAGCTGGAGCCGGGCAGCAAACTGTTTGTGTATACCGACGGCGTGCCTGAGGCCACCAATGCGGACGAGGAGCTTTTCGGCACGAAACGGATGATTGAAGCCCTGAACTCCGACCCGGATGCCGAGCCCCAGGATGTGCTGAAAAACGTGCGGACAGCGGTGGATGCTTTTGTCAATGACGCTGACCAGTTTGATGACCTTACCATGCTGTGCCTTGAGTACAAGGGTCCCAGCGTGTCATAAGGGCACAGCCTGGATCTGCAGGGCTGTCTTCACGACATGAACTGGCAAGAACTGCGAAGGGGAGCTGAGCGTATGAACTTTTCTGTTTTCCTGAACCTGCTCATCTATTTCTTCTTTCAGGCTGATCTGAAAGCGCCGATTATTTTGGTGGAATCCATGCTGTATGTTGTGGGATTGTTCGGCATATTCCGGAAGAGCGGGTTCAAGATGTGGGAAGCACTGATCCCATGCCTGAGGGAAGCAAGGCTTGGAGAAGCCTCTGACCGTGAACGGGAAGGTCATGTGATGGCATGCGTGCAGGGCCTCCTTATTCTGATGCATTTTGTGGAAGAATTCCTTTTTATCCTGGGAATCGGAGGAGATTCCGGCACTGTGATCGCGGATGTGGTGGATATTTCCAATATTATCCTCGGAGTCGTGATGCTTATCTATACGATCCGCGTGTACCTTGGTCTGATTGAGGTGTACGGCCAGAAGAAACGGTGGATCCTTCTGTGGTGCACCTTTGAGTTTATTCCCGCTCTTATCTGGGGCTGGTTCAAGGAATTCAAGCCTCAGTGGACGGCCATGGAACTCCAGAACGAAGCGAGCCAGTTCTTTTCCAATTCCAAGGCAGCCGTGCTGGATCAGGGGCTGACCGTAAACCTGGAGGAACGCACATCCACAGAGTTCTTCAAAAAGAAATATCTGCTGCGGGATATCCATATGTACATTCAGCCCGGTCACATGGTGCTGCTTCTCGGCGGCAGCGGTGCCGGCAAGACTACATACCTCAATGCCATCAATGGCTATGAGAAAGCCAAGGCGGAAGTGGTGCTCAATGGTCGGAACATGTACAAGAACTACAAGGAAATGCAGTACGATATCGGCTTTGTACCCCAGCAGGACCTGATGCGTGGTTCGGACAGTGTGTACCGCACACTGATGGATGCGGCCTCTCTCCGGCTTCCTGTGGATTTTTCCAAAGCGGAAAGACGTGACCGGGTGGAAGAAGTGATGAAGATATTCGGTCTGACGCCTGTACAGGAGAGTCTGGTGAGCAAGCTGTCCGGCGGACAGCGCAAGCGTCTTTCCATAGCCATGGAATTCATTTCCAATCCATCCCTGTTCATTCTCGATGAACCGGACAGCGGCCTGGACGGCGTCATGGCCCGCGAGCTGTTCCTGCAGCTGCGGCAGATTGCGGACCAGGGCAAGATCATCATTGTCATTACGCACACGCCGGACCGTGTCATTGATCTTTTCGATGACGTGATCGTGCTGGCCAAGGATGCCAACCGGACCGGACGCCTTGCCTACTTCGGACCGATTCCGGAGGCACGCGAATTCTTTGGCAAGGAGAAAATGGAGGAGATTGTCAAGTCGGTGAACCGCACAGAAGAAGGCGGCGAGGGACGGGCAGACGAATTCATCCTCAAGTACGCGGAGGTGCAGCATGTCTGAAGTGCAGGGAACCAAGGCTGTTCGCAGACGGCGGATTCGCCATAAGGGCAGGGCAAGTCAGATCCTGATCTATCTGGGCAAGCAGATACGGTTTTTCATCAATGAGAATGACTGGAAAGTGCTGCCGATGGCGGCAATCATTGCGGCGCTCGTGGGCATGGTGATCCGGAAGCGGTTTTTCATCAACATGGAAGGCAGTCTGATCGGCGGATTTGCGCTGACCTGTGTTGCCATCTGGAACGGAGCCTTCAATTCCATTCAGTCGGTGTGCCGGGAACGAGCAATCATCAAGCGTGAGCACCGGTCCGGTATGCATGTTTCTTCTTATGTGGTGGCCCACATGATCTATCAGTTTGTGCTCTGCCTTGCGCAGACAGGACTGACCATGTATGTGCTCAATGTGATGGGTGTGCAGTTTCCCAGCAGGGGATTCATGACACCGTGGATGATTGTGGACATCGGAATCAGCATGCTCCTGATCACCTATGCTTCGGATATGCTGAGCCTGTTCCTGTCCAGTATTGCCCGCACCACCACCGGTGCCATGACCGTGATGCCCTTTGTGCTGATTTTCCAGCTGGTGTTTTCAGGGGGGATCATTCCGCTGCCTGCCTGGAGTCAGAGACTGTCCGACTTTACCATTTCCAATTACGGAATCCGGGCCATGGCCAGTCAGTCCGGGTATAATGAGCTGCCGATGGTTACTGCCTGGAATACGCTGTCCGGCATGCGCAACAGCGAAGTGGGCGGAACGTTCACCGTGGGTCAGATTATGGATATGCTGGAAAGCCCGGCGATGGACAAGTACCGGGACAAGGTGGCTGTCCGCTCCCTGACAGTGGGTGAAGTCTATGACATGATCCAGAACGCGGATCAGGATCTGAACGTGCTGGACCGTCAGGTGACCTATTCGACCACCCTGGAAAATATCCTGACGACCGTCAATACTGCGGCGGCATTTGAGGATATCCGGAATATGAACATTTTCCCGGATTCCAATGGACTGATGGCGGGTCTGACAGTCGGACTTGTACTGGATGCGTACCTGCAGGATCCCGGGAATGCGGAGCGCCTCAGCAGGGATATTACGTTCACCGTAACGCCGAATCAGGTCATGGATGTTCTGGACGTCGCGGAAAAGGTGGAAGATCGCAGGGATGAACCGGCAACACCGCCCATGACGGTGGGATATATTCTGGACAGGCTGAAGGAGAGCGGTCTGGTTGAGCAGGAACGCGACCGTGCCTTCACTGTGAAATTCACCATTGGCGATATCTTTGATATGGTCGGTGAGGAGAGGATCCGGACGATTGTGCAGCAAAAGACTGCCGAAGCCGGATATAAGCCGGAGTACGCAAAGACGGAATACAATATCATGAGCAACTGGACGGCTCTTGTCGGGTTTGTGATCCTGTTTGCTCTGTTATCCATTCTGGTTCTGGAGAGGATTGACAAGGACAAGCGCTGAGCAGAATGATTGTCCTGTACAGAGGTTCATGAAGGCAGAGGCTCCGCCGTTTCGTCGGAGCCTTTGCCGTTTTGGAAAACAGGCAGGGATATGCCGAAAAATGGCCCCGCCGGATCCATTCAGCTCCGGCGGGGCCATTCGTGCAGTGTTATCCTTCTATGCAGATCTGTTTCTTTTCAGGAACTTTTCGGGCTTCCTTCTTCGGGATCAGAAGTGTCAGGACACCGTTTTCATACTTGGCTTTGATGTCTTCTTCCGTGAGACTGTCGCCCACGTAAAAGCTCCTCTGCATGGTGCCCATATAGCGCTCCTGGCGAAGCATCTTGCCCTGGTTCTCCTTGGTGAGACGCTTCTGCGTGGCAATGGTCAGATTGCCGTTATTGAGTTCAAGGCTGATTTCATCCTTGCTGAAACCGGGCAGATCGACGATCACTTCATAATGATCATCTGTTTCCTTTACGTCTGTTTTCATCATATGCGGAGCATGCTTGCCGTAAAGCACCCGCTCGGGATGGTTCATGCCATGGAAAAACTCACGGTCAAAGTCGTCAAAAACATCCATCAGATTCTCGCCGAACAGCGAAGGAAGATACGTACTCATAATGCAAACCTCCAATCATTTGGCCTTGTACCGCCTGGTGTTCCGCCAGTGTTGCAGGGTCGCATCTGCCATCCGGTCCGGGCCTTTTTCCGTTCCCTTTCTGGATGGTGACCATAGTATAGATCGAAGATCAAAGAAAGTCAAACATGCAAAACCGGGGATTTCAGCGGTACCGGGTCCGGTTTTCCTGTTTGTTCCGAAAATCTTCGGATTTCTTGAAATTTCAGAAAAAATCTCCAACAGACGCTGAAATTCAGGGAGAGCATAGGAAACAAGAGCCGGCCGGGCATGGAAACATCAGAATGGATACTGGGGACGATGACAGAGATCTGGCACACTGCGTGGATGACACGGAATGAGGCGAATGTTTTTTTGCAATTTCTGCCGTACATGCTACAATAGCCGGAGAAATCAAGAGGGGAGCACCATAGATTTCCCTGCAGGTCGCTCAGGCCGGAAATCCGAAGGCACTGCGGCGGGGAAAGACGATATGGAGAAAACACTTATGGATAAAAAGACACGGAAGAGCGGCAAGGCGGGGCAGCTTATTGGTATACTGATTTATGTGCTGATCGGGGCAGCGAGCGGATTCCTTCTGATGGACAGTATGGACCGGCTTCTGGATTCGGGCATATCAAAGGCCGGGATGCTCCTGGCCTGTGCTGCGCTGTTTATTGCCGTATATGTCGTGATGACGCTGCAGATTATCATTCATGAGGCGGGGCATCTTCTGTTCGGGCTTTTTACGGGTTACCGCTTCTCGTCATTCAGGATTTTCAGCTGGATGTGGGTGAAGGAAGAGGAAAGAATCCGGTTCCGTCACCTTTCCATTGCGGGAACCGGGGGACAGTGCCTGATGGCGCCGCCGGAGCTTGTGGACGGAAAGATTCCGGTGATCCTGTATAATCTCGGCGGATCCATCATGAATCTGATTTCCGCCGCGGTTTTCTTCGGCCTTTCCTTTCTCTTTGCCGGCGGTTCCCTGCCGCAGGCCGTGCTGAGAATTTCCGCACTGATCGGCACAGCCTTTGCCATCATGAACGGGGTGCCGCTGCATATGGGTCCCGTGGATAACGACGGATGCAATACGTTGTCCCTTCTCAGAAGCCCGGAAGCGGTCAGGGCATTCTGGATTCAGATGAAAACCAATGATGAGCTTTCCAGAGGCAGAAGACTCAGGGATATGCCGGAAGAATGGTTTGCCGTGCCGGATGATTCGGCCATGCGAAACGGGATCGAGGCGTTTCTGGGACCACTGGCATGCAGCCGGCTGATGGATGAGCATCGTTTCCAGGAAGCGGATGCGCTGATGGAGCATCTGCTGTCCCTGGACAGCGGCATCTCCGGCCTGCACCGGGCGCTCATGACCTGCGACCGCATGTATGTGGAGCTTATTTCGGACAACCGGGCGGAAAAACTCGAGGAAATGATGACCAGAGATCAGCAGCGCATTATGCAGTCCATGAAAAAGTATCCTTCGGTCCTGCGCACATCCTATGCCATGGCGCTTCTGAAGGACCGGGACGTGGAAAAGGCGTCTGTCTGCAGAAAGAATTTTGACAGATATGCTGCAACCTACCCGTATCCGGCAGAGCTTGAGGGTGAGCGGGAAATGATGGCCATTGCCGAACAGAAGGCAGAGGAGACATAAGCATATGAGGAGATGTGGTCTGCGGCTGTGGGCGGCTGCTCTGAGCCTGTCCATTCTTGTATCAGCCGGTCTGGCAGAAGCACAGGACGCTGCGGAAACGGGGAAAGAACGGATGCAGGAGACACAGACGGCACATGTGGAGGAAATCATGGAGAACATGAGTCTGAGGGATAAGCTGGCGCAGATGATGTTTTTCAGCGTGCGGCAGTGGAAGGAAAGCGCAGACCCGGAATCAGCTGCCCGGCCTGTGACGGCGGTTTCGGACAGACTGCGGACGTTTGTCCGTGATCACCGCTTCGGCGGAGTCATTCTCTTTGCCGAAAACTGCCAGGATGTGGAACAGACGCTGAAGTTTGTCACGGATATGCAGGCATGTGCCGTGGAGGGCGGCGGTCTGCCCATGCTGATCGGCATTGACCAGGAAGGCGGCGTGGTGACAAGGCTTGGATTCGGGACCAGCGGCGTGGGGAATATGGCCCTGGCGGCAGCGGGCAGTCCGGAGACTGTACGGGAAATGGCCCGGATTCACGGAGAGGAACTGGCGTGCCTGGGTATTCATGTGGACTTTGCCCCGGTCCTGGATGTGAATGACAATCCTTCCAATCCGGTGATTGGCGTCCGGTCCTTCGGAGACGATGCCCACGAGGTGGCGCGGCTGGGGTGTGCGTATATGGAAGGCCTGCATGATGCGGGCGTGATGGCGACGGTCAAGCATTTTCCGGGACACGGAAACACGGACGTGGACAGCCATACCGGGCTTCCCCAGGTCAGCAGGACGCTGGAGGAACTCCGGGGCAGGGAGCTTGTGCCCTTTCAGGCAGCCATCGATGCGGGTGCGGAGATGGTCATGACCGCGCATATCCAGTTCCCGATGGTGGAAGCGGAAACCCGCGTTTCCCTGAAAGACGGGAAGGAAATCTATGTTCCGGCCACCATGAGCAGGACCATTCTGACGGACCTGCTGCGTGGGGAAATGGGATTTGACGGCATCATTGTCTCCGACGCGCTGGATATGAGCGCGATTCAGGACAATTATTCCATGGACGATGTGCTGGCCATGACGATCAACAGCGGAGTCAACATGCTGATTCTGCCCCTGGTCTATGAATCCGGCATGCTTGACAGGCTTGAAGCCATGCTGGAGCGGGCAGAAGAACTTGTGGAAAGCGGCAGGATTGATCCGGCGAGGGTCGAGGATTCCGTCCGGAGAATCCTGATGCTCAAGCAGAAGCGCGGGCTGCTGGAGGGAACCGGGACATATGCCGCAGGTGAGCCTGTGACTGCAGATGCAGCCGGGCAGATGATCGCACAGCACCGGGAGACGGCGTGGCAGATCGCATACCGTGCATTGACCCTGCTGAAAAATGAGCATGAGGCATTTCCCATTCAGATGAAGGCCGGTGAGAAGGCGCTTGTGCTCTTTACGGCGGAAAGCCGTGCCGGCAGTACGGCCATAGCGCTTCAAAGGCTTCAAGCGGATCAGTGCCTGCCGCAGGAAGCCGGGCTGGACAGCATGGTGATTGAACGGGGAACGGCGGAGGCGTGCATCCGGGCGGCGGCGAAGGCCGACCATGTGCTGGTGGTCAGCCGCGCCTGGGGTCCTGCATGCCTGAATCCGGAAACCGGGGACGGCTATCCCGTGGGTGTGGTCAACCGGATTATCGCGCAGCAGCATGAAAAGGGAAAAACCGTTGTTCTGATCAGCGCTCAGCTGCCGTATGATGCCGCCTGCTATCCGGAGGCGGATGCCATTGTACTGGCCTATGCCTCCAGCGTCATGCGTTCAGCGCTTCCTGAAACCGGTGCCGGCAGTGCTTTTGTCCCGAATCTCCCGGCGGCCATCTGTGCGGCCTTCGGGGACGGAACGCCTTCCGGAACACTGCCCGTGGACATTCCCGCGCTCGACGAAAGCTTCCGCCCCACGGACCGGGTGCTCTATCCAAGGGGGAGCGGCATACTGGAAAAGTGACGGTTTCCTGCATGGCGTCAAGCGGAAAAAAAGATCTTTGCTGTCTGCTGAAACTACTATGTTCCAGCTGAGCCCGAAAGTGCCGCAGGATTCCAGATGCAGCATCGGAAAGAATAAAAGTCTGAGAAGCCCTGTTCACAGGGAATCTCAGACTTTTATTCTTCAAAGACATGATGCAGGGCATCTTCCGCCGTACAGAAGTCCATGGGAAGCAGGCGAAGCAAAACCTCGTTTTGAAGCCGCACGGGTATATCCGGACGCTGCAGAAAAGCATGCTGCATGCAAACTTTTTTCTGTTTCCTTCTTCTGCTGCCACCCTGCCCTGGTGATGCGTATATATACATGTCAGGCGAAAAACACCGGACATGAACTGAAATATTTGCAGAAGCGGAAAAGCTTCATGAAGAAGAAAATAAGTGGAGGATACGAACATGGGCACGAACATGAATGACATCAATCTTGAGGAACTGAACAAGGTGGACGGCGGCGCCCGGATCATCACAAGCAGACGCGAAATCGACGAAATCTGCAGAGTCATGGCCAGAATGTGTGAACTGGGCCGGACCAATGAAGCCGGTTCCTACCTGATCTAAGCAGTACCGAACGACCCGACGGCGGTCAGCCTTTTCAAGAGCGGCGGAGTCGAGGCCGTGCGGGAATATCTGCTCAGGCGGGGCGGCCTGATCTGATCAGCCTATGCGGATATGGAGTTCCTTGTCCGGTTTCCAGGCTCCAATACCGGCGGATTCTCCAGCCGGCCGGGCGGGAATGACCCCGGACCGTTTCCACGGGAAGCCGGAGAAAGGAAATCAGAGGACTGAAACAACGCTGAACAGGGGATACCATACAACATGTCTGTGGACGCACAAAGTCTGAGAATGACTGTGGTATAAGGATTCTCAGACTTTTGATATCTCTTTGCTGTCAAATTCCGGGGAGGCGGCGTGGCCTCATCGGAAAACGGTTTTCATGTCCGCAGGAACCATCGTGTTCCAGATGCGGCTGACAGTGATATAATATGCATATGTGGCCTGATGCAAAATCGTAGATACTATCGGTTTTCTGCAGTGGAATGGTATGCATCTGTGTCCCTGGCAGAAGGACTTGCGCAAGGCCATGGCAGTGTAAGCACTGCTGAAAAACAGAACAAGGAGTCGAAAAGCATGAGCAAAAAGCTGATTTTCCTGGTGCTGACTGCGATTCTGCTCTGCATATGCCTTTCCGGCAGTGCGGACGGAAACAGCCTGAAGTTTGACAGGTCCGTGGATCAGCTGTTTGAGGGAGAAACCCTGCAGACGCAGCTTGTCTGGAAGGACAGTCCTGCGGAAGGTGAGATCACTTATGCTTCCTCGGATACCGGGGTTGCCACCGTGGACAGCGAAGGCCTGGTGACAGCGGTGCACAAGGGGAAGACCGTGATCTCCGTTTCAGTGAAGACGGACAAGGAAACGTTCAAGGCCAAGCTTCCCCTGAAGGTTTCCAGAAGCGTGACAGAGCTGGACATTGATACCTCCAGACTGTCCGTGTATACGGGAAATGAGGAAGAAATCGCAGGCCTGCTTGCACAGGATGGCTCGGAGCTTCCGGTGCTGGTGCTGCCCGTGAAGAAGAATGCGGAGATCAGGGCCAGTGCGCTGCCCAAGGATGCAAGCAACCGGAAAATCACCATGACGAGTGCGGACGAAAACGTACTGCGGGTGAAGGGCAAGACCGTCAGCGGCCGTCAGGCAGGGCAGACCATCCTGACCATCGCGAGCGAACAGAACCCGGAGGTGGCTGTGCAGTACCGGGTGCTGGTGCTGCAGCCGGTGAGCCGTATTTCTGTTTCGGCCCCCGGAAAGAGTGTGGCAGTGGGTGCCACGCTGGCGCTGTCTGCGGAAGTATCGCCTGCAGATGCTTCACTTACAAAGATTGTCTGGTCCTCTTCAGATGAGAGGATTGCTACGGTTGATGAAAACGGCGTGGTAACCGGCGTGGGCCGCGGAAACGCACGCATTGTGGCCGCAGCGCAGGACGGAAGCGGAAGCCGGGCCAGCATGAACATCAAGGTGACACAGGGAATCCAGGGGATTACGCTGGATCAGACGGACGTGACCGTGGCGGCGGGCAAGACAGTGGTGCTGCGCGCGAAGGTGGAACCTGCCAATGCGGACGACAGGGATGTTGTCTGGACATCCTCGGATGAAAGCGTGGCCACAGTGAACCGTCAGGGACGGGTGAGCGGCGTTGCGCTTGGCGAGTGCGAAATCATCTGCACAAGCAAAACGACAGGCACCATCGAGGCCCGGGCACATGTGCATGTGCAGCAGCCGGTCACTTCCGTGGCATTCGGCGACGCACCTGCTGTCTACGCAGGAGAGAGCGCACAGCTGAACTGGACGGTTTCCCCGGAGAATGCAAGCCAGCAGGCTCTGACATTCACCAGCGGAAATCCCCGGGTCCTGACAGTGGATGCGCAGGGTGCGGTAACCGGCGTGGCTCCGGGAGAGACCTACGTGAGCGCCATGACCACGGACGGCACCAACCGCCGGGCACGGGTCAAGGTCACGGTGTATCAGCATGTCCAGGGCGTGCATATGAAGCGCAGCACGGCCTATATCGACGTAGGCGAGACAGCTGTGACCGGTGCGGTGCTGGAGCCTGAAAAAGCCAGCAACAAGAATATGACCTGGGAAGTGGCGGATCCGTCCATGGTATCCGTGGAAAAAGTCAAGAACCAGGGCAACCGCATCAAGATCCGCGGCCTCGCGCAGGGACAGACCACGGTAACCGGCGTCACCGAGGACGGCGGATTCCCGGCAACGCTGAATGTCTGGGTCGGGGACTGGGATCATGCCCTGAGCATCAAGGAGGCGCATGTTGCCGGCGCGGACGTGTATCTGACGGTGCGCAATGACAGCCCCCTGACGATTACCAGCATTACCGCTGAGGTTTCCGTGTTTGATATTGACGGGAAACCTGTTCCGGCCAACAGCAAGGATGATTCCAATACGTTCAAGGTAGTCTTCCGCAAGCAGCTGCTTCCGGGAGAAATGACCACGGAAAAGGACTGGAAGTATGTGAACTTCAAGCTGCCGGAATCCACGACGGTGGCCGAGTACCAGGTCCGGATTGTTCAGTATCAGATTGACAATGACTGGGTCAAGACAATCCGCAAAAAGTTTCAGCCGCTGTTCAAATGTCCTGTGCATCTGTAAACAGTATATGGAAACCCTAATGAATGAAGCGAAGAGGGAGGAAACTGATTATGAAACAACGTGTCTTTTCTGTGATGCTGGCCCTGGTTCTTTTACTGCTCGCACTCATGCCTGCCGCCCTGGCAGAAGATGAAGAGATACCCGCATCAGCCGGATACTATTACGTTTATACCGCGGACGGCAAGACGCTGAACGTGCGTGATACTCCCGGCGGTGAGGTGGTCGGCCACCTGAAGTACGGTACGAGAATTTTCTGCTATTACAATGATGGCGGCTGGGCGCTGATCGACTATGAGTATGACAAGCCCGGCTATGGAAAAGGCATCTATGCCTGCTTTGTGAGCAGCCGTTATCTTCGGACAACCAAGCCGGAAGCGCTGAGCACCTCTTCCTCATCGGGAAGCAAGACTTCCAGCAGCGGCAAGGATACGCTCAGCGACCTGAACCGTGAGTTCGCAAGCGCCACTCGGGTCACGCCCTTCAGCGTCACCGTACGCCCGTCCCGCGCCAGCGGCTGGGCCAACATGCGCTGGGCACCCAGCAAGGATTCGGAACTGATGGCCACCTATGCGGCCAACACTAAGCTGCTTGTGATCCGGGAAACGACCAACTGGTATCAGGTGGAAGATCAGGAGACCGGGGATGTCGGGTTTATCAGGAAGGATTTTGTGATCCGCTAAGCAGAACGGAAAATGAGGAGGAACAACCGTTATGAAAAAAATATTTGCGCTTCTTCTGTGCCTGATGCTCATGCTGGGTGCCGTATCGGCCATGGCGGAGCAGGCGGAAAAACTGACCATCGGCAGCATCGATATCAACGGTGCGTTTACGCTCAAGTGCGGCGTTCCTGAGGGATATCAGGTGACGCCCATCATTACCGACCGGGATCATGTGGTGGCTTCCATTGCTTCAGAAGACCCTGAAAAGCCTGTCATGATGCTGTCCGTGGCATTTGACGAAGCCTATTCCGAAGTGGAACGGATGAATGATCTCACCGAGGAAGAACTGGTGGTGCTGGAAAACACGTTCACGGATGTGGACCCGACTGTGGAAATCAGCTATGGGGATACGGGCCTTGGAACGCGGCTCATGATTGCCAAGCAGACGGAAGGCGACTTTGACTACATCGATTTCCTGAGCATTTACAAGGGATATTTCATCGAGTTCGCCCTCGTCCCCTCTGAGACGGCAGCGGACAAAACCCTGACCGATGAGCAGATGCAGGTGTGCATCGACTTCCTGACGGATCTGGATTTCGTTCCGATGGATGCGGCCGATGCCAGGCCCACGGTTGCCGGGATGACCTGGATAGCGGAACTGAGCGGATATGATGCGGAAACTGACACCGTTCAGGCTGTGCTCAAGCGCACCATCACCCTGTCCGCGGAAGAAGTGGAAGCACTTCAGGTGGGCGACACCCTGCATGTGGGGCAGGAGAATATCGTGATTGAGACGCTGGAAAAGCTGGACGACGGCGAGATCCTGATCAATGATGAGATCACGCTGCGCAATTATGGCGGAGAAATGCATGTGTACTTCTATGAGAAGGAGTATCTGGAGGCATTTGAAACCCGTACGCTGAAGGTGCCGGACACGGTGTCGTTCATGGACGGCGTGGATCCGGAAACCGGTGATCCTCTGGACGAAGAGGCGAAGCGCACAGCCGATGAGTTCAGGGCTCTGCTTGCGGGCGGCAAGGAGATGGACCCCGGATTTGACGCGGACAATGTGTATGTATCCTTTGATGACAATGAAGAAATGGTGCTTGTGCAGCGCTTCTATGCTCCCTGGCAGTAATCGGAACGTCATCTGAGGTCGGGCACACCTTTGCGGTGTGCCTTTTTTTCGTTCCATTTCTGTATGTATGATAAGAATAATTCTTGATGCGCGGCGAATCCGTGATAGAATAAAACATGCTGTGCAAAGGCGGATGGCTTTTGCCAAGACGGGAGACAGAATTTCCCGGGGTGAAAAGAGGCCGGAGACGCGGCAGTGCTGCGCTCCGCAGAAAAAGGAGCTTTTCTTCGTTATGATCCGTAAACTGATCCGACAGATGCTGACTGCGCAAATTGTCTCTGCTCTGACTGTATCGCTGTGCCTGCTGATTGACAATATCATGATCGGGCGGTTCCTGGGAGAGACAAGCATAGCGGCCTACGGTCTTGCCAATCCTCTGCTGCTGGCAATCGGCGCAATCGGCACCCTGCTTGCCGCGGGTATTCAGGTGGCATGCGGGAAATCCCTGGGCCGCGGTTCGCAGACGGAAACCAATATGGGATATTCTTCCGCACTGGCTGTCACGATCGTGGTGTCAGGAACATTCCTGCTGATGGTGCTTCTCTTCCGGGAATTCCTGGCAAGATTGATGGGCGCTGGTGACAGCGGGGTACTGTTTGAGCAGACCCGGGATTATCTCACAGGTTTCTGCATCGGCGCTCCGGGTTCCATGGGCGCTCTGGTGCTCGTTCCATTCCTGCAGATGGCGGGACAGAGCAATCTGCTGATCGTGGCTGTGCTGACCATGACGGTGGCGGACGTGGCCTTTGATCTTCTGAGCGTGTTTGTGTTTCATGGCGGTATGTTCGGCATGGGACTCGCTTCATCGCTCAGTTATTACCTGGCGATGATTGTATCAGCGTTCTATTTTTTCTCCCGCAAATGCGTGTTCCGCTTTTCTCTGAAGCTTGTGACATGGAAGAAAATCCGCGAGCTGTTCTCCAGCGGCATTCCTGCCGGCTTCTCCATGGCGGCGTCCGTCATTCTTGTCTTTCTGATGAACCGCATTCTCGGCGGCATCAACGGAAGCAGTGCCATCGCTGCCTTTACCGTGATCATGTCCATTGGAAACTCCGCCAACTGCATTACAACCGGTATCGGTGGTGTATCCCTGACGCTTGCCGGCATTTTCTATAATGAAGAAGACCGGACCAGTCTCAGGTCTGTGCTGTCGATCCTGAGCCGGTACGGGTGTGTTCTGGGCCTGTGCATGGGTGCACTCCTGGTCGTGTTTGCCCCGGCCCTGGTCTCCCTGTTCATTCCGGAAGCGGGACAGACCAGGGACATGGCTGTCCTTGGCGTGAGGATGTTCGCGGCCGGCATGATTCCCTGCGCCATCAACAACGCCATCAAGAGTGCTTACCAGGCCATGGGACGCCCGGAACTGACGGAAATCATTTCCATTCTGGAAGGCGCGGTGTTCCCCGTGATCTTCGCTTTTGTGCTCAGCCGGTTCCTGGGTGTCGTCGGCGCCTGGATGTACTTTATTGCGGGCGAAACCGCGATGCTGCTGACGATCTGCGTATTTGTCCGCTGCAAGACAGGACGCTGGCCGTGGCAGGACGGTGCTGTACTTCTGCTGAAGGAGGATTTCGGCGTTGCGCCTGATCAGATGATGGAAGTGGATATTCATTCCATGGAAGAAGTCATGGATGCGGCGAGACAGGCGGAACGCTTCTGCCTCGAGCGCGGACAGAGCGCGAGAATGAGCAACCATATTGCCCTGTGCATAGAAGAAATGGCATCCAATACCATCCAGCACGGGTTCGGGAAGGATGGGAAGGAACATCACCTTCTTGTGCGTCTTCTGAAGAAAGAGGATTACTGTGTGCTCCGGTTCCGGGATGACTGCGGCGCTTTCGATCCTGTGAATTATGTGCCGGCAGAGGGCAAGGATTCCCTGGGCATACGTCTGGTGCTCTCCATTGCGGAGGCGGCAAACTACACGTACTCGCTGAACCTGAACAACCTTATGCTGAAGCTTTCCGACAGGCACGAACCTGCGGCGCAGTGAACAGCAGCCCTGGCTGCATTTGACCGACGGGCAGACAGATATGATCTGCCGGCCTTTGAAAGGAGCAGAAAGCTATGAAAACCGATGTGATTTCCGTTTCCAGCCGCGGCACGCGCATGGACACAGCCCTTTCCCAGGTGGACAAAATGGCTGCCTACAAGGGAATGTCACACCACAGTGCCCTGCATCTCCGTCTTCTCACGGAAGAGATGATGGCCATGATGCGCTCCATTACCGGAGAGACCGAAGGCCGGTTCTGGATTGAAGATGAGGATCAGGTGTATCAGCTGCACCTGCTGGTTACGACCCGCATGGACAGCACAAAGCGTGAACAGCTGCTTTCCGCCGCTTCCTCCGGCAGGAACGAATCGGCCAGGGGCCTTATGGGCCGCATCCGCGACTTTTTCGACCGCGGTGCGGATGAGGATCTGGAAGGCTTTTCCAGTCCGCTGCTGGTGCCGGGCTCCTATGAGTATGACGTGGGTCCGTCCAGGGACTGGGAATGGTCCATGACACAGTATGAAAAAGCCCTGGTGCCCATGGTGCGCAGTGAGGACCGTGCTGCCCGCGAGGCGTGGGACGAACTGGAAAAGTCCGTGGTGGCACACGTGGCGGACGATGTGAAGGTTTCCATCCGCGGGAGTCACGTGGAGATGACCATTATCAAGAAGATCTCAGAGTGAGGCGTAACTGCCCTGACTGCGATGCGGCGGCCGGCTGTGGCTCCATGCGGTGTTCACACGCGGCAGCCGCATCCTTTGGATTCAGCCCGGTACGCCTGTGTTCCGGGGCTGGAACAAGTACGGGAAGAGACAGGAGCTGACTTGGATGGAAGACAGGCTGATCTGGGTGGATGAACAGGACCGGATCGTCGGATCCGGCCCCAAAATGCGCACGCATGTACTTGCCCGGCTGCATCGCGCCTTTTCCCTGTTCCTTGTGGACCGGGAGGGCGGGCAGGTGCTCCTGCAGCGCCGGGCAAAGGGTAAGTATCATTCCGGCGGACTCTGGAGCAACACGTGCTGCTCGCATCCGCGGTTCGGGGAAACCCTGGAGGAAGCGGTACGGAAACGCACGGCATACGAGCTGGGCATACAGCTGCTGCCGGAGGATGAAGTGACGGCATGCGGGCACTTTGTTTACAGGGCAGACTATGAGGAACTGAGCGAGCATGAGCTGGACCATGTGTTTGTCTGCCGCAAGGATCCGGCTCTTATTCCCACGGACCGGTTCCGGCCTGATGAGGTGGAGGCCATGAAGTGGGTGGAAACCGGAGAGCTCAGAGCATGGATGCTGCGGGAACCGGAAGCGTTTTCCGCCTGGTTTGCTCCGGCATGGAAGCTTGTGGAGCAGACGCTTTTCCCGGAGGAAGGGAAGGAGACAGGCGCGCAGGCATCCCATGACGGAAAGGAGCTGCCATGACGGAAGCGCAGAGAATCTGGGTCCAGGCCCGCGACCGGCTTGCGGATGCGGTGGAATGCATTGGATTTCCCAGAGAGCTGGGCGATCTGCTGGCTCAGCAGCTGAAGAGCCCGCGGGGCATGGACCGGATGCAGCGGTATCTGCTCCAGGTGCGGCCGTCCAGCATGGAAATGATTGCGGATGAACTGGTGGCCATCTGCGATGAGATGGAAAAATGGCGTGAGAAAAAGGCCAGTCAGGAAGCCCAGGCTACCTATAATACCATGCTGTTTTATGGTATGCTCGGGCAGGGAGACCAGAATGAAGAATACTGAAGAGACAGAGGAGGAATGAATCATGGGCATATCCCGGGAAATGCTGCAGAAGTATGCGGAGCTGATCGTGCGGACCGGAGCCAACGTGCAGAAGGACCAGGTGGTCCAGCTCACTATTTCGGTGGAACAGCATGAGTTTGCCGCACTGATGATTGAGGAGTGCTATAAGGCGGGCGCCAAAAAGGTGAACGTGGACTGGACAAGCGACGCGCAGAGCCGGCTGAACTATCTGTATGCCGCGCAGGAGACACTTTCCAGAGTGCTTCCCTGGGAAGAAGCGAAGATGAAGCAGATGGTGGAGGACCTGCCCTGCCGCATCTATATCGCATCGGATGATCCGGATGCCATGAACGGCGTGGATCCTCACAAGCTGTCTGAAGTCATGCAGAGCCGGTCAAAGGTGCTCAAGCCTTATCGCAATGCCATTGACGGAAAGCATCAGTGGGTGATTGCGGCGCATCCGTCGGAGAAATGGGCCAGGAAATGCTTCCCGGATGCGGAAGATGCTGTGGACAGACTGTGGGAGGCCATTCTGAAGACTGTGCGCGTCCGGGAGGACAATGATCCCGTCGCGGAGTGGAAGCAGCATACGGACTTTATTGAAAAGAAAGCGGCATGGCTGAACGCGCAGAATTTCTCAAGACTGCACTACCGCAGCAGCAACGGAACGGATTTCACGGTGGACCTGATTCCCGGTGCGCGCTGGGAAGGCGCAGGCGCTGTCAATAACCAGAACAGCGTATTCTATATTCCCAACATGCCCACAGAAGAAATCTTCACTTCGCCCATCGCCGGGAAATGCGAGGGCACGCTGGTGGCGGTCAAGCCGCTGTCCTGGAACAGCCAGCTGATCGAGGATTTTTCCATCACCTTTGAAAACGGCAGGGCTGTGTCCTGCCGGGCTGCAAAGGGGCAGGAACTGCTGGAGCGGATGATCCATATGGATGAAGGGGCGGCCATGCTCGGTGAGGTGGCGCTTGTACCCAAGGAGAGCCCGGTGAATCAGTGCGGGTTCCTGTTCTATGAAACGCTGTTTGATGAAAACGCGTGCTGCCACTGCGCGCTGGGCATGGGCTTCAAGGAAGTCCTGCCGGACGGGGACAACCTGACGGTGGAGCAGGCACAGGAACAGGGCATCAACGATTCCATCATTCATGTGGATTTCATGGTAGGCGCGGATGATCTTTCCATTGACGGCATCCGGGCGGATGGATCGGTGGAAGCTGTTTTCCGCAACGGCACCTGGGCATAAGGCGGAAGCGCTTTTTCCCGGTGCCACAGGGGAACTGAGAGACTTTGTACATGGTGAGACGGGGGAATCCGGTTACGCGGGTTCCCCTGTTTTTTCTGTACAGAGGCGGGCAGCTGAAGAAAGTGATGTCCGAATGAAAACAGCCGGCACATCTCGGGGATGCGACGGCTGTCTTCATACCGTGCAGAAGGTATCTGAGTATCCGTGGAAGCATGTACGGTCATATCAGTCAAGACCGGGAAAGAAGGTCCGATAGGCGTCATAGCCGGTATGAATGCTTTCCTTCGGGTTGTAACTGAGCAGTTCGTGAAACGGTTTCAGCGAGTCCATGGGGCTGAAGCCCTGTTCGCGGAGGCGCAGGTATTCGTCCAGGGTCTCCTGCCTGCCGGCAATCAGGATCCATTCCCAGCGCTGCGGTTCAGGACGGTCGAGATTGCGCTAGTGATAGTGGCACAGACCATGCTTTTCGATAATGCCTTCGGCTTCGGAGGAAACCATGGCATAGTCCTGTGCGCTCAGAGGCGGAGAAAGGGCCAGGCGCTTGCAGCCGCCGGCCACGCATTCCGAAAAGGCGGTGATCATGCCAAGAATAAAGGAACGTTTATCCAGTGTGCCTGATTCCATGGGGTAAGCTCCTCTCTGTACGGTCAGACCGGGAAAAGTGTCTCACTCAGATATGCATCAGTATACAGGAAAAACGCTTGCGGGAACAGGGCAAGGGAGTGCGGCGGGCTGGGAATACGCGCAGAATGACGGATAATGAATATAAATATGCATTA
>CAMNDE010000061.1:0-20360 GCA_946534895.1 uncultured Clostridia bacterium
TCGAGGCCGGTGTTACGGCGGGCCTGTGCATGTCCAACATGGGCGGCACCGGCGACGTGGCCGTGCTGTCTGCTGCGGACCGCATGGAACTGATGCCCTTCGCCCAGATTTCTTCCCGTCTCGGCGGCGCCATCATCCTGCTGCTCGCCAGCCTGATGCTCTCGCTTCTGGCCCAGTTCCTTGTCACGTCTTCTCCTGAAGCCGTGGAAGGCATGGCTCAGATGGTGAAGACGGCGGCAGCCGTCATCCCCGCGGGCTGATGAGCATCTGAACGGGGAATGACCTGAAACATACAGTGCCCGGCGGCATCATGCCGCCGGGCTTTTTCTGTGCCGTGCGGAGAAGCGTGGGACCCTGTTCCGCGGCAAAAATGTTCCGGGGTGATTGCCATGGGCAAAAGGATATGATAAGGTTTGCCTAAACAGTATCCGAGGAGGAAAACCGACATGGAAGATATGGAAAAGCGTATCCGGGAAATGTTTCAGCGGGAAAAGGACAAGAAACTGGAAAACTACAGACAGCTCAACCGCTATGCGGTCAAAGGCGGCACGCTGTTTACGGGATCTTCGCTTATGGAGCTGTTCCCTGTGTGCGAATACTGCATGGACGCGGGGATCAAGGGCCCGGTCTATAACCGGGGCATCGGCGGATATGTGACCGACGAGTTCCTGAAGGCCCTGGACGTCATGCTGCTGGATCTTGAGCCTTCCAGGGTGTTTATCAATATCGGCACCAACGACATCAGCGCCCAGCCGGGCGGCGAACCCTGGCAGGTGCATCTGGAGAAAAATTACCGTGCCATTCTCAGTGCGCTGAAGGAAAAGCTTCCGGAAGCGACGGTGTATATGATGGCCTATTATCCCGTGAACCCGGACACGCCCGGCGGAAAGCAGAATCCCGGCCTGGTGGTGCGCACCAATGCCGCGCTGGAGGAAGCAAACCGTATGGTGGCGCTTCTTGCCCGGGAGTTCGGATACCACTATATCGATGTCAATGACGGTCTCAAGGATGAACAGGGCCGGCTCCTGGCGGAACATACCCAGGACGGCATGCACTTTGATGCGGAAGCCTACCGCAGCGTGTTTGAGCGCCTTCTGCCGTACCTTGCATGATGGAGGATAAACATGATCACGGAAGCGTTTGACAATCAGTCGGAAGCCATCATAGAGCCGGCGGTGAATCCGGACGCGCCCTGTGTGGATGCCTGCATCATGACGTTTTCCCATGAGATCGAGCGGCATGTGCTGGAAAGCTATCCCTGCCGGAAGGCCGGGAGCTTCTGGTTTGCCACCGGGGAAACGCCGGTGTATCTTTTGGACTGGCAGGGCAGAACGTTTGCCTTTTTCAAGACGTATGTGGGTGCACCGGCCTGTGTGGGCACGGTGGAAGACTCCTTTTCCGTGATACGGACGCAGAACTATGTGGTCTTCGGCGGCGCCGGCTGTCTGGACCGGAAGATCGCCCACGGAAAGGTCATGATTCCCACTGAAGCCTACCGGGACGAGGGCACGTCCTATCATTATGCCCCGGCCTCGGACTGGATCCGGATCCGCAACAGCGCGCGTGTGGCCCGGTTCATGGAAGAGAGCGGGATTCCGCATGTCCAGGGCAGGACCTGGACCACGGACTCCTTTTACCGGGAAACCCGGAACCATTTCGAAAAGCACAGGGCACAGGGCTGCATCAGCGTGGAAATGGAATGCGCGGCCCTGCAGGCGGTCTGCGATTTCCGGCAGAAGAACCTGTATATGTTCTTTACCAGCGGAGACCTGCTGGACGCGGAGAAGTGGGATGAGCGCAGGCTGCCGGGAGAAAGCGAAGGTACCCAGCATGATACGGGACATTTCCGCATTGCGCTGAGCCTGGCGTGGTCCATTGCAGGGGATGGGAAGAAAAATGTATGAATGACGATGTCATGAAAGCCTCCGGTGAGCAGCAGGACGTGATGCTGGGCATCTGCTTCGGGAATTTCTTTGAACCGGCCTATTCGGACCGGTCCTTTATCGATGATTCCATGAAAAAGATTGCCGGCCTCGGCTTCGATGTGGTGGAACTGGACAGCAAGGCCTGGGAAGACTTTCAGGAACGCTTTTCCGGCGGAGATGCCAGCGACTATGTGGCCCAGCAGGAGTACATGATGGACCGGATCGGCCGGGAACACATGGACTATATGTTTCTGGCTCTGTACATGTGCGGGGACAACCTGTATCCGCATATCCGCACAAGCCCGCCCGTATTGGGGGAGGGCATTACCTGGGCGGACGGAACGCCGGGACAGTGGTACAAGTACTGGTCCGAAAAGGCGATGGACAGCCAGGTGGAGCATGTGCGCGGCCTGATGAAGCTGTACGGCGCACGGCAGGCTGTCCGGCGCATCGGCGGGCGTGAACGGCTTCCGGTCTGCAGCATGTGGGATCCTGTGGTGGTCCCGAGCTTTGATGAGGAAGGACAGAAGCGCTACAGGGACTGGCTGGAGAAGCGGTACGGCACCGTGGAAAAACTGAACAGTGCCTACGGCACATGCTTCCGGGACTTCGCGTCCCTGAGACCGGAGGACTGGTGGTATTCCCTGGCGTTTGACCGGCCATATGACCGCAGCGATCTGGAGGGGGATACCCGGGCCTTCCGCATGTGGACGGACAACATGTGCTGGCGCAGGGATGAACTGACGTCATACTTTGCGCATATGCAGAAGCGGCTGCATGAACTGGATCCGCGGCTCTATCTCATGCCGAACCTGTCCCAGTGGGGGCATTACCTGAACATGGACACGTTCCGGGAGACGGAACTCAATGCCATTGACCTGTGGGATACGGCCAGCCGGGGCGTGGACATGCGCGCACTTGCGCCGTATGTGGACGCGGCGCGGTACGATGCCGTGCCCCTCAATGATGCGGGGGATCCGGAACCCTATGCCGTGTCATGCCAGCATGCGCACATGCGCTCCATGAACCGGGGACGGCCTTTCCTGGGCGGCATCTATTACGGGCGCTATCTCTACAATGATCTGTACCGGTTCCTGACGCCGGAGGAGATGATCGGCAGCATCGTGATGAGCGGAGCCTCCGGCATCATGGCCTACGGCTGGTGCGGCCTGGATGACGGCGGGGTCCTGCACAGGATGGGGGACGATTTCCTGGATTCCCTGCGCCGGGGCAATGCCTGGGCCAGGGAAGTGATTCCGTGCCTCGGTGAGCGCCGACGGAGCCGGGTGGCCATTCTGTATCCCACGGCCATGGCGCTGCTGGAACCTTTCAGTGTGGAAGGCGCCGCCCAGCGGCGCAGTGATTTTCTGGGCATGTACAGGGCGTGCCGGCAGTTCGGGTATGATCCGGAAATCGTGGAGCTTCCGGATGTGCGCGCCGGGCTTGAGGCGGACGTGCTGCTGATCCCGGCGGATGAATGCTATCACGCCGTGCCGGATCCCGAGGCGGAGGAAATGCTCCGGCAGTTCGTTTCCCGGGGCGGTGTGGTGATTCACGGACCGGATGCGGACATGGTGCGCAGCGCTTTCGGTCTGGAAAAGGAGAAGACGGACGGCACCTGCTTCACCTACTGCGGGGAAGGCGGGATTGCACCCGGCGGACCCGTGTGCGCCTGGCCGGGCGAGCCATTTGCCCTTTGGCGGGAGGACGGGAAACATGCCCTGTCCCGGACCGCATGGGGAAAAGGTCAGATTTTCAGCTTCGGCTTCCTGGCGGGTTATGCCTACGGCAGCCGCACATCCCAGCATGTGCCCTACAGCCAGGGGAGGAAGGAACTGTATCCCCTGCCGCTGATGGAGCATGAGATGCTGCGGGAAATCCTGGAAAAAGCCGCCGCGCCGGAAGTGCCCTTTGCCGGGAAGGACGTGGAGAGCACCTGGTTTGAGCATGGCCTTGTGATCGTCAACCACAGGTCAGCTCCGCTCCGGCTGGATGTGAAGGGCACATGCCGGTTTTCACAGCCGGGACCGGAGGGCACTTTGCCGGGACACAGCTGCGTGTTTGTGGAAAACCCGGAAGCGTGAACAATGCGGGGACGGGCGTAAGGGAAACCGGAGGGGAAACGGAGGCGGAAATATGCGCAGCATCAGCTGGCTGATCATCATGATTCCCGTAAGTCTTCTGTTTACCGGACTGGGAATCTTTGCGTGGACACGGAAGAAGCCGATGTGGTTCTGGTCGGGAAGCGAAGTAAAGGAGTCGGAAATCACGGATACAGCCGCCTATAACAGGGCAAACGCCTGTATGTGGCTGGCGTTTTCCGGCGTGCTGTGGATCAGTACGGTTCTCGGCGCATTGAATATGAAAGCGGGCGGAATTCTCCTGATCGCGGGTTGCGCCGTTGCGGTTCCTGTCCTGCCGCTGGTATATGGGAAGATCTACCGGAAATACAGGAAATAATGCCAGTCCGGGGATGTCGGCTTTCCGGGCCGAATGCGCAAATATTGTCTTTTTGTTACAAAACCATTGACATCCGTATTTCTTTTGGATATAGTGTCTTCCATCCGGAATACGTTTCATGTGGATTCCGGCAGTCCTTCGGGAAATGATGCTGTTATGATCGGGGACATGTTCCTGTGTCCCCGTTATTCTTTCCCTGTCAGTTCACGAAAAAGAAGGAGAAGGTTGTTCATGAACAAACAGGAATCAGATATTCTGCAGACCCTGATCCGGGAGCCCTTTGTGAACCAGCGTATTCTGGCGGAGACGTCCGGGCATTCCCTGGGCGTGGTAAACCGCAGCCTGAAAACGCTGATCATGGACGGGTATGTAAATGACATGCTGCAGCCCACGGAAAAGGCGCGCATGGAGTTTGACATGAAGGCGCCGAAAAACGCCATTATCCTGGCGGCCGGCTTCGGCATGCGCATGGTGCCCATCAATCTCAGCGCGCCCAAGGCGCTGCTGGAGGTGAACGGGGAGCCGCTGATCGAGCGGATGATCCGGCAGCTGCATGAAGCCGGGGTCAAGGACATCACGGTGGTGGTGGGCTTCATGAAGGAGAGCTTTGACTACCTGATTGACGAGTACGGCGTGGAGCTGGTGGTGAACCCGCTCTACGCTTCCCGGAACAATCTTTACTCCCTTGCCCTGGTGGCGGACCGGATCTCCAATACCTACATTATCCCCTCGGATATCTGGTGCGACCGGAATCCCTTCAGCGCTCACGAGATGTATTCCTGGTACATGGTGAGCGATCTGGTGGACAACGAGTCGGATGTACGGGTCAACCGGAAGATGGAACTGGTGCGCGTATCTGCCCAGGAGGGCGGCAATGCCATGGTGGGCATCACCTACCTTCTGGAAGAGGACGCGGCGCCTGTGCGGGAAAAGATCCGGGAAGCGGCACAGTGCCGGGAGCACGATGATGATTTCTGGGAGATCGCGCTGTACCAGGGCGACCGCATGGTGATCCCGGCCCGGGTGGTGCATGCCTCGAATGTGGTGGAGATCAACACCTATGAGCAGCTGCGGGAACTGGACGGGGAGTCCAATCACCTGCGGTCGGACGCGCTGGACGTGATCGCGGACATTTTTCACGTGCATCCGGATGAGATCGTGGACATCAGCGTGCTGAAGAAGGGCATGACCAACCGCTCCTTCCTGTTCAGCGTGCACGGGGAAAAGTACATTATGCGCATCCCCGGGGAAGGCACGGACCAGCTCATCAACCGGGCGCAGGAGGCGGAGGTGTTCCGGACCATCAGCGGACACGGACTGTGCGATGATCCGGTATACATCAATCCGGAGAACGGATACAAGATCACCCGGTACCTGGAAGGCGTACGGGTCTGCGACAGCGGCAGCGCGCCGGACCTGAAAAAATGCATGGAAAAGCTCCGTGCCTTCCATGAGATGAAGCTGCAGGTCCCGCACACGTTTGACCTGTTCGGGCAGATCGAGTTCTATGAAAAGCTGTGGGAAGGAAGGCCGTCGGTGTACCGGGACTACCGGCAGACCAAGAATAATGTGCTGAGCCTCAGGCCCTTTGTGGAGCAGGCGGAAAAGGACTGGTGCCTGACGCATATTGACGCGGTGCCGGACAATTTCCTGTTCTACACGCCGGAGGGCAGCACGGAGGAGGCGCTTCAGCTTACGGACTGGGAGTATTCCGGCATGCAGGACCCGCATGTGGACATTGCCATGTTCTGCATCTACAGCCTGTACGGCAAGAAACAGGTGGATCATCTGATCGATTTGTACTTCCAGGGCCGGTGCGCGCATATGACGCGGGTCAAGATCTATGCCTATATTGCCATCTGCGGCCTGCTCTGGTCCAACTGGTGCGAGTTCAAGCGGAACCTGGGCGTGGAATTCGGCGAGTACAGTCTGCGCCAGTACCGGTTCGCCAAGGATTATTACCGGCATGCCGTGAAGGCGATGGAAGGGGAGGAAGAGGCATGAACATGCACAGGGTGAAGCGGGCCATCATCATGGCGGCCGGCATCGGGAAAAGAATGCAGCCGCTGACCCTTGAAACGCCCAAGCCCCTGGTCCGGGTCCGGGGCGAGCGCATGATCGATACCGTGGTCCGGGCGCTCCGGGAAAACGGGATCACGGAAATCCATGTGGTGGTGGGGTATAAGAAGGAACAGTTTGAGGCGTGGGCCCGGGAATGGCCGGGCGTGGACCTCATAGAAAATCCCTTCTATGACACCTGCAACAATATCTCCTCCCTGTATGTCGCCCGGGCATACCTGGGCGAGTGCATCATCCTGGACGGAGACCAGATCATTCATGACCCGCGCGCTCTCTCCCCGGAGTTCACACGGTCCGGCTACAACGCGGTGTGGTGCGAGGGGCAGACCAGCGAGTGGCTGATGGACGTGGAGGACGGGATCGTGAAAGGATGCAGCGCCACGGGCGGCGCCCATGGCTGGCAGCTGTTTTCCGTTTCCCGCTGGACAAGGGAGGACGGAGAAAGGCTGAAGCGGCATCTGGAAATGGAGTTCGAGTCCGGGAACCGGCAGATCTACTGGGATGACGTGGCCATGTTCTGCCATTTTCCGGAGTACACCCTGGGCATTTTTGAGATGCAGCCGGGGGACGTGGAAGAAATTGACTCTCTGGAGGAGCTGGTCCGGCTGGACCCCGGATACAGCGCGTATCTGAAGGAAAAGAATTACAAAGGAGGCGCACAAGCGTGAACGAACACAAGACAGCGGACCGGAGCCGGATCGACTGGATGATCACCCTGGTTCCCTTTATTCTGATCATGGGCCTGGCGGCCTATCTGTTTGCCTTTCCGGATGAGGCCAACGGCGTCATCGCCCAGGTGAGGTTTTTCTTCGGGGACACGATGGGCAGCTATTACCTGCTGATGGGCCTGGGCGTGCTCATTGTTTCCCTGTTCCTGTCCTTCTCCCGGTACGGGGATATCGTGCTGGGCGAGCCGAATGAAAAGCCCAGGTACAGTTTCTTTACCTGGGGCAGCATGATGTTCACCTGCGGGCTTGCGGCGGATATTCTGTTCTACAGTTTCGCGGAATGGGTCATGTATGCCACCAATCCGCACCTAGCGGAAATGGGCGGGAGCATCACGGACTGGGCCGGCGTATTCCCGCTGTTCCACTGGAGCTTCATTCCCTGGGCGTTCTATCTGGTGCTGGCGGTGGCCTTCGGGTTCATGCTGCACTGCAGAAAGCGGGAGCGGCAGCGGTATTCCGAGGCCTGCCTGCCCGTGCTCGGGGAAAAGCATGCCCACGGCCTGCTGGGACGGATCATTGACCTGTTCGCGCTCTTCGCGCTGCTGGCCGGCACCGCCACCACCTTTTCCGTGGCCACGCCGCTCATGGCGGAGATCATTGTGACCCTGTTCGGGCTTGAGATCAGCCGCACGGCGGTGACCATCATCATTCTGCTCATCACCTGCGCGGTGTATACCTACGCGGTGCTGCACGGGTTCAGGGGCATCAGCTTCCTGGCCAAGCTCTGCATCTACATGTTCTTCGGTCTGCTGATCCTGGTGCTCCTCATCGGCGGTCAGGGCCGGTTCATTATCGAGAACGGCATCCAGAGCATGGGCAGAATGCTGCAGAACTTCATCGGACTGAGCACCTTTGCGGACCCCGGCCGGACCAGCAGCTTCCCCCAGGACTGGACCATCTACTACTGGGCCTACTGGATGGTATGGTGCATTGCGGCGCCCTTCTTTATCGGAAACATTTCCCGGGGACGCACGGTGCGGCAGACGATCCTGGGCGGGTATGTCTTCGGCGTGGGCAGCACCATTGTCAGCTTTGTGGTGCTGGGCAACTACAGCCTGGGCCTGCAGACAGCCGGGAAGGCAGACTTCATTGCCCAGTACGCGCAGAGCGGGGATCTGTACGGGCTGATCATGGATATCGTGCATACCATGCCCGGGGACAGTGTGATCCTGGTCTGGACGCTGCTGTGCATGATCGCCTTCTATGCCACCAGCTTTGATTCCATCGCCTATACCGCGGCCTGCTACAGCTACCGGAAACTGGGCGAGAATGAGAAGCCGCACACGATGATCACGCTTCTGTGGTGCATTCTGCTGATTGTGCTGCCGATTGCCCTGGTCTTCTCCGAGAGCAGCATGAGCAATATCCAGAGCGTGAGCATTATCAGCGCATTCCCCATCGGGCTGATCATGATCGTGATGATCTGGAGCTTTATCAGGGATGCCCGGAAGTATATGGAGGAAAAGAAAACGGACCGTTGATGCCAAAAAAAGGCATGGAAAAACCGGGATTGCGGGTCCCGGTTTTTTCATGCCTTTTTCCTGGTGTTTACGCAATGACGGTAACGAAATCGCCGGCTTTTGCCCGGCCAGGTTCCAGCACTTTCACAAAAATACCTTCCCGGGGCATGACACAGTCCCCGGCTTTTTCACGTATGGCGCAGTTGAAATGGCATTCTTTGCCGATCTGGGTGACTTCGCACAGGGCTGTTCCGATCTTCAGGCGGGTGCCTACGGGAAGCTCGTAGAGCAAGATGCCTTCGGTGAGAATGTTTTCGGCAAAGTCCCCGGGCTTGAGCTCAAAACTGATATGCTCCTGCACCTTGCGCACGCTTTCCGTGCCCAGCAGACTTACCTGGCGGTGCCAGTTGCCGGCATGGGCATCACCCACGATGCCGTGGTCCACTTTCAATTCGATTTCCGGGACCGGGTGCTTCTGCGTGCCCTTGACTTCGCTGATATTGACGGAAATGATCCGGGCAGAAGGCGCGGCGCAGTCAGCAGAGCCGGAGGATTTCAGCATTTTGACGCCGTGCCCGATGGCGCCTATGACTGCGGACAGGTTTTCCACGCTGGCCTTCGGGCTGCCGGGCAGGTTGATAATCAGGCTCAGCCCGCGGATACCGGCCGTCTCACGGGAAAGGCAGCCGTGGGGCGTGATCTTCATGCTCTCGGCGCGCATGGCTTCAGGGATCCCGGGGGTGAGGCGCTCCAGCACGGAAAGCGTGGCCTCAGGGGTGACGTCCCGCGGAGCAAAGCCGGTACCGCCGGTAGTGAGAATAAGATCCAGCTTTTTTTCATCGGCACACAGCAGCAGTTCGCGACGGATGCTTTCCTGCTCATCCGGGACCAGGGCTGTGTACATGACCTTCCATCCGTTTTCGGAAAGCATGCGGTTCAGGGCAGGACCGCTTTTGTCTTCCCGTTCTCCGCGGAAGCCGCGGTCGCTGACGGTGATGATGGCTGCAGTAAAGTGCTGTTCAGGCATGGTTCAGTTCCTCTCTTTCATAGTCGCCGTGCACGCCTCCGGTTTTGCGCAGCAGGCAGATATCGGTTATGCAGATGTCGCGCTGGACGGCCTTGCACATGTCATAGACGGTGAGAGCGGCGGTGGAGGCTGCGGTGAGCGCTTCCATTTCCACGCCTGTCCTGCCCTGACAGCGCACAGTGGCCTCAATGATGACGGACAGGTCCGGTTCTTCCAGATGCAGCTTAAGGTCCACGCCGTCAATGAGAATCGGGTGGCACATGGGAATCAGGTCGGGCGTGCGTTTGGCGCCCATGATTCCGGCAATCTGTGCAACGGTGAGCACGTCGCCTTTTTTCATGCCGCCGGTGCGGATCAGGTCAAAGGTGGCACGGCTGACCCGCACAACTGCCCGGGCGGTGGCGGAGCGCCCGGTAATGTCCTTGTCCCCCACATGAACCATGCGGGCTTTTCCGCTGTCGTCAAAATGGGTGAAATCCGGGTTGGGCTGCATATCTTTCTTATCCTCCGATCTGATTCATGCTTCGGCCTGCCTGACTCCGCTCCGTGGCGGACAGGGGGTCGTGCTGCCTGGGTTTCATATCAACGGCCTGCTGCATGGCCTGTTTCATGCCCTGCAGATCCAGACCCTTGAGACAGATTTCCGCGCGGGCATGCAGACATGGCTTCAGATACCCGTCGGCGGTGAGACGCAGGCGGCTGCATTCCGAACAGAAATGGCTGGACAGCGGAGAGATCAGCCCGATGCATCCCTGAGCCCCGGGCAGGCGGTAAAGCCGGGCCACGCCGTCCCGGCCCTGGGGTACTGCCTCCGGAAGCAGGTCGGTGACGCGGCTGGAAGGAATGAAAGCCTCCGGCCCGAAAGCGGCGTTGCCGGGCATGGGCATGAGCTCAATGAAGCGCACGTCCACGGGCCAGCGCCGGGTCAGATCGGCGAGAGCGTGGATTTCGTCATCATTGAATGAGCCGATGAGCACTGTGTTCAGCTTGATCTTGGCAAACCCGGCATGCAGCGCACTTTCAATGCCCTGCAGCGCCTGGTCAAGGGAACCTGTGCGGGTGATGCGGGCATAGCGCTCCGGCTTCAGGGTGTCCAGACTGATATTCAGCCGGCGGACGCCCGCATCATGCAGTTCCTCTGCCATTTCCGGGAGCCGGAGCCCGTTGGTGGTGAGGGCGAGATCGGTGATGCCGCTTACCTGAGCGGCACGGCGGCATATGGAGAGAATGTTGGGCTTGACAAGCGGTTCCCCGCCGGTGATGCGCAGCTTTCGGATGCCCAGGGACGAAGCGGCTTCCACAGCCTGGATCATTTCGTCCTCGGTGAGCATGTCCTCGTGCCGTTTTTTGGGAACGCCCTCTTCGGGCATGCAGTACAGGCAGCGAAGATTGCAGAGCTCTGTTACGGAAAGCCGCAGGTAAGTGATTTCGCGGCCGAATCTGTCCGTCATGTCAGTACCTTCCAAAAGTGCAGTTGGGGAAATGGCAGGATTTGCACAGCTGGCACAGTCCGCCGTCGGCCAGGCGCACAAGATCATCCTTTGTAAAGCGGATGCCTGCATAGATCTGGGGGAGAAGCACGTCAAAAATGGTGGTGGGCATGGAAATGGCGGCTCCGGGGACGCCCAGCACCGGAATGGCATCCAGATAGGCCACAAGGGTCATGTTTCCGGGCTGGCTCGGGACGCCGTGGGAGATGACATCGCAGCCCAGTTCGCGGATGGCGGAGGGCGTCAGATCATCCGGGTCCACGGACATGCCGCCGGAGAAGATAAGGAAATCCGCGCCTTGATCCATAAGATCATGGGCTGCCTGGAGGAGCATGGGCAGGTCATCATCGCAGATGCGGATGCCCACAATGGATCCCGGATAGGCGCTGAGCTTTCGCCGGGCCACTGCCTCGAACCTGTCCTGAATGCGTCCATGATAGATTTCCGATCCCGTAATGATGATGCCGGCCCTGCGTTCCTGATAGGGCAGAAGCTGAAGCAGGGCATGGCCGCGGCACAGTTTCTCTGCTTCGATGATCTGGGATTCACGGGTGACCAGGGGCACAATGCGCATGGAAGCCAGACGCATGCCCGGCTGCACGGGATAGTGGTCCGGAAGGGTGGAAATGGTGAGGTCGCCGATGCGGTTGATCTTTTCCAGCAGCGGGAGATCGATGCGGAACATGCCGGGCATGTCCGCAGTCAGCAGGACCTTTCCCTCGGAGGGCCCGGTATAGTGGGCTCCGGGTACCGGGGCCATGGCAGCCATGCGCAGGGCGGCATCCTCCTCGTGAATCTCCCCGGAGTTTTCTTCCCATACGAACACGGTTTTCTTCCCGATGTCCAGCATGTGCGGAATATCCTCCTCACGGATGACATGCCCGCGGCGGAAAGCGGGGCCCTTGAATCCGTCCTTCATTTCCGTCAGGTCATGACAGAGCGTCATGCCCACGGCGTCTTGAACACGAACTTTTTTCATATGCGAAATACCTCTCAGATCAGAAAGCCGGACAGAACGTCACCGGGCCGGACTGGCCCGCTGCCGGCGGGAATGAGACAGAAGGCGTTGCAGCCGATGGCGGAGGACAGTACGGCGTTTCCCTGTCCCGGCGCGGCGTGAAACATGACCCGGCCGCCGGTGAACGCGACAGAACCCCGAAGGAACCGGGTGGAAGGGCTTTTTTTGGCAAAGCCCTCGGCGCAGACAGCCTCAATGGGTGTGGGCATGCAGTTCCTGTGCCCGGCCATGTACCGGAGGGCGGGCAGAGCGCAGGCGCAGAAATTGGTGATGGAGGAAGCGGGGTTTCCGGAAAGCCCGAGTATGAGCGTGTGCCCGCTCACGCCGTAGGCGCAGGCCATGCCCGGCTTTATATCCACGCCGGAGAGCAGCATGCGTGCGCCGGCCATTTCCATGGCCCTGGGCGTCAGGTCCCAGTCGCCCACGGATACCCCGCCGGTGAGCAGGATCAGATCACATTCCGGCAGGCCTTTTTCGATCAGCGCGCAGATCTTTCCGGCATCATCGGGGCACAGCCCGAGGTAGCGGACGTCGCAGCCTTCCTGCTGAAGAAGCGCGGTGAAGCTGGAACGGTTGCTGTTGTAGATTCTGCCGGGCAGCAGGGCTTCCCCGGCTTCCATGATCTCGCTGCCGGTGGAAATAATGCCGGCCACGGGCCGGCGGTACACCGGAACGCGTGCCATGCCCTGGCCAGCCAGCGTGCCGGCGAGGCCGGCATCAATGCGGGTGCCGCAGAGGGCAAGCACGTCCCCGGCATGTACGTCCTCACCCCGCCGGACAATGTTTGTCCCGGCAGACAGCGGACAGGAAAGAGTGACCTGCTCCGGGGTGAAGACTGTCCGCTCAAAATTGATTACGCAGTCGGCGCCTTCGGGAATAGGCCCGCCGGTCATGATGTGGGCGGCACACCCGGCGCTTACCGGTTTTTCAGGCTGACACCCCGCAGGAATGGTTTCGGTGATGTGCAGCGTGACAGGATGCCCGGGTGACGCGTGAACGATGTCACAGGAACGCAGGGCATACCCGTCATAGGCGGAGCGGTCAAAGGGCGGTACATCCTCTGCCGCCTTCAGGTCCATGGCAAGAATGCGCCCGGCGCAGTCCTCCAGCGGGACATTCTCTGTCCCGATCCGGGTGACGTGTTCCAGGAGCAGGTCCCGGGCAGTCTCCCAGGAAGTGTGTTCCAGCATATTGATCAGCCTTTCAGTTGCAGGATATGTTCAGAGGGAATGTGCACCTGGACACGGGAAGCCTCCAGACGTTTCCAGACGGGTTTTTCCATCTCCCAGCCAATGGGTTCGGCGTGTTCCGGGGCGTCCAGGGGATGCAGCATCACAGTATAGGAAAAGGGATTTTCGATGACTTCCCGGACAAGGCAGGTGAGGGTGTTTTCCCCGGGTCCCGGCTCAATGGCGTGCATGCGGATGCCCAGGGCATTCGTGCCCGGCTTCAGGGGCAGGGACAGGGAAATGCCCCAGTCCCGGGCATATGCCTGTCCGGATTCCAGTATCTGCACGGAGGACAGGTTCTTGCATCCCGTGAGCAGGCAGGCGCTGCGGGTTCCGGGATCGGAAAAGACTTCCTGGCGTGTTCCGGTGCGCTCCACCCGTCCCTGATTCAGGACGGATACGCGCTGTGCAAGGCGGAAAACCTCATCCCGGTTGTGGGATACCAGCAGCACCGGGTGTGGGAAATCGCGGATGACTTCACGCAGACTCTGTTCCATGCGGAAGCGCAGATGGCTGTCCAGGGCGGAAAAGGGTTCATCCATCATCAGAATGCCCGGATCGGAGATCAGAAGACGCGCCAGGGCGACCCGCTGCTGCTGACCGCCGGAAAGCTGATGCGGATACCGCCGGGCGAGAGGTGCAAGCTCGAAGCGATCCAGCATGTCATAAGCGGCCTGGTTCCGTGCGGCACCCCTTGGGTATCGGCGCGCCCCGCACAGGAGGTTCTGGAACACGCTCATGTGGGGAAACAGGGCATAATGCTGGAACATGAGCCCCACTCTGCGCTGCTGGGGCGGGAGGCAGATGCGCCGGGCGGAATCAAACAGTACCTGACCGTTCAGCACAATGCGTCCGCGGTCCGGGCGGTCAACGCCGGCAATGCAGCGCAGCGTCATGCTCTTTCCGCTGCCGGATGCGCCGAGCAGGGCGGTGGTTTCATCCCCGGTTTCCAGCTGCATGCTCAGGGTGAAGCCGGGCAGCTTCTTTTCAATGTCCAGAAACAGCGGCATCAGCGGCGCCTCCTTTCCCGGTTCTCCATGAAATTCATGGTCAGAAGCACCAGAAGGGAAATGCCGATGTTCACCAGCACATAGCGGAAGGCCAGGGCTTCGTCGTTGGTGCGCCACAGCTGGTATACGGTAGTGGCGATGGTGGCGGTGCGCCCGGGCGTGTACCCGGAAAGCATGCTGGTGGCCCCGTATTCCCCGATGGCACGGGCGAAGGCAAGCACGGTGCCGGCCAGGATCCCGCTGCGGCACAGGGGCATGCGGATACGCCAGAAGATATAGGTATTGCTGAGCCCGAGGGTGCGGGCAGAGGCGGCCAGGGATTCGTCAAAGCTTTCAAAGGCGCCGCGGCATGTGCGGTACATGAGGGGAAAGATAATGACGGAGGTGGCAAAGATGGAGGACCACCATGTCATGGTGAGCCGCAGCGCGAAATGTTCCAGGAAGAAGGCGCCCACGGGCCGGCGGGGTCCCAGCACCCGGAGCAGCAGAAAGCCCACCACTGTGGGCGGAAGGACCAGGGGAAGCGTCAGAATCACGTCCAGAACGCCTTTGACGGCTCTGGGCAGGCGCGCGATATAGTAGGCGGCCAGGATTCCGGCAAAATAGACAATAACCGTGCTGATGCCTGCAATGCGCAGGGAGTTCCACAGCGGATACAGATCCATGAATGACTCCTCTCTCTCCGGAACAGCTGCCCGGCAGAGCGGATGGCTCTCTGCCGGACAGGAGCGTATTATTCGTGAATGGGAGAGAAACCGACAGACTCAAACACGGCACCGGCTTCGTCCGTGGACAGGTAGTCCAGGAAAGCGCGGGCGGCTTCTTCGTTCCGGGTGGTTTTGAGAACAGCGGCGGGATAGATGACCTGACCGCACATGTCTGCGGTGGCGGTATCCACTACCGTAAGGCCGGCAGAAAAGGCGTCGGTGGCATAGATAATGCCGCAGTCCACAGCGGATTCAGCCACCTGGGTGGTGACTTCCTTGACATTGCTGCCGTAGGTCAGCACGCCGGCTTCCGCGAGAGCGGCCTCGTCCAGTCCGAAGTAGGCAAAGATCTTCTGGGTATACTGGCCCACGGGTACGTCACTGTTGCCCATGGCCAGCAGCACCTTGCCGTTTTTCAGCTGCTCTGCCAGATCTGCATACGTCCGGATGCCTTTGGGATTCCCCTCGGGAACGGCCAGGGCGACCTTGTTCTCCAGCAGGTTCAGCCGGGTTCCCTGAAGCACGAAGTCCAGACCGTCCGTATTCACGGCCGGATCGGCTTCAATGTCCAGCTGGTTCATCTGTTTGGGCGAGGCGGAAATGAACACGTCGCAGTCCGCGCCGCTCTCGATCTGGGTCTTGAGGGTGCCGGAGGAATCAAAATTGTAGACGATTTCCACGTCAGGGTTGGCTTCCTCATACATGGCCTTGATCTGCGTCAGGGTTTCCGTCATGGAAGCGGCGGCAAAGACAATGATCTCAGTCTTTTCCGGAGTTTCCTGTGCGTTGACGGGAAGGGCAAGGAACAGGAATGCAAGAAGCAGAGGGAATAGTTTTTTCATGGGAATCCTCCTTCGAATTTGAAAGAATTGTCTTCCCAGAAACGGAGAAAGCACAGCGAGACCGCCATCCTGCCACGCATACTCCACCGTCTCCTTTCCAACGCTGCCATGAGGCAGCACGGGAGGCTGCACTGTTTCCAGCACAACCCTAGACGGAATCCGGCGGGGGTCAGGAAAAATCCGCGCACCTAAAAAAGATACACAGACAGCAGTTTCTCGCTGTGCTTATGTCCTCTTTTCAAACACGGAAGGTGCAGCGGTTTCCTGCTGCGCCCTGAACCGGGGATTCCGGCGCGGCCCGGGCTCCATAGCATATGCCACAGGAACAGGGGCTCGAAGACAGAAAAGATGATATCATGCCCGGCGGAGATCATCAAGTGCGGCCGGGCAGGGAAAAACGCGAAACAGGCATCAGAAAAGGCTCCGCTCCTGAGGGAGCGAAGCCCGGAAAGCTTGGGAATATCAGACGGCGGGGGTACTGCGGGAGACCATGTCCACGGCCTGCTTCCAATGGCGGACAAGACTTTCCCGGCGCGCTTCGTCCATGGAAGGCACGTGGGAGGTGTAGGCAAGGAGACTGAATACGGCATCATCAAGGATGCCGGCGGAAAGTCCCGCCATATAGGCGGCTCCGATACCGGAGAGCTCTTCCGCATTCGGCACAGCGACCTCACTGCCCAGAATATCACTCTGGAACTGCATGAGATAGCCGTTGCCCGCGGGCCCGCCGTCAGCGCGGAGCACGGGCACGGAAATGCCGGTGTCCGTTTCCATGGCCCGGACCACATCCCGGATCTGGAAGGCGATGCAGTCCAGGGCGGCGCGCACAATCTCGGCTTTGCCGGTGAGTCTTGTCATGCCGCAGATCATGGCCCGGGCGTCGCTGACCCAGTAAGGCGCGCCGAGCCCGGTGAAGGCGGGCACGAGAACGGTGGTGTCCGAGGGATGCGCGGCACAGGCCAGCGCTTCCGTCTCCCGGGCGGAGGCGATGAGCCCCAGCTGATCCTTGAGCCAGGTGATGACCGCGCCGGTGTAGTTGAGGTTGCCTTCCATGACATAGTCCACGCGGCCGCGGCGCTTCCAGGCCAGGGAGCAGACGAGTCCGCTGCGGGAACTCACCGGCTTTTCGCCGATCTGCATCATAATGGAGGAACCGGTGCCGTAGGTGGCCTTGGTCATGCCGGGCTTCAGGCAGCCCTGGCCGAAGAGGGCGGCGTGGGAGTCGCCCAGGACACCGCACACGGGAATGGACCCGGGCAGGTATCCGCCAAGGTCCGTATTTCCGAACACGGCATCCGAATCCGTGACCGCGGGAAGACAGTTCAGCGGAATGCCGAAGGCGCGGCAGATGTCCGCGTCCCAGGCGAGGGTGTGGATATTGAACAGCTGGGTGCGGGAGGCATTGGAATAGTCCGTGCGGAACTGTCCGGTGAGCCGGAACACGAGCCAGGCGTCCACGGTGCCCATGCGCAGGCGGCCGTTTTCCGCCAGCGTCCGGGCCTCCGGGACTTCCTCCAGAATCCAGGCCATCTTGGAGGCGGGGAAATAGGGAGAAAGCGGAATGCCTGTGCGGTCGCGGACCATGTCCCCGATGCCCGTTTCCTCCAGGCGCCGGCAGATGCCGGTGGCCCGGGAGCACTGCCAGACAATGGCGGGGCACACCGGCTTTCCGGTTTCGGCATCCCAGGCCACCGTGGTTTCCCGCTGGTTGGATATGCCCATGCAGGCCACATCGGCGGGGGATACGCCGGCCTGATCCAGCGCCATGGGAATGACGCGGAGCAGGTTTGAGAGGATTTCCTCAGGGTCATGGGATACCCAGCCCTGGTCATTGACCAGCTGACGGTGGGGCAGGTCGGCCCGGCTCAGAAGACGGCCCGTGGCGTCGAACACGAGGCCTTTGGTGCCCTGGGTGGACTGGTCGACGGAGATGACGTATTTCATGGCCGGCACTCCTTCAGCATGGCGCGGACGGTTTCGGCAATGCCTCTGGCATCCATGCCGTAATAGGCAAAGACCTCAGGGGAGGTTCCGGTGATGACCGGGGCATCCGGCAGCGTCAGGTTCATGACGGGCCTGGGACAGTTGCGGGAAATGACCTGGGCCACCATGGACCCGAGTCCGCCGTAGGGCGCGTGCTCTTCCACGGTGATGACGCAGGCCTTGCCCTGGGCAGAGCGGATCAGGCTTTCCCGGTCCAGGGGCTTTACGCAGTACATGTCCAGGACTTCCGCGGAGATGCCCTCCTGTTCCAGGGCAAGCGCCGCGTCCAGGGAAGGACGCACCAGCTCGCCGCAGGCAACAATGAGCACATCCTCGCCGGGGTGCACCTGCACGGCCCGGTTCATCTCAAAGGGCACATGGTCTTCGCTGTACACGTCCTCCACCGGGTTCCGGCCCAGCCGGATATAGGCGGTCTGCGTGTCCTGCAGAAGATGCTCGAACAGCTTCCGGGTCTGATGCCGGTCGCTGGGCAGGTAGACGCGCATGCCGGGGATGGCGGACATGGCGGCGATGTCCTGGGCGGAGTGATGCGTCATGCCCAGGGCGCCGTAGGAGATGCCGCCGGAAATGCCCACCAGCTTGACGTTGGTGTTCGAATAGGCGCAGTCCACCTTGCACTGCTCATAGCTGCGGGTGGAGATGAAGGAGGCGGGGGAGGCGGCGTACGCCTTTTTCCCGCAGGCGGCGAGACCGGCCGCGATGCTGACCAGGTTCTGCTCCGCGATGCCGACCTCCACGAACTGCTCCGGATAGGTGTCCGCAAAGGAGGTCAGGGAGGCGGAACCCCGGGAATCGCTGCACAGGACCACCACGTCCCGGTCATGGGATGCGGCTTCCTTCAGCACGTCACACATGACCTGACGGTTCGGGATCTTATTCATGCATGAGCGCCTCCTTCCTTTCCTTCAGTTCCCGGGAAATCTCCAGGTATTCCTCCTGCGTGGGCAGATGATGATGCCAGGAGGCCTTGTTCTCCATGATGGACGCGCCCTTGCCCTTGACGGTGTGCGCGATGATCAGGGAGGGCATGCCCTTCGTCTGCTCCGCCTCGTCAAAGGCATGCTGCAGCTGGGTGACGTCATTTCCGTCCTGGACGGAAATGACATGCCAGTCGAAGGCGGCAAACTGCTCGCTGAGACGCTCGTGGGACATGACCTGTTTGGTGGGTCCGGAAATCTGCAGGCCGTTGAAGTCCACAACGGCGCAGAGATTGTCCAGATGATAATGCCCGGCGGCCATGGCGCCTTCCCAGACAGAGCCTTCGGCGAGCTCGCCGTCGCCCATCAGGGTGTAGACGCGGTAGGGCCGCTGATCCATGCGTCCGGCCAGCGCCATGCCCACGCAGACGGAGAGGCCGTGGCCCAGGGAGCCGGAGTTCATTTCAATGCCGGGCAGGGTGTTGTGCGGATGCCCGATGTATTCGGAGCCGAAGCGGGAGAACTTGGCCTTGACTTCCTCCAGGTCCATAAACCCGCGGTCCGCCAGCACGGCGTAGAGGGTTTCCACGCAGTGGCCCTTGCTGAGTACAAACCGGTCGCGGTCGGGGTCATCCGCGTGGTCCGGGGAGATATGCATGCGGCTGTAGAGCGTGAGCATGATTTCCATGCTGCTCATGTCGCCGCCGATGTGCCCGCCGCCGCCGGACACGATGATGTCCAGCACATGCTGGCGCAGTTCATAGGCTTTTACGGAAAGCTGGTTCATGTCTTACACCTCATCAAATACGACGTCTTCGCCGTGCAGATATGCCTTGACCTTTTCCTCGATGGGATCATAGAGATCGGGCTTGACACCGATATACTTGCAGGCCTCGTAGACCACGGGCACCACGTCCCCGTGGATGGCCGCCACATGGTGGATGTAGGGGCCTTCCACCACTTTGGCTTCCAGGCGCTTGAGGTTGTTGACCTCCACCCAGACATAGGTGCCGCGGGTCCAGGGGCCGTCAATGCCCCGGGCATGCCCGAGCAGAATGGAATACTCGCCCTCGTCCCCGTCAAAGCGGACCAGGCTCATGGGGCCGTGCTTGGCCTCGGCGGACACGGCGCCGTTCTGCGGGAAGGCCACAGGCACGCAGATGGTGGGCTTTTCCTTTGCCACGGAGATGGGCCAGGGTCCGCAGTGCTGCAGGAGCTCGCCGTTGTCGTTGTCGGGATGGCGCACGGTCCAGTCGGAGAACATGACCCGGCGCTCGTTCATGGAGGCGGCCTCCGCGATGAGCTGGGAGATGGCGCCGTGGATATCGGTCTCGCAGACCACGGGAATGCCTTCCTCATTCAGAAGCGCGTTGGCGGCGCAGGGCATGATGTGGATCTCGTCCTGCAGCGCGTTCCAGCACTGGATGGCGATGGCGTTGCAGCCGTACTTCTCCGCCAGGCTCT
>CAMNDE010000062.1:0-19481 GCA_946534895.1 uncultured Clostridia bacterium
TGGGAAGCCTTTGTCCCGAGCAGTGCCATCTGCTCGGATGTATCCCGGAAGCCTCCGTTCTTCTTCCAGCCCACCTGATGCATCAGATTCCCGCCGTCATAGCGGATCGGATATTCATAATGAAAGAAGCTTTCTGCAAACCCTCCGATATGCTCATCCGTAAGAAAAGCACCCTGCGCGGTCTCCCGGAACAGTTTCTGGGGGATCGCAAGCCCTGTGGACACGGAAACCGTGCAGAGCCGCTCCCCGGAGCGGAACACAGCCATTGTCTGGCTGGTCATGTCCACCAAAAGGCCGTATTCCCCGGCCGGTTCCACCACCTTCAGCCGCCTGAGCGGGACATATCCTTCCACCCAGGCCCCATCCTCATGCCGGCAGGCACGGATCCGTGCCCAGGCATCGTCTGTTTCCAGGACTTCCAGGGCCTGGGACTGACCGTGCAGGGTACCCAGAATTTGACTTTTCTCCTGTTTTTCACTGTATATGTTCTGATGCGAAACATTGCCGATATCCACCACCACGGAGGGCTTCTGCATGACTGCCCAGATTTCCGCATCACTCATGCCTGTTTCCGGCAGCACAGGACCGGTCACGCCCGGTACCAGATTCTCCCGCCCGGTATCGGTCACGGTCACCGTGCAGGTCTTTTCCCAGGCCTCCGCCCCGGCCATCCAGAGCCGGAAGCGGTATTCACCGGGCTCAAGCTTTTCCATCCGCGCCTGTCCCGGCCGGACCCTGCCCGGCTGGAAGGACTCCGTCAGGCTGCGGGTGACCCGGAACCGCTCCTGCCCCTGCATGTCCTCGCATGCAAGGATCAGTGTGCCCTCCCCGCTGCCTGCCGTTTCCACCACAAACGTGTCCAGTTCATCCGCATGCACGCATTCCGGCCATGGCAGCGCATACAGTACGGCTGTCCCGGGATTTTTCATGTGAAACACGGTCTGTTCCGTCCAGGTTCTCCGGTCCCGGCCGGCAAAGGTGCCCCGAAGCGTGTAATCCCCGGAAGCAAGCGGTTCCCCGAAATACGCAAGGCCGTCCCATTCCAGAGTTTCTCCGGATGTCCATTCAAAATCCCGGATCACCGCGGACCCCTGCATTATTTCCAGTTTTCCCGACACCGCCTCAGGTATATCTGCAAGGATCCGGAGCGTTCTGAAGCTGCGCATCTCCCCCTGCACGCCCAGGCGCTCTGCCAGGGCATGCGCGGAAAAAAGACACAGTACCAGAAGCACCAGTCCTGTAATCTGAAATGCTTTCTTCAAGCGTCACCATTCCTCCATCCACACCGGCTGTCATACCGCCGCTTGCATGCATTGTATCAATCCGGCCGGGCTTCGTCTACCCCGCTGCATGCTGCGTTCCCGCACCTGTTCTTGCATCTTTTTCCCACTTCCTGTATAATCTGCAAAGTTTCATTCCATTCCACAGCAGGTGCATCCACACCGACGGGGCTCCGGTCCAGAGTCTGCCGCAGTTCATGCTGCAGGGTTGTTTTGCCGCGCAGCGAACAGTCCCAGACCGGGCACGCGGCATCATCTTTTCCTGCACAGCCGCTGCAATGCACATCACCTGCAATCCATGAATGCGAGGATCAATGTCATGACAGAACTCGAAGCCATTCAGGCACGGCACTCCGTGCGCTCTTTCCTGCCGGACCCGCTGACAGATGAACTCAAGCATCAGCTGACCGAGTGTCTTTTCCGCTGCAATCTTGAGGGAAATCTGCATATGGAGCTGGTCACGGATGAGCCCGGCGCATTCAGCGGTCTGCTTGCGCATTACGGCAAGTTTTCCGGCGTCCGCAATTATCTGGTGATCATGGGCCGTCAGGCGGATGATCTTCAGGAGCGCGCCGGATACTGGGGCGAGAAATTTGTACTGACATGCCAGATGCTCGGACTCAACACCTGCTGGGTCGGTCTGACATTTTCCAAGCGCAAACTTCCCGTGCATCCCGCAAAGGATGAAAAACTGGTCTGCATCATTGCCCTGGGCTACGGCGCCACGCCCGGCACCGGACACAGGAGCAAATCCATGGCCGATGTCACCAACGCGGCTTATGCGCCTGAATGGTTTGCCCGCGGCGTGGATGCGGCGCTTCTCGCCCCCACCGCCATGAATCAGCAGAAATTCCGCCTTGATCTTGAGGGCGACAAAGTCCGCATCACAGCCATGCGCGGTCCGTTTTCCCAGGTGGATCTCGGCATTGTCAAATACCATTTCGAGATCGGCTCCGGCAGAGACCGTTCCTGCTGGGTGTAAACGGCATGACGCCGTGTCCGCTAAGGTCCTGTGTATATTATTCCGGAATCATGTGTTACAGCGCTTGAAAACTGATTTATCATGACTATAATGTATCCTTGTGCCAACGAAAGGGGACATATTCCCCGAGAAAGGACCTGGATATATTTCATGCCTGAATTACTTTCCACTGCATTTGCCCTGTTTGCCGGGCTCATGATGACCCGTGTCTTCAAGCGTCTTCATCTGCGCTTCCCTGACGTCACCGCCTTCCTCATCGCAGGCGTGCTGATCGGCCCCTTTGTGCTGGGGCGTCTGAACCTGCCGGGTCTCGGATTCAAGACCATGGAGGAAGTCGGAAAGATTGCCATTCTCTCCAATGTCGCCCTGGGATTCATCGCATTCGATATCGGCAATGAGTTCCGGCTCGGTCAGATCAAGCACACCGGGAAGACTGCCACCTTTATCGGCATTCTTCAGGCGCTTATGGCAACCCTGTTTGTCGATATTGCGCTTGTGATCCTGCACTTCGTGCTGGGACCTGACGTGCTTCCGCTGCCTGTGGCCATCACGCTCGGCGCCATTGCCAGCGCCACAGCGCCTGCTGCCACGCTGATGGTCGTGCGTCAGTACAAGGCCAAGGGCCCGCTGACGGACCTGCTGCTTCCCATTGTTGCTCTGGATGACGCGGTGGGTCTTGTGGTGTTTGCCGTCAGCATCGGCATCGCCCAGGCGATGACCGGCGGCGCACTGAACGTTATCTCCGTTCTGGTCAATCCGCTGCTGGAAATCACCGCTTCCCTGGTGCTCGGATCCCTGATGGGCCTTCTGCTCACATGGCTGGAAAAGATGTTCTTCTCCAACTCCAACCGTCTGTCGCTCACCATTTCCTTTGTGATCATGACCATTTCCCTGGCCAGCCTCAGCTGGGATCTCGGCGGGGGCGTGCGTCTCTCCTTCTCTTCCCTGCTGGTCTGCATGATGCTGGGGACCATGTTCTGCAACCTGAGTGAGTTCTCGGAAGATATCATGAAGCGTTCCGAACGCTGGACGGTTCCCCTGTATGCTGTTTTCTTCGTCATCTCCGGCGCGCAGCTGGACCTGTCGGTCATGGCATCCCCGGTTACCCTTCTCATCGGCGCGGTCTATATCCTCGTCCGCTGCCTGGGCAAGTACACGGGTGCTCATGTTGGAGCAGACATCATGCACTGTGACAGCCTGGTACGCAAGTATCTCGGCATTACCCTCTTTCCCCAGGCCGGTGTGGCGCTGGGCATGGTCATTTCAGCCCAGGTACTCGGCAGCACGGATGCCAGCCTGATCCGCAACATTGTCCTGTTCTCCGTACTCATCTATGAACTTGTCGGCCCGCTGCTGACAAAGATGTCGCTTCAGAAAGCCGGCGAAATCGCGCCAGGCCGTGCCGACACCGAAAACCGTGCCAGGTTTGCAAAAAAAGCCTGACAGACGGGAGGTAATTTATGAGAACTGTACTGCTCATCGGCGGAACCGGCACCATCTCCACTGCGGTCACCCGGCGCTTCCTTGAGGAAGGCTGGGATGTCACGCTTGCCAACCGCGGAAACCACACAGAGCGCGTCCCGGACGGCGCACATGTCCTGACCTGCGATGTCTGGGACATAGAGTCCCGGAAAGCCGCGCTTTCCGGAAAGAACTTTGACACGGTATGCCAGTTTATCGGGTTCCGCCCGGAACAGGTGCAGATGGACCTGGATTTCTTCGCAGGTCGCTGCGGGCAGTACATGTATATCTCATCCGCCTCTGCCTATCACAAGCCGGTCTGTTCCCCGTTCATCACCGAATCCACCAGCCTGGTCAATCCCTTCTGGCAGTATTCCCGGGACAAGATCGCCTGCGAGCATCTGCTGATGGAAGCATGCCGGAATTCCGGTTTTCCCGCGACCATTATCCGACCCAGCCACACCTATGACGAGCGCTCCGTTCCCGTGGGCGTGCATGGCCAGTTCGGGTCCTGGCAGGTGCTGGACCGCATGATGCACGGTAAGCCGGTTCTGATCCAGGGAGACGGCACCAGTCTGTGGACACTGACCTTCAATACGGATTTTGCCAAAGGTTTCGTCGGCCTGGCCGGCAATCCCCATGCTATTGGAGAAGCGTTCCATATCACCGGTGATGAAACCCTGACCTGGAATCAGATCTATGAAACCATCGCGGATGCCCTGCACGTTCAGCTGCATCCCCTTCATGTATCCTCCGACTTCCTCGCGGAAACCTCCTCCTACGGGTTTGAAGGAAGCCTTACCGGAGACAAGGCCCAGTCCGTGATCTTCGACAATACCAAGCTGAAGAAGGCTGTGCCCGGATATCAGGCCACCATCCGCTTCGACCAGGGTGTCAGAATCTGCCTTGATCACATTCTCGCGCATCCGGAACTGCAGAGGCCGGATCCGGATTTTGACAGGTATACGGACCGGGTTTGTGAAGCCCTGAATGCGGCAAAGAAAACACTTTGTGCTGAATTCTGCTGAATACAGCCTCCTGCGGACGCGTCAGACAACTGACGTGTCCGTTTTTTATACCCGTATTCGGAATACCCACAGAGTGAACCAGAGCATACCCATGGAAAGCGTCTGTCCAATCCGTTCCCTCCGGTGAAAAGAAAAAGCCTTGCCGAAGCAAGGCTAAGAGGATTTACTAGGCTGAGGATAAACTGGGGAACACTGGGATAATTATTTCTGACCGTAATATGCGTTGGGACCATGCTTGCGCATATAATGCTTGTCCTGCACATACTGAGGAGCCATACCGGTTTCCGGGCAGATTGTCAGGGTATACATGGCCATTTTCGCGACTTCCTCGAGCACCACTGCGTGATAGACCGCCTGAGCGGCGTTCTTTCCCCACGTGAATGGACCATGATTCCGGCAGATGACACCAGGCACGGCAACAGGATCAAGATTCCGATCATGGAAGGTTTCGATAATCACCTTGCCGGTGTTCTTCTCGTAATCCTCTTCCACTTCTTCAGCCGTCAGGCTCCTGGCACACGGCACCGGGCCATAGAAATAATCGGCATGCGTGGTTCCGAAGCAGGGAATATCCTTGCCTGCCTGCGCCCACGCTACTGCATGCGGACTATGCGTGTGAACAATGCCGCCAAGTGCGGGGAATGCCTTATACAGTTCCACGTGGGTCTTGGTATCCGACGACGGATTCAGCTTGCCCTCCACAATCCGGTTCTCCAGATCCACAACGACAAGCTTGTCCGGCGTAAGATCTTCGTACTCGACTCCGGAAGGCTTGATGACAATCAGGCCGGATGCGCGGTCAATCCCGGATACATTGCCCCAAGTATAGGTGACAAGATTCCGGCGCGGCAGTTCCATGTTCGCTTCATACACTTGCTGTCTGAGTTCTTCCAGCATCATTTTGCCTCCTCATGTGTGATATCCGGATTGTATAACTCCGGTATCAATCTGTCTACCTGCCGGTGCGGTTTACTTTCCGGCCACATCCGCAAACGCCGGCATGACCTGATTCAGTTCAATGGTGCATACCTGTGCCGTTCCGTTTTCGTCCGGATTCGAGAAGAGAATCATATCCCCTGCCCGGTTGAAGCTGGGATGCTGATGATCTGCACCTGTCCTGCAGGAACCCGTGGAAGCGATCAGCAGGCTTTTGCCGCTTGCGCGGTGGATCAGAACAACGCCTTCCTGTACTCTTTTCCCGAAATAGCTGATCCGGTCAGCGCAGATCCACTTGCGGTCCCGGCTCAGGCAGGGATGCAGCAGCTGCTCGCTCTCCGCCACCTGATCAAAATGCCGGCCATCCTTGTCGCCGATCAGAACCCGGCCAGGCAGCTTCATGAACGCCATTTCACTGCCGTCCGCGGCCCATACCTCATGCGTGATCCATTCATCGAGATGCTCCACATAGTAAGGACGGACATAACGCTCGCGCACATCGCACATGAACGTTCTCTGGAAGGCATCGCCCTCTGTCTCATGGATATAGAAAATCAGGTTCTCATCTGTGGGACAGATCTGGGCATGCCCGAGCCGGTAATCGGAACGATAGACCACTTCCGCATCCGTTTTCCCGGGATCCAGAATCACAAGCGCATAAATCTTGCTCGGGAGATGAAAGCTGCAGGCAATCCTGCCCGTATTGGCGGCGGTCAGATGACCCGTGATTTTCCCGCCCCTGGGGAGGCTTCCCAGAAACTCAGCTTCTTCCGTACCCAGATCAACCCGGTACACTTCCGTCTCGTCTCTGCAGACATACGCACAGTTCTTCTCGCGGTCCAGGGCGAACCCGCGGTAGGTCGAGTCCACCACCCGGTGCATCTCGCCGCTTTTCCAGTCACAGCACCAGGTTCCGTCTTCTGTTTCACTGCCCGATCTGTTGAAATAGAAGCACCGGTCATCCAGCGAAAAGTTTTCGCTGGTGAAATAGAGCTTTGCATTGCGGGCTGGGCCGGTGGTATAGCTGCGCACTTCATATCCCGTGATGGGATCACGATAGGCTTTCAATTTGTCTCCCCCTTACAGATTGACCAGAGCACCACCAGGGATTTCGAGCGGATCTCCGTCATTGACCCGAACCCAGCAGGAATCATGGTTGGGATTGTACACAAAGCTGTTGTCTGCAGCAAACTGAAGACGCTTGAAGTTCTCCATGGCATCCACAAACTGAATATTGGTGCAGTACCAGATATCGTCCCTTCCGCCCACGGTCTTGCAGAAGTTTTCCATCAGATCCCAGTTGTCCTTCTGGGTAAACTCATAGCTGTGCCCCCAGACATACATGAGATACAGATACTGCTTCTTGAACAGTTCACAGAACGCCTCGCCGTTTTCCATGAGCCGGTGATTGTGATGGCAGGTTGACAGCCAGCGCAGAGGATTTTCCGGAAGCGCAAAACTGTCCGAGGATCCCACCAGACGGCTGTAACGGATTCCGCATGCAGGGAGCGCGTTCACAATCTCGTCGGACAGTGAACCGTTGGGATAGCTGAGACCACGCACCGGATATCCCACTATGTCTTCCAGCGCTTTCCGGTCATCCAGCACTTCCTGGATCACTTCAGGCAGCGGGCAGCGTGCGATGGTCGGGTGCGTCACGGTATGGCAGGATACCTCATGTCCCTGATACAGCGTGCGGATTTCAGCGGGCTGGATCCTGTTGGGATCGTCCTTCATCAGTCCGCTGTTCAGGTGGAAAGTTCCCTTAATGCCGTACTTGTTGAAAATATCAATAAGACGTCTGTCCTCAAGTTTTCCGTCATCATAGGACATGGTGAGGGCCTTGTGATACCCTCCTGGAAAACAGCAGTATACCTTGTTCATATTGCCTCTCCATTATCAGGAAATCATTTCCTGTTCTTTGGTCCACGCTCTGAGCATCCGCCCCCGGGCGGAAAAATGGGCTGCCGCCCTTTTCAGTCACGACAGCCCAAAGATTTCATGGGGATTATGGATTACTTTTCAGCGTCATAGATCGCCTGATACTCGGCCAGGATATCATCGCCGCCCTGGGCATGCCAGTCAGCATAAACAGCCTGCAGAGCTGCCAGATCGATCTTGCCGGCAATGTACTGCACCTGAGCGTCTTCCACTTCCTGAGCCAGGCTGCCGCCCATCAGGTTGTTGGTTTCGCTGTCATAGGTGTAGCAGGGGTTGGCGATAACATACTGGGCATTGTCCAGCAGGTTCTGGGCGTACTCGGCACGCAGAGGAGTGGCGGCGGTGGGAGGAGTCAGATCGCCGTTGACGTTCATGCCAAGCTGGTTCAGGCTGTGCTGTACAGTGTTGGTGTAGGCAGCATAGGTGGCAGAATTTTCCGCTTCGCCTTCGGGATAGGTGTAACGATATCCGTCGCTCTGGATCCAGTAGGTCTTATCCTGCACACCGCAGTTCAGCAGGGTCTGGCCTTCAGCGCTGTTGCACCAGTCGAGGAACTTCATAACCTTGGGCAGCTTGTCAGCGGAAACAGCCTTGGTGACCACGATTTCACCGGAAGCACCGATGTTCTGGGGCCAGATCTGGGTCTTGCCGTTCTTGTCAGGCAGGGCGGTCAGCAGAGCAACAACGGGGTTGGCGGGATCCACACCCTTGTTCTCTTCCAGCCACTCTTCATAACGATAGCCGTTGTCCAGGCAGTCAAGACGCATCAGAGCCTTGAGAGGATCAGAACGCTCTGCGTCGTTCCAGTTGCCGCTCTCAATGATCATGAAGTTCGGATCAATGCCGCCGGCAGCATAGAGCTCACGCAGGAAATCCAGGCCTTCCTGGAAAGCAGCATCTTCGAAAGCAGGATAGATCTTGCCTTCTTCGTTGACGCCATACTGGAAGGGAGCGCCGTTCATGACGGTCATGATGCCAATCGTGCCAGCAACATACTTGCACATATTGATCACATAGAGGTCAGGATCGATGGCGGCCATCTTCAGGCACATGTCCTTGAACTCTTCCACGGTGGTGGGCTCGTTCTCATAGCCAACCTGTGCAGCATAGTCCTTGCGGTAATAGATACCGGCACGGGCATAGGCACGGGCACGATAGATGCCATAGAGGCGGCCGTCAATGGCGATGTTGTCATAGACGGAAGCAGAACCGGCAGCCAGATTCGGATAGTTCTCCGCATCAGCCACGAAATCGGTCAGATCCCAGAAAGCGCCAGCACGGGCGGAGGAGATCATGATCGCATCACGGACGCCCTGCATAACCATGACTTCAGGCATGTTCTTGTTGTCAGCCAGAGTCAGGGTGGTGCGCTCGCCGTAACCGGAGTCGGGCACCCAGGTGATGTTCAGCTTCACGCCGGTAGCTTCATAGATGGCCTGCAGAACGGGGTTGCCGTCTTCCAGGGACACGAAATCCGAATCAGAATAGAAGTCAGGCAGCATGACGTTCAGCGTCATTTCTTCCTTTGCTTCAGCAGATGCAAAGCTCATCATGCCGAGAAGCATCGCTGCAGCCAGAAACAGGGAAACAAGTTTCTTCATACGAGGTTGCCTCCTTATAAAATTTGTTATGCGGAAAATCCGCGAATAACCAAAGTTGCTTCAGGGCTTGCATCAGCCCTTCAGAGCGCCGACCATAACGCCCTTGACGAAATACTTCTGGAGGAAAGGATAGATGCACATGATCGGAACCGTGGCCACCACGATAACAGCCATCTTGATGGACTGCTTGGGAGGTTCCACGAAGTTCGGGTCCATCAGACTCATGTCACTGGCGGAGGCTTCTGCAGTCACGATGATGTTGCGCAGAATCAGCTGCAGAGGATACATCTTGTCATCCGTCAGATAGATCATGGCCGGGAAATAGCTGTTCCAGTGTCCAACCGCATAGAACAGACCGAAGGTTGCCAGCACCGGCAGGGACAGAGGAAGCACGATCTGCCACAGGGTTTTCAGTTCGTTGCATCCGTCCAGAGCCGCGCTCTCTTCCAGTTCCTGAGGAATGCCCTGGAAGAAGTTCTTCACGATCATCATGTTGTATGCGCTGATGGCACCGGGCAGAATCAGTGCCCAGTAAGTGCCGCGCATACCCAGCCAGGAAGAAACCACCACGAATCCGGGGATCATGCCGCCGGAGAAGAACATGGAGAAGATGATTGCATTGAGAATCGGCGTGCGGCCTCTCAGATACTTCTTGCTGAGCGGATATGCCATGGTCACTGTGCAGAACAGGTTGACCAGTGTGCCTGCAAACGTGATCAGAACGGAGTTCCCGAATGCACGGAGCAGCTTGTTGGAAGCAAATATATACCTGTATGCATCCAGTGACCAAGTGTGCGGGAAAATGAACATGGACCTGGTCTGAAGCTCCAGCTCCGTTGCAAAGGAGTTGAAGATGATATAGATGATGGGAAGCACTGTGGTGAACGCAGCCAGACCGATGATCAGATAGTTGATAACGTCAAAGGCAATGCTGCCCGTCGTCCGGTAAACGCCCACAGGGCCGCTTCCGATCGTCAGTGTTTTTCCATTCAGCTGGACAGTCGCTTCATCGATTTTTTTCTTTGCCATACTGCTCGCCTTCTTTCTTAATACAGGCCTTCTTCGCCAAGCGCGTGAGCGATCTTGTTCGAAGTCACAACCAGAATGACGGACACCAGGCTCTTCATCAGACCGACAGCTGTCGTATAGGACAGCTGGCCGTTAACAATACCATTCTGATACACAAACACGTCAAGGGTCTGGGACACGGAACGGTTCAATGCATTGGACATCAGGATCAGGTGTTCATAGCCCGTATCCAGAACGCTGCCCATTCTCAGAACCAGCATCAGCACGATGGTGGAACGGATGGCCGGAAGCGTGATGTGCCACAGGCGCTGTGCACGGTTGGCACCGTCAATCATGGCCGCTTCATAAAGCTGCGTATCCACATTCGTCAGTGCCGCAAGGAAAATGATGGTGCCCCATCCTGTTTCCTTCCAGATGCTCTGGCCCACAATCATCCAGCGGAACACTTTCGGATCGCCCAGGTAGTCTATGGACCGCCCCAGCATCTGCGTGGTCAGCTTATAGATAATGCCGTCTGTGCCAAAGATAACATAGGTAATGGAAACCACAATCACGATGGAAATGAAGTGGGGCATGTAAAGAAGCGTCTGTGTGACCTTCTTATAGTGCATGTTGCGGATTTCGTTGAGCATCAGCGCCAGAATGATGGGCGCGGGGAATGTGAAAATGATGCTCATAAATGAAAGAATCAGGGTATTGGAGAGATAGTCAACCCACTTCTTGGTCGCAAAGAAGCGTTTGAACCAGTACAGACCTTTCCACGGACTGTTAAACGGTCCCAGAAAGGGAGAGTATTCTTCAAATCCGATGATAATGCCCCACATGGGAAGGTATTTGAACACCAGGAAATAAATGATACCGGGAATCATCATGATATACAGCCATTTGGTCTTGGCAAGATCAATTCCCAGCCTGCGCCAGTATTCCATTCCTTTCCCATATACGGCCACCCGTTCTGCCCTTTTCATACAAAGCCTCCTTGCAGGCAAAAACTGACATTGCCTATTCGGTTTCTCAACTAAAAAGGATTGTATCATGCCAAAAGGACAAATTCAATCATTTATGGTGTCTTTTCCTTCCAATTTCAACCATTTTATACAATCATCAGCGGCACGTGCACATTCCAGTGCACTTTTGCTATATCGCATAATAGTTAGTTTTTCCACCCGTTTGCTGCGCAGGCTGTGCCACATTCCATTCCCTGCCATACCTGTTTTCCATGCTTCCGGCGCCGAATCAGGCTTTCCCGGTGTCTGCCCGGAGAATAATCTTCCTTCCCGGCATTGATGAACCCGGATTATTTGTGTATACTCAGAAAACGGGGTTTGCCCCGACTTATTATCAGAAGAAGAGGAATGACATGCTCGAGCTCAAAAACCTCACCTTCCAGGTCGATGAGGAAGGAAATGAAAAAGAAATCATCCATGACCTTTCCCTGACCGTTCCCAGCGGGAAGCTTGTGGTCATTACCGGCCCCAACGGCGGGGGAAAGTCCACGCTTGCCCGTCTCATCGCAGGCATTGAAAAGCCGGTTAACGGCCGGATCTTTTTCCGCGGTGAGGATATTACAGATCTGTCCATTACCGACCGTGCCCGCCGTGGCATCGGTTTTGCCTTCCAGCAGCCCGTCCGTTTCAAGGGCCTCCAGGTGCTGGATCTTATCCGCATTGCAGCCGGCAGCCCCATGAAGCCCGTGGATGCCTGCAAGTATCTGTCCGCCGTCGGCCTGTGCGCGCGGGATTATATCAACCGCGAAATCAACGCCTCCCTTTCCGGCGGCGAACTGAAGCGGATTGAAATTGCCACCATTCTCGCCAAGGCCCCCGTCCTCTCCATCTTTGATGAGCCCGAAGCCGGCATTGACCTGTGGAGCTTCCAGAATCTCATTGATGTGTTTGAGAGCATGCGCAAGGACATCAAGGAATCGTCCATCCTCATTATTTCGCATCAGGAGCGGATTCTCTCCATTGCCGACGAAATCGTGGTGCTCTCCGGCGGTGCCATTGAGAAATCCGGACCCAGGGACGAAGTGCTGCCCGGGCTCATCGGCACCTCCAGCGCCATTCCTACCTGCAAGCAGCTTTCATGAGGAGGTAATACAGCATGATTCAGCTCGATGAAATCCAGAAGCGCCTCCTCCGTGAGGTGGCTGACCTGCACGAGGTGCCGGAAGGCGCCTACAATATCCGCTCCAACAGTGAGTCCGCGGGACGTCAGTCCACAGAGCACATCCAGATCGTGTCCAAAACGGATGTGAGCGGTCTGGAAGTCCATATCCAGCCCGGCACCAAAAATGAATCCGTGCATATCCCCGTGGTCATGACCAAGAGCGGACTTAAGGAACTGGTGTACAACGATTTCTTTATCGGCGAAGACTGTGATGTGGTCATTGTGGCCGGATGCGGAATTGACAACTGCGGACCCAAGGACTCGGAGCACGACGGCATTCACCGCTTCTATGTGGGTCGGAACGCAAGAGTCAAGTATGTGGAAAAGCACTACGGCTCCGGCACCGGTACCGGAAAGCGCATTCTGAATCCCGGTACGGAAGTGTATATGGAAGAAAACAGCGTCATGGAAATGGAAATGGTGCAGATCAAGGGCGTGGATGACACGGAGCGCACCACAACCGCAAGCCTGAAGGCCAACGCCAGACTCAATGTGCGTGAGCGCCTGATGACGCACGGCAGCCAGCGTGCCATCTCCACCTATCTCGTCACGCTTGACGGTGAAGGCGCCAGCGCGGACGTGGTCTCCCGCAGCGTAGCCAGGGACACATCCTATCAGAAGTTTGACGCCAAGATTATCGGCAACGCACCCTGCCACGGACATACGGAATGTGATTCCATCATCATGGATCAGGGCCGGATTCTCGCCGTGCCCGGACTGGAAGCCAATCACGTGGATGCCGCTCTGGTGCACGAGGCAGCCATCGGAAAGATCGCCGGAGACCAGCTGATCAAGCTCATGACCCTCGGGCTCACGGAAGCCGAGGCGGAAGAGCAGATCATCAACGGATTCCTCAAGTAAACCATCGGATACAAAAAGCAGGCTCGCACGAGCCTGCTTTTTATGTGCCTGCGTCCCGGATGTCCGTCAGCCAGACATCCTGCGACTGCGCAAGATAGCTGCCGAGTTCCTCGGCATATTCTGAATAGATTTCAGAAACGCGTCCCCTTCCCCGGACCAGTGGATCCATGTAACGCTTTTTCGCCTGGATCCTTCTCCATCCTGTTCCGCTGCCCGGCCAGTCCGCCCGTGTCAGTTCTTCCATGCTCACAAAGCGATCAAACGCCTGCTTCACCGCAGGGTCCGAATGCATCCGGCGGATCACATCCGGCTCGCGTCCCATCAGCTCTTCCCTGGACAGACAGTTTCTGGAAATTGCCAGCGCGAGTACTTCAGACAGCCGCTGCATGGCATACCGGTCTTCATCGCAGACATAGACCCTGCAGCATGCAAGGGACTTCTGCGAAAATGCCAGTGCCTGCTCCGGATGCTGAAACACGGGTTCCATGATCCCGCCTTCGGCGCACCCGGGAACCACATCTTCCATAATCTCCGCCATTTCCGTTTCGGAAGCGAACCCGTAGTTGACCATGTTCCCCAGGGAATATTCCAGCCGGTCCGCGCACAGACGCGGAGCATCCTGGTTCAGAAGCGGATACATGCGGTCAGAACTGACCTGCTTCGGCGCAATGCCGAGCTGCGCAAGAAAGTCCGAGATTTCCCGGTCATTCGTGATCAGATCCAGCAGGCCCTCCTCCGTGGATTCCTGCTTCAGATAGTCACCATTGAGAAAATCCACGGAGTGCGCAAACACCGGCGTCATCAGATCATGAAACAGTCCAGCGAGCACGCATTCCCTGCTCTGCCCCCATCTCAGGAGCAGCAGCGCGACACCGACGGAGTGATCCCAGCGGGAATACGGCATCAGATGCGCAAAGCGCGGAAAATGCGTATATTCGCACCCGCAGTTCATGCCCACCTGCCTGAGCCGCATGACTGCAGGAAGGCTGGCGGCCGCCTGCAGCCAGTCCGGTATATGCGATACGTATCTCCGCCAGTGCTCCATGATGCTTGATCTCCCCTCGGGCTTTATCAGTTAAGCACACCGCTGTCCCGGATTGCCGCGGCCGCTTCCCGGATTTTTTCCGGTTCCAGCACCAGGGCAAAACGCACGTATCCTTCCCCGTCCGGTCCAAAGCTCGAGCCGGGCGTCACAATCACGCCGGCGCGCCGGATCAGGTCCATGCAGAAGTCCATGCTGGACACACCTTTTTTTGGAATCCTGGCCCACATGAACATGCTCCCCCGGTTTTTAGGGATTTCCCAGCCGATCTCATGAAACGCTTCGGCCAGTGTATCCCGGCGCTCCTGGTACTTTCTGCACTGAGTCCGGACCTTTTCCCGGTCCACCTGTAGCGCGGCCACAGCTGCGGCCTGTATCGGCAGGAACATGCCGAAATCGATCTGGCTGCGGAGCTTGCGGAACGCGTCCACCACATCCTTCCGGCCGATCAGGAACGAAATCCTGGCCCCGGTCAGGTTGAAGGATTTGGACAGGCTGAAGAACTCCACGCCCTGCTCCATGGCTCCGGGATATCCCAGGAAGCTGCCGCCTTCCACGCCGTCATAGATGATATCGGAATAGGCATTGTCATGCACGATCAGGATATCCCATTTCCGGCCGAACTCGATAATCTCGCGGTACACTTTCTCCGTGCCCACGCTGCCGGTGGGATTGGACGGAAGCGACACAATCATATACCTGGCAGCACGTGCGTCTTCTTCGGAAATCCCGGCCACATCCGGCAGGAAGCCGTTTTCTTCCTTCAGCGGATAATACACGATTCTGGCTCCCGCCATTTTTGCGCCTGCAATAAACACGGGATAGCACGGGCTGGGAAGCAGCACTGTATCCCCTTCATTGCACAGCGTCAGGCCCAGGTGGCCCATGCCCTCCTGGGAACCATAGCAGGAACAGATCTGGTCTTCCCGGATCTCCACGCCGAAGCGCTCACGGTAATACCGGCACACCGCCGAAAGCATTTCCGGCGTGTCCCGGAGTGCATATTTCCAGTTTTCCGGCTTCATGCACGCCTCTGCCATGGCTTCGCGTATGGAAGCGTCCGGCTCAAAATCCGGTGTGCCCACGCTCATGTTGTACAGTGTTCTTCCCTCGGCCTGCAGGCGCACTTTTTCCCGGTCCAGGGCAGCAAACACTTCATCCCCGAACCGGTCCAGGCGATCGCTGAACTGCATGTTCCTCTTCTCCTCCGTTTTCTTCCAGATATCGCACATGCTTATTCCAGATGTGCAATCTGAACTGCGTGATCCGCCTTGATACGCCTGAGCAGCTCCGGATCCTGAATCAGACAGAGTCCGCTGATGGCCATGGCCTTTGCGGAAAGCGGAATGAACTGCATGCCATTTTCCGAGCAGGCCGCGTCCCGGAACGCTTCCGTGTGTGCCGGAATCTTCTCATCATGAATGGACAGCGTAGGCTGAATGGTGGGCACCACCTGGGAAATATTGCCCACATCCGAGGAGCCCTTGGGGCCCTTCTCCGGCTCATCCACTTCCTCGCCCAGCTCGTTCATGACACTGACGAACAGATCATCAAAGCTGTCCGTAAGGACCATGGGTTCCGCACGGTTCTGGGAGGGCTGCATGCGTCCGCGGCATCCGGTCATGGCTGCCGCGCCTTGCACAATGGCATTTACGCGCTCGTACAGCCGGTCCATGCCGGAAGACGTGGCCGCCCGCAGATAGAACTTGCCCTTGGCATAGGCAGGCACCGTGTTCGGGGCCTCGCCGCCGTCGGTGATGATGCCGTGAATGCGCACGTCCGTGGTTACATGCTGGCGGAGCGCGTTGATGCCGTTGAACGTCAGGATCAGAGCGTCAAGCGCATTGATGCCCTGTTCCGGCGCGGCACTGGCGTGTGCGGCTTTTCCCCAGAACTCGATATCCACAGGCGCGCAGCCGATGAACCGGTCTGTCCGGATATGCCTTCCGCTTCCCGGATGCACGCACAGGGCCGCATCCACGTCCCGGAGAAAGCCTTCACGGACAAAGGAGCCCTTGGCGCTGCCGTTCTCTCCGCCTTCCTCGCCCGGCGTGCCGTACACCCGCACCTCACCGCCCACGTCATCAAGCACGGAGGCAAGCGATACTGCCGCAAGGCAGGAAGCGGCGCCGAACAGGTTGTGCCCGCAGCCGTGGCCCAGGCCCTGCAGTGCGTCATACTCTGCCAGAAACACGAGTACCGGCCCGGGCTTTGCACTTTTGCGCACAGCGGAGAACCCTGTCCTGTGTCCCGCCACATCCACCTGCACCTCAAACCCTTCCTCCCTGAGCTTGTCGGAAAGGATCTTGCAGGCAAAGAATTCATAATTGCTTACTTCCGGATGCGCGTGAATCTGCCGCGCGATCTCCTGGTATTCCGCAGCTTTTTTCTCGGCTGTCTCAATGATTCGGGCTTTCAGAGCTTCCACTGTTCTTATCCTCACTTTTCATGTCTTGGAATCAGATGCCGGTTGGTGGTTTTGCGTGCCAGCAGGGAGCCGGCAAACTGCAGCAAACAGACGAACACCAGCAGAATGATCACGCACACATTGACGATATCCTGATGATTCTGGTTCTGTCCGTAGTTGATGGCGAAGGACCCGATGCCGCCTGCGCCGACCGCGCCGGCCATGGTGGTCAGTCCGATCAGCGAGATAAGGGTGATGGTGGTCACGCGGATCAGATCCGGCACGGCCTCATGCAGATATACGCGGAAAATGATCCCCAGCGTCGAGCTTCCCATGCTTCTGGCCGCTTCCACCTTGCCGTCGTCCACGGAAGCCAGCGCGGCTTCCACCTGGCGCGTGTAAAAGGGCACGCAGCCGAAGACCAGCGGGACCAGGGCGCCCTTGACGCCGATGGCTGTCCCGGCGATCATGCGGGTCAGCGGAATCAGGAAGATCAGAAGAATGATAAAGGGAATGGCGCGGAACAGATTGACAAGAATATCAATCACTCGGTAGACGATGGCGTTCGGCCGGATGCCGCCCTTCCGGGTCACGGTCAGAATCACGCCCAGTGCCAGTCCGAAGATGAAGGCCAGAATACCGCTCTTGACCGTCATTTCCATGGTCTGGCTCAGGCTGGTGAAAAAGCGGGACTGATAGGCCACCACATTGGGCATGATCTTTTCAAGCATGGGTTCCATTCCTGAGCACCTCCACTTCAACCCCGTTCTTCTTCAGATACTCCATGGCCGCATCCTGGTCAGCGCGTTCCCCGGAGACCACCACAATCATGCCGCCCAGCGGATCACCCTGAAGCACTTCCACGCTGGCCAGCACAATGCTGACCTTGAGCCTGTACTCCCTGGAAATGGTGGAAATCACCGCGTCCCCTACCGTATCTCTTGAGAAATGCAGTCTGAGCAGCATCTCGCCCTCTTTCACGCGCACCAGAGGCGAATCCTGCTCCAGCATCTTGTCCACACGGCTGAGTGCGGACGCGCTGGCCACAAAGCGCCGGCTGATCGCCTGACGCGGATGGGAGAAGACATCATAGACATCGCCTTTTTCCACCACTTCGCCGTTCTCCATGACCGCCACATGCTGGCACACAGCCTTGATGACCGACATCTCATGGGTGATCAGCACAATGGTCAGGCCGAGCTTTTCATTCAGGTCCCTCAGAAGTGCCAGAATGGATTCCGTGGCCTCCGGGTCCAGAGCGGAGGTAGCCTCGTCCGACAGCAGTACCCTGGGATGATTCGCCAGGGCGCGCGCGATGGCCACCCGCTGCTTCTGACCGCCGGAGAGCTGGCTCGGATAGGAATCCGTCTTGTCCCTCAGGTCCACCAGTTCAAGCAGCTCAAACACACGCTTGCGGATATCCTCGCGGCTCATGCCGGAGTATTTCAGCGGATAGGCGATATTCTCGAACACCGTGGACCGGTCCAGCAGATTGAAATGCTGAAAAATCATGCCGATGGAACGGCGCATCTCGTTGATCTGCTTTTCCTTCATGCGCTTCTGGCCGTCGCCCTCGTAGGCGATGCCGTTCCGGAATGTGATTTTCCCGGAATCATTGATTTCCAGGCTTCCGTTATCCGGGGTTTCCAGAAGATTCAGGCAGCGCACCAGCGTGGACTTGCCGGCGCCGGAATACCCGATCACACCGTAGATATCCCCGTCCTCAATGGTCAGCGAGACATTCTTGACGGCATCCACGTTGCCTTCCTTGGCTGAAAACGTCTTGCTCAGGTTCTCGATTCGAATCATGTCGTGCTTCACGCCTCTTTCAGCAATCATGCGTGCTGCCCCAGGGCAGCACGCATGATTGTATGGTTTCAGTTGTTACTTGACAAGGCCTGCGGCGTCCTTCAGCGCATCCAGGCTTTCGTAATTCTTGGAGTACAGAGTCAGAGGCGCGATCAGGGTGTCGCCGATGACGGTGAGATCATAACCGTTCTGTGCGCAGTCGCTGTTCAGATATGCCTTGTGCTGGAAGGCATTCAGTTCGATGTCTCCGCTGTTGAGAGCTTCATTGGGAAGATTGTAGGCATCGAATTCCACCAGTTCGATATAGATCTTTTCGCCGTTGTCGTCCAGAACCTTCTGAACGGCCTTCCACTGGTCATTGTTGGCACCGCACACGCCGACGCGCACCACGGTCTTGTCCGCTTTGTCGGACTGATATTTCACAATGGATTCCGTCCAGCCATCCTCCACCGTGAACTCAGGATCATAGGGGAAAGACGGGAAGAAGGCTTCCTGATAGTTCACCAGAATAAACTCGGCTACCAGCTGAGTCTGATAGGCTTCCACGATCTTCTTGTAAATCTCGTTTTCGGCATCCGCCGTACGCGCCACAATGATGTTCACATACGGGTTGTCGCCTTCCTCGGACTGCTTCTCAATGATCAGGCCGTCCCTGGAAGGAATCAGGCCGAAGGGAATGGCATAGGTGCCGTTGATGGTGGCCGCACCGTAGTCCACAAGCGTGGACGTCAGCGTATTTGCGGCGACGGGAGAAACCTCGATATCGTAGATGTACTCAGTGATGTCCTTGATTTCCGGGGTGTATCCGGCATCGGGGTTCACCTTCAGGAGTCCGGCGGTTTCCAGCAGCTTGATGCCGCGGGAGAGGTTGGTGCCGTCATCCGGAATACCGATCAGGATCGGATCGGCAAGAGCAGCAGCGGTCAGGGTCAGGG
>CAMNDE010000063.1:0-19425 GCA_946534895.1 uncultured Clostridia bacterium
ACCTGTGACCCTCTGCTTGTAAGGCAGATGCTCTCCCAGCTGAGCTATGCTCCCGATCACCATAGCCGTATGACCAGCGCCGAATCAACAGCGCTTGCATATATTATCGCATTTCCCCGCCCTTGTCAAGCACTTTTTCCAGGGCGGATTTCTTTCCGTTTCCGGTCCGCAAATCCTTGTGTGCAAACCATTTGCGGATTTTCATGCTCCGGCGCGCCTGAGATTTTTTTGAAAAACCTTTTTCTTTTTTGTGCAAAAAGTGTCTTCCGGCTTGAGATGCCCTTCATTCCCGGATACAATGACAGAAAGGCCGCCTATGCATGTTCTGACAGGCACGGCCGCGATCCGTGACTTTCCATGGAAAGGAAGGGATGAACCCATGATCCGTCATGACGCACTGCCGCAGCAGGACTGGCAGAAAACCGCAGTGTTTCCCGACTGGAAAGGCTATCTGGACGACACACTGGCCATGAACTGCATGCTCTCCTTCCAGGGCTTTCACGGCCAGGGCTGCATCTGGCTTTCCGTGTCCGAACAGGTAAGGAGCCTGACACTCTATATAAACGGCACACGCATGGATACGTCCGGCATCGGGCCCGGCGTCTGGTCCCTGGACCTGTCCGCACTTGCCGTGGACGGCGTCAATACGCTTCAGCTGTCCAACCTTGAGCCCGCAGGTCTCCGGGAGGCCGTATACGTCTATATTCCCTTCCCCACGGTCCTGGAGGGAGACGGACAACTGGAAGGCATCCGTCCGGAAGCGCTTCAGCTGATTTCCGACATCATTGACTCGGATATCGCCTGGGGCTTTCCCAGCGCGCAGCTGGCGGTGGTGCGCAATGGCCGAATGGCCGTTTCCCGGGCCTGGGGCAGGGTCTGCACCTACGCGCCGGATGGCCGCCATCTGGACGGCGCACTTCCGGTCACTCCCGGCACGCTCTATGACCTGGCCAGCGTCACCAAGATGTTTGCCGGCAACTATGCCATCCAGAAGCTGGTGACGGACGGGCTTCTCAGTCTGGATGCCGCCATTTCGGACCTGCTGGGTCCGGGCTTCTATGAAAAGACGCTGGACATCGCCTATGCGGACGCCAGGGTGCACCCGGACCTTACGACCCAGAAGGCCTGGAAGCGCGCGCTCACAGTCCGGGATATCCTGCGGCATCAGGCGGGCTTTCCCGCCAGTCCCCAGTACAATCATCCCGATTACGACCTGGCGCGCCTTGCCCTTGGCGGTCCGGGCTCCAACCCGTGCCCGGCCATGGACCGCGCCGCCACCCTGGACGCCATCTGCCGCACGCCGCTGCTCTATGAGCCCGGCACGCAGACCGTGTATTCCGACGTGGACTACATGCTGCTCACCTTTGTCATCGAGGCGGTCACCGGAAAGCGTCTGGACGAATATATGAGGGAAGTCTTCTTTGAGCCCCTGGGTCTTGAACGCATCACGTTCCTGCCCCTGGAAAACGGCTTTACGCCTTCCGACTGTGCCGCCACCGAGCTCAACGGAAACACAAGGGACGGGCAGGTCCATTTTCCGGGTGTCCGGACCTATACGCTCCGGGGCGAAGTGCATGACGAGCGCGCCTGGCACTGCATGCAGGGCGTGTCCGGGCACGCCGGGCTCTTCTCCTGCGCGGAGGACCTGGCACGGCTCGCCTTCGTCATGCTGAGCGGCGGGTACGGCGGGCACCGCTTCTTCTCCCGCAGTGCCCTGGACCTGTTCACTGCGCCCAAGTCCCTGGAAAACGCGCAGTGGGGCCTCGGCTGGTGGCGCGAGGGTGACGACCAGCGCGTCTGGTACTTCGGCACCCAGTCCGCGCCCTGCACCATCGGGCATCAGGGCTGGACGGGCACCCTGGCCATGGTGGATCCGTCCCGCAGTCTCATCATGGTCTACCTGACCAACAAGATTTCCTCGCCCATTACCCGTCAGGCCGGTCCGAACGCCTTTGACGGCAGCTGCTATACCGCCTCCACCCTGGGCTTTGTCCCCCAGATTCTTTCCATGGGCATGGACACGGACAAGGACATCAGCATGCAGCTGCTGGATCTTACCGCCGACATGGCACAGTCCGCCCTGCGTCTCTGCCGCGAGCGGCCCGACCGCCTTCAGCCCTGCATCCGCAATGCCATGAGCAAGGCCGACGTGCTGGAGAAATGGGCCGCAGGACTCGGGCACAGACCTTACCTTGAACTGGCCGCATCGCTTCGGAAAACGCTGCAGGAAATGTCCGCGGCGGGAAAGGTGATTTGACGTCATGTCCCGTCAATGATAAGATACATGCTGTTTTCCGAATGATATTTATTGAAGGGATCTGACTTTGAAATGAAGAGTATCTTCGGCTCGGTCGTGGATATCCTCCGCGGCGTCGTCATCGGGCTTGCCAACCTGATTCCCGGTGTCAGCGGCGGAACCATGATGGTTGCCATGGGCATCTATAACAAGATTCTGCACTCCATCACCAACATCTTCAAGGAATTCAAGAAGAGCGTGCAGACGCTGCTCCCCTACCTGATCGGCATGGTCCTGGCCATTGTGGTGGGATCCTTCGCCCTCAAGTGGGCCTTCCAGAAGTACCCCCTGCCCACCAACACCCTGTTCATCGGCCTGATTCTGGGCAGCGTGCCCACCATTCTCGCCCAGATCCGTGGTGAGAAGAAAGGCGTTCCCGGTGCCGTCCTGTTTGTCATTTTCTTCGCCATCGTCATCATCCTCAAGGTGATCGAGGGCAACGGCTCCAACGAACTCGGCGTCGGCATCGTCGACATCATCAAGTATGTCCTGCTCGGCATGATCGCCAGCGCCACCATGGTCATCCCCGGCGTGTCCGGCTCCATGGTGCTCAAGACGCTGGGCTACTATGAGCCCATTGTCACCAACGAGCTTCCCGCCGTGCTCACGGCCCTGCGCGCCGGTGACGGTGCCGCCATCGCCCACGGCATCGGCGTGCTGCTGCCCTTCGGCATCGGTATTGTGCTGGGCATCTATTTCGTGGCAAAGCTCCTGGACTGGCTGCTTCGCCGCTACAAGGGATACACCTACTGCGCCGTGCTCGGCATGGTCATTGCCTCTCCCGTAGTAACGCTCATGGATTCCACCCTGTATCAGGATGTCAGCTGGATCCTGATCCTGGTCTCCATCGTCACCTTCTCCCTTGGCTTTGTGATCGCCACCAAGCTCAGCGGGGAACCGGAAGACAACGCCGCCTGATGCCGCCACAGAATCTGTTTTGTCAGGGAGCTGCTGAGGCCCATGGCCCAACAGCTCCCTTTCTCTTTCCGGAAGGAGTTGCCGCCCATGTCCCCCTATGATGTCCCCTATTCCGAAGAAATGGGAAAATATCTGAGACTCTCCATCACCGAGCCCGAGAAGCTGCAGCGCATCGCGCACGCGCTTTCCTCGCCCATCCGCATTCAGGTCATGCGTCAGCTCGGGGAAGGCAGCATGAACGTCGGTGAAATCGCCGCCGCCCTGGATATTCCCATGTCCACCGCCGCCATTTCCGTGAAAACCCTCGAGGACGCCGGACTCATCCGCACGGTGAACCAGCCGGGTGTCCGAGGGTCCATGAAGCTGTGCAGCCGACGTCTGGACCATATTGATCTGGATATCGCCCCGCCTGAGGCGGAGCCCGCCAGCTTTATCGCCCTCTCCATGCCCATCGGCGGCTATTCCCGCGCCGACGGCATCCAGCCCACCTGCGGCCTGTGCGGCCTGAACAGCGCCCTTGGCGAAATGGACAATCCCCTGGCCTTTTATCAGCCGAACCGCTTTGAGGCCCAGCTGGTCTGGTTCCGCCAGGGATTCCTGGAATACCGTCTTTCCCTGCAGCAGGGCCGGGACCTGGTTCCGGACTGGGTCGAGATCTCCTTTGAGGCCTGCTCGGAGGCGCCCATGTACCGGGATCCCTGGAAGAGCGATATTGCCGTGGACGTCAACGGAAAGCGCCTGGGCATCTGGACCTGTCCCTGCGACTGCGGCGGAAGGCACGGCGTGCTCACGCCGGCCTGGTGGAGCGATCTGTCCACCCAGTTCGGGTTCCTGAAAACCTGGCGCGTGGATGGCGAAGGCACCTATCTGGACGGCGAAAAGATCGGCACGCTGCGCATCCAGGACCTGGACCTGTTCAAAAAATCCTATTTCTCCGTCTCCATCGGCGTGCCGGAGGACGCCGAGAACATCGGCGGCATCAATCTCTTCGGGGAAGCCTTCGGCGATCATCCCCAGGCCCTGTCCGTGCGTGTGGGCTATCACTTCTGAGCGACGATTTACCGGAGCCATTCAGGCTCCGTTTTTTTGCGCCGTTTTGTTTCACATTTTTTGTATTGTTTTTCTGAGTGCTGACAGGTTTCATATAATAATTCCAAAAGTATTGACATAATCCGAAGTGTGGTTTACCCTGCATACGGTCAATCTGGTCCGCAAATTGTCATCGAAGGCATGTTCCCTGCAAAACTTGTGTGATTTATTGTTTGTAAATTACAAGAATTTTGTATCAAAGAGGTGGAAGCCATGATCCCGAGAAACGAGCATCCGCGTCCAGACTTTCAGAGGCCTTCCTTCTGGAATCTCAACGGCGTCTGGCAGTTCGAAATGGATGACGATGACCTGGGAAACGCCCAGCGCTGGAATGAACCGGGGCATTCCTTTTCCCGGGAAATCCTGGTCCCCTTTGTCTATCAGAGCAAGGCCAGCGGCATCGGGCCCACGGATGAGATCCATCCCATTCTCTGGTACCGCCGCACGTTCCAGGCGGATCCCGCATTCTGCGGCCGCCGCGTCCTTCTCCGGTTCGGAGCGGTGGACTGGGCCTGCGATGTCTATGTGAACGGAAGACACGTGGGCGCCCACGAAGGCGGATACACGCCCTTTGCCCTGGATATCACGGACGCCCTGTGCGAAGGCGATAACGATGTGTGTCTGCGCGTCACCGACACGCCGGACACGGCGCAGCCCCGCGGCAAGCAGTACTGGCGCCGCGGACTCATGGGCTGCTGGTATACGCCGGTGAGCGGTATCTGGCAGACCGTCTATATGGAAACCGTGGAAGACACTTACCTGGAGCGCGTGCACATGATCCCGGACGTGGATCACGAGTGCGTCAGCTGCGAGCTGAGCCTGAACCGCATCCCGGCACAGCCCCTGGAAGCGGAGATCCGCATTTCCTGTAAGGGCACTCCGGTGCGCACACAGCTGGTTTCCATCTGTGACCGTGACACCCGTGTAAGCATTGATCTCGGCGTGCGCTCCGCTTTCGGCGGTCTGGACCACGTTATGCTCTGGACCCCGGACCAGCCCGCGCTCTATGACACGGTTGTTACCCTGAAGCAGGCGGACAGGACCATGGATCAGGTGCAGACCTACTTCGGCATGCGCAAGATCGAAGTCAGGAACGGCCGCATCTATCTCAACAACTGTCCCATCTACCTGCGCATGGTGCTGGACCAGGGCTACTGGCAGGAAAGCCTGCTCACCCCGCCCAGCGACGAGGCCATTCAGACGGATATCCGGCTCACCCTGGACATGGGCTACAACGGTGCCCGGAAGCATCAGAAAGTGGAGGATCCCCGGTATTACTACTGGGCGGACCGCATGGGCCTGCTCGTCTGGGGCGAGCTTCCCAGTGCCTATGACTTCGGCAGCCGCAGCATGAGCGCGCTTTCGCACACCCTGGAAGAGTTCATGGACCGGGACATGAATCACCCGTCCCTGATCTGCTGGGTGCCGCTGAACGAGTCCTGGGGCGTGCGTCAGATCTATACCGATCCGCGTCAGCAGGCATTCGGCCGCATGCTGTATCACATGGTCAAGGCGCGCGACGGCAGCCGGCTTGTGTCCGGAAACGACGGCTGGGAGCAGACCACCACGGATATCTGTGCCCTGCACGACTACGCTGCCGACGGCAGCACACTGGCCGCGCATTTCCAGAGCCGGGAGCAGGTGGAAAAGCACGCCTGCGACTGGCGTCCCTGCTGGGCAGAGGGCGAAACGCCGCGGGGAACGGAAGCGTTCATGATCACCGAGTACGGCGGCATTGCCTTCACCAATATCGGCCTGCAGGGCGATGCCGGCGGTATGGAAACCTGGGGCTATCACGACAAGGTGGAGAACGAGGAAGATTTCTTCGCCCGCTTCGGAAGCCTCATGGATGCCCTGCGCGCCATTCCCTACTGCCAGGGATACTGCTACACCCAGCTGACGGATGTCATGCAGGAAGTCAACGGTCTTCTGACCCCGGACCGCCGCCCCAAGGTGGACATCCAGCGCTTCCGCAGCCTTAACCACGGGCCTGACAGTCTGACCAATCAGACCCTTTGATCCTGTTTCCCGCCGTCCCAGGTCGGACGGTAAAAATATAAGGAGGTTATCCCATGAAAAAAACTATCGCGATCGTCCTGTCCCTGATGATGGTTCTGGCTCTGGCATCCACCGCTCAGGCTGCTCCCATCGAAATCGACTACTGGTCCGTGTTCACCGGTGCTGACGGCGCTACCATGCAGGGCATGGTGGACTCCTTCAACGCTTCCCAGGATGAAGTGCACGTGAACCACACCCCCATGACCGCTGACGACCTGTATCAGAAGATCCCCCTGACTGTGCAGACCGGCACCGGCATCCCGGATGTCTGCATCGTGCACATCGAGCGCATCCCCAACTTCGTGAACCAGGAAATGCTGTATTCCTATGACATGGACCTGATCGCTCAGGCCGGTGTCAAGCAGGAAAACTACAACTCCGCCGCATGGGCCCGCACCGACATCGACGGCGAGCACTACGGCATCCCGCTGGACGTGCACTCCTATGTCACCTACTACAACACTGACCTGTTCGATCAGTATGACCTGAACAGCTATGTGGAAGACGGCTATCTGACCTTTGACGAAGTCAAGGAACTGGGCGACAAGGCCAAGGCCGCCGGTTTTGAAGGCTATGTCACCGACCTGGGCTGGATGCGTGCTCAGCTGCTGAGCTACTACGGCCAGCTGGATCCCAACCTGACCCTGTCCGAAGACGGCATCAATCCCTGCATCAACAACGAGAACATGAAGAAAGTGTTCGAGACCATGAAGGATCTGTGGGAAGGCGGCTACACCACCGTGAAGAACACAGACTATTCCTCCGAGTTCTATTCCGGCAACATGCTGGTCTGGTCCGAAGGCATCTGGATGAAGGCCGCTGTTGTGGATGCCGGCATCAACTTCAAGATGATCCCCGCCATCTGCTACGATCCCGCCAATGCCAAGTCCTGGACTTCTTCCCACAACTTCGTGCAGTTCGCTGACGAGAACCGCACCGAAGAGGAAGACCTGGCCGTGGCCAAGTTCATCAACTACATGGGTGAGAATTCCTACACCTGGGCCAAGGACGCCGGCCAGTGCCCTGCCCACCTGTCCATCAACGATGTCACCGAATTCGTCGATATGCCCCAGGCCTTCCTGGCTGATCCGGAGCGCGCTGACGAGCTGGCCATCTACAGCTACCTCTACTGGGGTCTGTTCGACACCGCCTATTCCCGCGTGGGCTGGGACTTTGTCGACGGCACCATCAGCATTGACGACGCGCTGGCCCAGATTGATCAGGAAATCAGCGACGCCATCGCTGCCCAGTAATCACCAAAACCCGTTCTGCGGGACAGGGCTCAGGCCCTGTCCCGCAGGTTTTCCCATTCAGTTCCCGCAGATGAAAAGAGGTGCAGGAGCATGTCCACGGCTAGGCTTTCTGATCAAAAGACAGGTTTGGCAAGAAATATCGGAGCGCTCATCCTGATGCTTGCCTTTGTCATCCTGTTCTGTTTCTCATCGGTGCACGCAACCACCACCGTCAAGGATGTGACGGTGGAGACCGATATGAAACTGCCCGCTCTGTTTTTCTCACTGTCCAGTGCGAGTATTCTCCTGATTCCCCTGGCCCTGGTCGGAACAGCCGCCGCCGTCATTGCCCTGATCAACGGACGGAGAAACGTTGCAATGCTGTTTGCCTTTGTGACATTTCTGTCCTTTGCGCTGTTCATGATCTTCTTTGCCAGGGAAAAGACGAATTCCGCGCTGTATACCCCGCTGAGCGCCGCGCTCAAGGAAGCCGGCGTCAGTTTCAAGAAACGTGATGTCAAGGGCATCACCGCTTCCTTTCATCCGCTGGTCTATCTTGCCCTGTGCTGCACCGGGCTCGCTGTGCTTCTGTGCATGCCCAGGTGGACAAGTGAAAACGCGCGCAGAAGTCTCCGCAAGGACCTTCTGCCCTATGCGTACATCGGACCGCATCTGATCTTTTTCGTCATTTTCTTCATCACGCCCGCGGTCTACGGCGTCTATGCCGCCTTCACCAAGTGGGACCTGTTCAATGAACCGGTCTTCGTCGGACTGGACAACTTCCGGACCATGCTGCTGGATTCTTCCAATACCTACTACAAACAGCTGCGCAACGGTCTGTGGAACACCATCAAGTTTGTCCTCTACTCCGTCCCCTTCTGCATTCTTGTGCCCCTGACCCTGGCCGTGGCCCTGAACACCAAGTGCCGCGGAAACAAGTTCTTCCAGGCCCTGTATTACCTGCCCAGCCTCCTGTCCATCACCACGGTCACCCTGTCCTGGCGGTACATGTTCTCCCCGGACTACGGCGTGGTCAACAAGTTCCTGGGCTCCACGGAGAACTGGTTCACACCGCCCTATTCCTGGATCGTCATTGTGGTGGTCACGGTCTGGTGGTGTACCGGCAGCACCATGGTCATCTACCAGAGCGCGCTCGCGTCCATTCCCGCGGACCAGTATGAGGCTGCCGCCGTGGACGGTGCCGGAGCCTGGCAGAAGTTCCTGCACATCACCATTCCCGGCATGCGCTATCCGCTGATGTACACCTTTGTCACCACGGTCATCGCGCAGTTCAACATCTATGGACAGCCGCTCATGCTCACCGGCTTTGCCAACAAGGAAGCCAACGCCGTGCTTCTGATGTACATTCAGGAAAACGCCGTCAAGAAGCAGGTGGCCGGCATGTCCGCCGCCATGGCGCTGGTGCTGGGCGTGTGCATTATGGTGGTTTCCTTCTTCCAGCTCAGACTGATGCGTGCCAACGCACCGGAATAAGGAGGGGCGTGCAATGAAACAGGGAAAAGCCGGAAAACGGATCGCATTGCTGTTCATGATCGCTCTGGGCATTATCTGGATTGTCCCGGTCGTGTGGCTGATCCTGAATTCCTTCAAGTATGACTCCGATTTCATCACCAGTTTCGCCACCACCCAGGGGCCGTGGGACTATCTGACCCGTCTGATTCCCCGGCAGTGGACGGTTGTCAACTATGTGGAAATGTTCGTGGGCGGCAGCGGTACCAATACCACGGCCAACATTCTGGCGATGTTCAAGAACTCCTTCATCGTCTCCATCTCGGTCATGTTCTTTACCGTCATTCTCACCTCCCTTTCCGCCTACGCCTATGAGCGTCTGGATTTCCCGGGCGGTGAGGCCATTTTCTGGGCACTCATGTACATGAGCATGTTCCCCAACGTGGTGAACCTCCTGCCCATGTTCCGCATTTCCAACGCGCTGGGCTGGGTCAACAACCTCAACGCTCTGATCTGGCCGAGCCTGGCCGGCGTGTTCAACATCTTCCTGATCCGCAATTTCATGCGGAGCATTCCCAGGGCGCTTGACGAAGCCGCCACCATTGACGGTGCGAGCAGTCTGCAGGTATACCTGCACATCATCCTGCCCTCCATCATGCCGGTCATGATCGTGGTGGCCCTGTTCTCCTTCAACGGTTCATGGAATGACTTCCTCTGGCCGTCCATTGTCATGACGGACGTCAATAACCAGACACTGACCGCCGGTCTTCGTCTGCTGTCCGGCCAGTACGAGCAGAAATGGGCGCACATGATCGCCTCCTGCCTCGTGTCCATGACCCCGCCTTTCCTGCTCTACCTCCTCGCTCAGAAGTATTTCCTGCAGGGCATTTCCGTCCAGGCAGGCGTAAAGGGCTGAGCATGTTCCGGGTCCGGCATCCATTCGCTGCCGGGCCCTGTGTTTTAGAAAGAAGGTATGTTATGCGCGCTGCCGCAGCCATTCTTGTCTGTCTCCTGGCTGTTCTCGCCAGCATCTCCCCCGCCCGCGCAGAATCGCTTCAGAGCCTTGAAACGCTCCCTGCCGAAACCGTCGCGGACCGCTTTGTCTCCAATCCCCGCAGCGTGAAGGACATCGGCGATCCCTTCGTGCTCGAGGAGGACGGCACCTATTACGTCTTTGCCACCGGCGGACCCATCGGGTTCAATGTCTGGAAGAGCACCGACCTTGCCACGTTTGAAAAGAGCAAGGCCCTGCAGAAAGTTTCCTGGGCGTCCGGTGATTACTGGGCTCCGGAAGTCTTCCATATCGGGGACCGTTATGTCATGCTCTTCACGGCGCGCGCCCGGGAAACCCAGAGCCTGCGCACCGGCATCGCCTTTGCCGAAAAGCCGGAAGGCCCGTACACCGATCCCCTGGGGCATCCACTCATGGAGCTCGGGTACGCCACCATTGACGCCACGCTCTGCTTTGACACGGACGGTCAGCCATACCTGATCTACGTGCGCGACTGCTCCGAGAACGAGATCGGCTCCCTGCATGTCAGTCAGATCTACGGCGCACCGCTGGCCCCTGACCTGCTCTCCCTGGCCGGTGATCCCGTGCTGCTCACCACGCCGGAAGGCAGCTGGGAAACCCGCTCCGGCGACTGGCAGTGGAACGAGGGTCCCGCCGTGGTCTTCCATGACGGACGCTATTATCTCTACTATTCCGTCAACGCCTACTGGATGAGCGAGTATTCCGTGGACGTAGCCGTGTCCGATCATGTACTCGGGCCCTATGAAAAGCAGGACCCGTGCCCGCTGCTGGGCCCGGTCTACGAAAACGGCACCCTGACCGTTTCCGGGCCCGGACACAACAGTTTTGTCACCATCGGGGACGAACTGTTCACCGCCTATCATACGCACACCTATCTGCAGAATCCCTCCGGCAACCGTCAGCTCTGTCTTGACCGCGCCGGGTTCCACACTGACGGCACCGCCTTCCTTTCCGGCCCGACCCTGGCACCTCAGCTCCGCCCCCTGAAGGAGCTCGGGCTTGTCAGTCACCTGCCCCTTGCCGCCTGCACCGGAGATCCGGACAGGAAGCTGAGCGACGGCGACCTGTGCATCGCAGACCCGGCATACGGCCTGCAGGATCCGGATACCGCCTGGACCTTTGACGCACCGGTCACGGCGGACATGATCCTCATCCATCCCCTGCCCGGGGAATCCTTCTCCGGCCGGATCATCCTCAATGACGCATGGTGCCTGGACATCAGCGTGGAAGCGTCTTCCACGCCCGGTGCCGGCCTGATCCTGCCCTTTGAAGCGCGCGAGATCACTTCCCTCAGACTGTCGGGCACAGGCGGCCTGGCCGAGGTCATGCTGATCGGAACGCCCTGATTTCTCTGCAGCAAAAAGGACTGCCGCCGGCAGTCCTTTTTCCATGTTCTGTGCTCTTATTCAATGCCCCGGATTCCGCTCAGCGAGATCACCGAGCGCACATGGCCCACAATCATATCCCTCGAAATACTGCCCTGGGCACGGCTGTCATTGGAATTGTTCCTGTGATCGCCCATGACAAAGTATTCCCCTTCCGGCACGGTATACGGCCTGAAAGCGTACCCGTTGCTGCCGCCCGGCACCCGGAAGGCGTCATCCACATACGGTTCCTCATACCGGTCCCCGTTGACCAGGAGAATGCCGTCCCGGATTTCCACCGTATCCCCGGGAAGTCCGATCACGCGCTTGACAAAGTTCTGCGCCCCGCGGCCGGGATACCGGCAGATCACCACATCAAACCGCTGCGGGTTCCCGCCGAAGGTGATTCTCCGCGCCTGTTCCTGGCTTTCCCTGTCCTGCCAGGGCAGGCTGAGCCAGGTGCTGGAATAGTCAAACTTGGTCACCAGCATGGTCTCGCCGTCCGTCAGCGTGCGCTCCATGGACGCGCCGTCCACCTTCACAAACTCAAACACAAAGGACCGGATGACAAGCGCAAACACCAGCGCCGCCAGCAGCGTACATACCCATTCCAGCACATTGCGCGCAAAGCTCTTTTTTTCCTTCTTCTTTTTCCTCGTCTCAGTCTGCATCTTCCCATGTTCCTCCCTTATGCCAGACACGCCATTGCCGCGCTCACCGCAGGATACAGAATGCCTGCCATGCCAAAGGTAAAGGCAATGAGCCATTTCTTTATGGAAAACGCCTCCGGCATCCTGTCCGCCGCCATCTCCAGCACGCTCAGTTCACGGCTGCGTGCCAGTACACGGTCCATATAGGTTTCCTTCATTCCGCGTCCCCCTCTTCCTTCTTCAGCCGTTTCCGGATTCTGTGCAGACGGATCCGGACCTGGCCGTCTGTCATTCCGTTTTCCCTGGCCAGCTCCCGGGTGCTCTTTCCCTCCAGGGCAAACCCCAGAAGCAGCCGGCGGTCCCGTTCATCCAATTCCGCAATTCTCTGCATGCGGCCTGTGCGCTCCCATCGCGCCATGTATTCGGCCTCCGCCGAGTCCACGAAAGGCTCGGGCATGTCATCTGCCCGAAGAAGCGGCGCGCGCCTGAGGCGCCGGAGCTCGTCAATGCAGACTCTGCGGATGACGACATACAGATAGGTGCTGAACGCATAGCGCGTATCACAGGTTTCCCGGGACGCATGAATGCGGGCAAAAGCCTCCAGCACCGCATCCTCCGCCAGCTGCCGGTCCCGGAGCATACGATACGCATAGGCCTCGCCCTTCTCCCGCCACCGGAGGATCAGCATTCCCAGTGCATCGTTGTCTCCCCGCTTCATCCGTTCCATGAGCTCCCGGTCCGTCTCCATCCGCATCACCTGCCCTCTTCACTCAAGTATACGCACATAAGTCAGGTTTGTTACACGCAGGGAACCGATTTCCTGCCAGTTTTCCCAGCCAGAATGTTCCTCAAGCGGAAACAGCCGGCCGCAGAACCTATCCGCGGCCGGCTGCACACAGCATGCTTTGCCCTTTTCACCACATGTCATGTTGTTCAAGAAACGCTCTGGAACGGATGAGTGCACCGGATTCCTTGACCTCCGTGACCACCATGCAGCCCATTTCTTCTGCCATGCGAAGATAGCGCATGACATCCAGTCCGCCTGCTCCGATGGCAAGATGATTTGAGCTGATGGTACAGTCATGAATATGAAAATGCTTCAGTCTTTCCGCATGCCCGAGTATAAACTCCTCATCCTTTCCTCCGGATTTGTAGTTATGTCCTGTATCAAAGGTAAGCCCGAACGCCCCGGACTCCAGCATGCGCTTAATCGCATCCCTGTGAAACGCATGGTACCCTGACGTGTTTTCTATGCACAGGACGGTCCGGCTTCCCCTCAGACGCGCATCCACCATATCCCTGAACTCCGTCACAAGTTCCAGATACCGCTCCCTGCATCTGCTGTAAAGATAGGTCTTTTCTCCGTTGATGGACGAATAGGTGCCCGGAAGCAGATGCATGGTCATCCGCGGAATGTCCAGTTCGCAGGCAAGCTCCATGGCAAAGCGGACGTTTTCAAGGCTTCCCCTGCGCATTTCCGGGGAAAACTCAAACGGATTCACCTGGTCATGGAGATGAATGGTCAGATCAATTCCATAACGTTTTTTCAGTTCCCGGAGCTTTTTCGCGTCCACGCTGTCTGCCTGGAACCAGGGAAACGTCATGTTCATCTCCACAAATCCGAACCCCTGCTCCGCGCAGAATTCCGCCAGTTTTTCCACATCCGGAAACTCCATAAGCGTCGGAATGCCATACTTCATTCAGCACTTCTCCTTTTCCATACTGATTCGGCCGCTGGCCAGCATGAGGCCCGAATCAGGCTCAAACATCAGAATCCCGTTTCCGGCAATATCGAACCGGATCCTGGCATCCGTCTCATAGTCAATGGCGCCGAACACCACAGAAGAAAGGATCTCATCCGCTATCTTGATCTTGACCGTTGTCTCCATGCCCGCCGGCAGGGTGGAATAGGCCTGGCCCTCCAGCTGTCCGGCGTCGCCGATCGGAAGGAATTCGGGCCGAATGCCAAGGCACACCTGCCCGGAGGTCAGTTCAAAGTCCTCGTTTGCCTGAAACAATCCATGTCTTCCGAACACATCAATCTCGGCCGTGGAGGCGGATATCTTCCGTGCTCCGGCCTTCACGATGTTCATCGCGGGATTTCCCACAAAGTCCGCCACGAACAGATTGGACGGCCGGTTGTATACAGTCAGCGGAGGTGCATACTGCTGAAGCACGCCCTCGTTCATCAGGCATATCTTGGTGGACAGTGTCATGGCTTCCAACTGATCATGGGTCACATACACAAACGTAGATCCCATGTCGCGGTGCAGCCGCTTAAGCTCTGTGCGCATTTCTCCCCTGAGTTTGGCATCCAGATTGCTCAGAGGCTCGTCCATGAAAAGCACCCTGGGCTTGGGAGCCAGCGTCCGCGCAATCGCCACGCGCTGCTGCTGTCCGCCGGAAAGCTCGGCGGGATAGCGCTCGGCAAACTGCTCGATCTTCATGGTCCGGAGCATTTCCGCCACCCGCTCGGCGACTGCCTGCTTTTTCCATTTCAGTGTTTCCAGACCGAATGCAATATTCTGATAAACCGTCATGTGCGGCCAGAGTGCATAATTCTGAAACAGAAAACCCACTTCACGCCTGGCAGGCGGAACATTGATATTCTTTTCGCTGCTGAACATCACCCGATCATCAAAGCAGATCTCACCGCGGGTCGGGGTTTCCAGGCCTGCAATCATACGCAGTGTCGTGGTCTTTCCGCAGCCGGAGGAACCCAGCAGCGTCACAAAGGACCTGTCCTCGATCTCCAGGTTCAGATCGTTGACACCGATGAATTTGCCCCACTGCTTTGTTACGTGTCTGAGAGTGATCTTGGGCATGTCAGTTTCCTCCTACTCCTTTGTCGATGGAAGCACCGGTCAGCTTGTTGGTGCCAAAATTGACCAGCAGCACAATGAGAACAATCAGAAGGTTGATGCCATTGGACATCTGGGTAACTGCCTTCTCATCAAAATAGGACAGCAGGGTCGTGATCAGGGTTCCGCTTGTGGTAAGAAGGATAAACAGAGACAGTTCCCGCATGCAGGATACAAACGGCAGCAGATAGCCGCTGATAAACGATGACTTCTGAATGGGAAAGAGAATCCTGAGCATACGCTTTGGCCAGGAAGCGCCGACGATCACCGCCGCTTCCTCAATTTCACCGGAGAGCTGAAGCATGGAATTGGTGCCGCTGCGGCTGGCAAAGGGCAGATACTTGATGGAGCCCACCAGAACCAGAAGCAGCATGGTGCCTCGCAGGAAAGTGAGCTTTGAGGATACAGCCAGGAAAATCGCGCCAAAGGCCATGGACGGCACCAGGTACGGGAAGAAGGAAAGGCCGGAGACCAGCGCTGCCAGCTTGGTGCCCCGCTTTCGGGCCACAGCATATCCGATGAGAATGCCACAGGTACCCACAATCAGAGACACAATCAGGGACAGGCGTATGCTCCCGCCCAGTGCGCTCCAGATGCTTCGGTTGAAGAGGATTCCATTGCCCACATTTACCGCATAGCCTCCGATATTTTCCCGGCTGAACCAGTATCGGAGTGTCAGATGCGAGTAATCACCCTGCGTCTCACAGAGGGATTCCAGCGCAAAGGAGATGATGGGGAAAATGGAGATCAGGAAAAGCAGGATCACCAGCACCACCGTGAGTACTACATTGAATTTCCCGATCCGGATATAGGAAACCTGCCCGGATTTTCCCGTGACCGTGGTAAAGGACTTGCGCTTGCCTGTGAACCACTGGTTGATGCCCAGAAGCATGACGCCGAAGAGAATCAGAACAATGGTCATCACGAAAGCCTGACCCGAATACGTGGAATTATACAGAGAGCTCAGGCGTGTAGAGAGTACAAAGAAGTTTCCCGGGGATCCCACAAACACCGGCACTGCGTAGGATGCCATAGTGCTGGAAAACACCAGAAGCACCGTAGAAAACAGGGCAGGCATCACAATGGGGATGGTGATTTTTCTCAGAATACGCGCTCTTCCCGCCTGCAGGATCGTGGCAGCCTCCTCCAGGTTGGCATCCATGTTCCGCAGCGTTCCGCCAATGAGTATATAGGCAAACGGCGCATAGTGGATGCCCATGACAATAGAGCACGGGAAAATACCATACACGAACCACGCCGGAACGCAGATGCCCGTGAGGCTCTCCAGCATGCCGACCACACCGGTGCCCACTGTAGAATTGGCAAACACATTCTTCCATACAAGCGCCAGCGTCCAGGACGGCATAATATAGGGAAAAATGAATACGGACGAAAAGAATTTCTTGCAGTGGATATCCGTTCTCGTGATCAGAAAGGCCACAATGCCGCCAAGCAGAATGGCGATCACGGATGCGTAGGCGGACATGCGCAGACTGTTCCACAGCGGCTTCCAGAAAAAGGAAGAACTGTATTCTGAATTAAACGCATTGCCCAGGAGCATCTTGAAATTCAGCAGTGTCAGATCCCCGTTTTTCAGTTTCAGTCCGAACAGGGAATTGTACATCATCGAATCCATGTTCCCTACCGTCACTGCTGAACGAACGACAGAGAACATTGGATACACGGTCAGAACAGCCAGCACTATGGCAAAAACCACGATCAGCACATTTGCCTGGACGGAAAAATAGCTTTTCACACTGTACCAGAACCTGCCGGCATGCTTGTCTTCACCGGTTCTGCTCTTGCTCATATCGTTCCCCCATTTTCTTTCCACTGTCCGGAGAGAAAGCGGGAAGACCGCGCATGGTCCATGCACAGTGCTTCCCGCTGCCCTTCACCGTCTGTTACTTGCTGGCGCACCACTGGGCAATCTGAGTATAGGCCAGCGCATAGACGCTCTGAACATGGGCGGGATCTTCCACCACGCAGCACTCCTGCCAGAACGCCAGAGGTTCATCTCCGTAGCTGACCGCGTTCTCGCTGATGCCGGTCGCACTGTTGGCAGAGTAGGAACCCATATCCTTGCCGAATACATTCTGATATCCTTCCTCGGACATGAGATAGTTGACATACAGGCAGGAAGCATAGGGATACTTCGCGTTGGAGGCAATCATGATATAGATGGGATACAGAAGTCCGCCGAACCCCTCAATGCCTTCCTTGGCGCAGATGGAGATATTGGTGGCGTCCACAGAACGCAGCTTGGAGAACACAAACAGTCCAGCAGACCCGGGAGCACCGCCCGCAATATCCGAAGCAATCGTGCTGTCCTTGGAGATAAAGGTGCAGTTCATCAGGAACTTGTAGATCCATTCGTAGGAAATATTGGCAAATTCTCCGGAAGCCTCATACTCCTTGCCGTAATAGCTCTTATAGGCTTCCGCCAGTCTGGCCTGCCACTTCTCGCTTGTCATGGAAATGAGGAAGTTCATGCTGGTTTTTTCATCCACGGGATTCTTGAATTCCAGACCCGCATATTCAGGCTCGGTAAACTGCCACACGTTGGTGAAGCGGTGCATATCAGCCTGTCCGCCATTGTTATAGAAGAACAGGCGGGTGTAGTACGCACAGACCAGAGGATTCTGGTCGGACTCAAGAATATTGGCTTTGTACGCTTCCGGTACATAGTTCTCCAGCCAGCCATTGGCGATGGCATTGTTGACCAACATAAAGCTGTCCTGGGTCAAAACCACGTCAGGTCCATAGATTCCCTTACCGGTTTCATTTTCCAGCAGTTCGTAGATCTGACTGTCATTGGGGTTGGACGCCACGATTTTGATTCCGGTCTTCTCCGTGAACGTTTCCTCATTCACCCGGGAAGTCGTGCCGTAAATGTGAAGTTCATTCTCGCCGATCTCGTCCTTTGCCTTTGCCAGAAGCTCATCCCAGCTCAGGCCTGCGGCTTCCGCAATCACCTTCTGCACATCTGTTTCCGCCGAAGCGAACACAGGGAGCATCATGGACAGGCTCAGCATGAGCGCAACAAGGACTGCCAACATCTTTTTCATAACAAGTGCCTCCTTCACCATCTCTGTGGATGATTTTTTCTTAAACAGGAATCCCCTGTTTAATCCATGCTTCAAGTTTACGAAAGCGCTTTCGTAAAGCTCCAGAAAAAACGGTTCCTGTCTCCAGGCCGCTGTTTTCTGCCCTTCAGCCCGTCATAGAGCGCGGGTACTGCTCCGCAGCATCAGTTCCGGTTTTGCCAGAAAATGTTCCGGTGCCAGGGACGGCTCCTCCGCATGCCGAAGAAGAATATCCATGATCGCCTCCGCCATCTCCTGCCTGGGCTGTGCCACTGTAGTGAGCCCGATGAGAGGCAGACCTGCGGCATCAATACCGTCGTATCCCACTACAGACACTTCCTCAGGCACCCGGACGCCGGCGTCCTTCAGCGCGCCGAGCGCGCCGATAGCCAGCATGTCCTTGACCGCAAAAACAGCGGTAAAACGCTCACCGGAATCGATCATCTGCCTGCACAGTCTGTATCCGGCCTCCGTCAGATCACCTGCAGAACCGTCGCTGTGCAGGATTCTGCCTTCCTCCCCGACCTCAGCCATCAGTTTCCGATACGTGGAAATCTTCCGGCTCCGGGAATCTGACATCTTGTGGTCGCAGAGCATCACAATTTTCCTGTGGCCCAGGCCTATCAGATGCCGCATGGCAATTTCCGTGCCCGAAACACTGTCAGTGCAGACATAGTTTACGGAATCAACGCGCACCTTGCCGCCCAGATACACCACCGGCACACGGCCGCGGGTCATCCTGCGGATCTGAGCGACATCCTCGGACACCGGAGCCACAATAATTCCCATGGCCATGGTTTCAATCAGGTTCTGAATGCAGCGGCGCTCTGTATCCAGGTTATTCCCGGTATCATAAAGGATCAGGTTCAGCCCATGACGCCAGGACACCGTGTTCAGGGATTTGAACATTTCCCCGTATATGGATGACACGTCGCGGATCACGACGCCGATAAAATTTGACGTCTTTTTTGCCAGATTACGGGCCATCATGTTAGGAGAATAACCCATTTCCTCAGCCTTGCTCAGTACAAGCTTCTTTGTGTCAGGTCCGATATCCGGATAATCGTTCAGTGCTTTGGAAACCGCAGATTGTGACAGACCAAGTTCACGTGCCAGTGTGGCGATCGTCACTGTTCTTCCCATTTTTTCCTCCAACTAAAGCGGTTTAGCACAGTCTAGCACAAACCTGTACCGAATACAATAGTGTCTGGAAAAAAACAGGATTGTTTCATGAGGCCGGGAAAAAGAAAACTGTGGGACAGTGTCCCGCGGTTTGGACAGTCAGGATACGCCCTGCGGATAGAAACAGATGTGAACCATGAAAAGCTTCGTCAAACCGCATCGTCGAATCTTTGGACAGGCGTGGCA
>CAMNDE010000064.1:0-18947 GCA_946534895.1 uncultured Clostridia bacterium
CATCCGGCACACCGTAGTATGCCTCGGCAATCCCGCCTGCAATGCAGGTAAGCGTATCACAGTCCCCGCCAAGCGAGACCGCGGTCCGGATCACGTCCTCAAAATCCCTGCCTTCCAGAAACGCCGTAATCGCTTCCGGCACTGTCTTCTGACAGGTTTCCACATGGTGGTAGCCCGGCCGGATCTGATCGCAGGTTCTGGAGAGGTCATATCCATAATCCCGGATGACCATTTCCCGGATTTCTTCCCGGCTGCTGCCTGTGCGCGCCATAAAGATCGCGCTGGCGGCGGCTTCCGCACCGCGGATGCCTTCCGGATGGTTGTGCGTGACTTCCGCGGTCCATCTTGCTACGGTGCGTGTATATTCCAGCGTGTCATACAGCCAGCCGGCAGAAGAAACGCGCATGGCGGAACCATTGCCATAGCTTCCGTAGGGCACGGGGTGTTCCGAGTTCAGCCACGCGTAGAACCTGACCCCGTAGCCTGCATACATATATCTGCGTCCCCAGCTGCGCATGGACCGGACAAGGTTTTCCTTGACCTTTTCCTCCGGCTGACTGCCGCTGTCCATCAGCGCCTCGGCAACGGCTATGGTCATCACCGAATCATCCGTATACGCACTTTCCGCCATGAAAAACGGGAAATCCTTGGTCTTCCGTCCTCTGTCAAACTCATAGGGAGACCCGATCATGTCTCCAAGAATCGCTCCATACATCCCATATGCCTCCTTTTTCTCTGGGATAGCTGTATTCTAGCACGTCTTCCCGTCTGCGGGTCGCCCCGCAGGCGACAAATCAGCCGGCAGAATACAGATTCATGCGCAAAAAAGGAAGCGCCTGAAATCAGACGCCTCCTGCAGAATTCATTTTCCGGCGTGAAGCATTCACCGCACGTCTTCTTTACGCTTTGATCAGGCCCTGCCCGCCGCAGATTTCTCCCGGTTCAGGGAAAGCCCTGCCCGTTCCATGGCGATGACCAGGACCGGAATCAGCACCAGCTGCAGAATGATCCCGGGAATGGCATTCGTAAAGGCGCCTGCCAGAAACAGTGCCCAGGTAAAGCTGTTTCCGCTCAGTCCAGCAAGCAAAAGGCGCACCGTTCCCCAGATCACACGGCCTGCCGCCATGGAAAGGATCAGCACCACATAGGTCATGGCCCGTGTCCGCGGCAGCGCCTGCCGGAGCCATCCGGCCATGGCACCGTATACGGCCAGCTCAAAGGCCATGGCAACAGCCGCCGGAAACATGGCCGGCATGCCGAAAAGCATTGACCGCAGAAGCGGGGCAATGAATCCCACCGCCAGCCCCCAGAATCCTCCGCACATGAAACCGCACAGCAGCACCGGGAGATGCATGGGGCAGAGCATGGAGCCGATCTCCGGGATCTGTCCTGTAACAAAGGGAAGAACAAGGGCAAGCGCCAGATACAGGGCTGCATACGCCAGCCGCTGTACCTGCATGCCTGTCAGATTGCGTTTCTGCATGTTGATCGCATTTCTCCTTTTTATAAAGATGTCTCCTGCCGCGCTCAGCATTGACTCACGGAAGGGGCGGATAGTACATGACACCGGTCGGAACCGTACCGGTCGCCTCCTCCGTCAGCATCCGGATGGCCTCATCCAGGTCCACGTCCTCGAACAGGTCCGGCCGGAATATCTTGTCCAGGGCAAGCATGGCGGCCACCTGCATGTATGGAGTCTCCAGCATTTCCCTGGAAAGGAGAAGCACACGCTTCTGTCGAACAGCAGGAATGCCTGCCCATCCTTCCCGTCTGAGGAGCGCTTCATAGGTCCGTTTTGCTGCTCCCGTACCTGCAGCATGTCTGCCAAGGATATCCGATCCCACAACTTTCACGATCACATCCGGCTGTTTCCGGGCCACCCAGCCGTCATCCACGGTCAGGTTTTCTTCCAGGAGCCTCGCTGAGACATCATAGGCTCCCGCGGCCAGAATCAGAGCATGCTCCGGCGACGTTTTGTATATGGTCCGGTATGGCTCATCCGTTTCCCAGTATACATTCGCGCGCTGGCACTCAAACAGGCTGCGCATCCTGTCCTGGATCAGCACGGTAAAATAGGTCATGGAAGAATCTGCAGCCTCGGCCTCATCGTCCACGCCCATCTGGTCCGCTTTCTCCGCGGGTACCGTCTGGGTGGCCGTTTCCTCTGCTTCCTCCTGCACACGCGACACATGCGCTCCGCCCTCGTCCGCTGCGCCCGGGGTTCCGTTTCCTTCGCCCTCTGCATGGAGCAGTCGGTCCAGTCCCGCCGCGATCTCCACCGGCGCTGTCTCATCAAACTCCCTGCGGTCCGATTCCGGATCCTCCACGGTTTTCTCAGACACTGCTCCGTCCGTGTCCTGTGAGTCGGCCGCTTCCTCTGTCTGCCGGTTTTCTTCCGACGCTGGCGTATATTTCCCGGGAACACTGCTTTCTCCGTCTGCGTTCCTGCTGCCCGCCTCTTCCGGCGCGATCCGCGTCCGGCAGCCTGACAGGGCCAGACAGACAGCTGCAAGCAGCAGCACCAGGATCAGCCGTCTCCCCGCTTTTCTCAGATCCATAGGCATTCTCCAAACATGAGATGGAGCCGCTGTTTCCATCCGGCTTCCGCCTTCATGCATTTTTCCGTTTCCTCCAGCAGGGAAAGCATCTGTTCCCGCTGCCGCTCCTCCATGGGATGATCACTGTAGGCTGCTTCCTCAAACATCTCTGAGCAGGCAGCAAAGGATGCGACATACGCATCCGGCATTCTCCCCTTCAGCGCATCCGGCCACTTCCTGTACAGCATATTGCCGCTTCCATAGCCCATGGCATCCAGCCACCGGATCACATGCTGAAAGATGGCACACACTGCGTCCGCGATATCCTCAGAGTGAAACACGCTCCGCGCTTCCATGGCCCTTCTGCGCTTCCGGTTGAGCAGAAGAAACGGCAGAAACGGAAGAATCATGAGCAGTACGGTCAGAAGAAGCAGCAGTACAATCCGAAGATAATTGACCCAGTGCGGCATGGAAATCTGTTCTTCCTCCACGCTGACCAGCCGGAACTCCCGATCAGGATCGGCGCTTCCGTCTCCCTGACTCATGGAACGCGTATGCACATGCCGCACCCGGTTCTCCTCCCCGGCGCTTTCCGGCACGCCTACGCTGTATGTGCCGCTTGTGCGGCTCAGCAGATCCCGCACGTGTTCTGACAGGTTCTCGAGGCCGCTGTCCATGCCCGGAAAACAAGTCAGAACAAGGAATATGACAGCCAGAAACACGGCCATGACGGCGAGCACGTCCCGCGGCCGGGAAATGCGCAGCAGAAACAGCACCAGAGCGCCGCACAGCACCAGGTTCACGCTCCCGGGAAGCAGAACACCGAAATAGGCCTGAGCCCCGGCAAGCCCTGCCATAAGCCCAAGGGCAGTCACACGGCTTCCTGTGACAGCCGCCATGGCGCTCAGATCCAGTGCACAGAAGATCATAAGTGCGCCACTTACGGCAAGGAACCGGTCATCCGCCCCGGAAAAGCTTTCATACACATACCGGTTCGCAGCCTCGCTGGATGCAAATATCCGGTTGAAGACCGCCAGAAGTCCGCCACGGAATCCCGGAAGTCCCAGGAGAAACAATGCCGGAATCAGCACAAGCAGGCACAGCAGAAGGCCCGTTCCGCGATACCGTTTTTCTTTCCGGGGCAGGCGCCGCTCCCGGAGCACTTCACGCTTTTCTTCCTCCGGCTCCATGTCCGGTGTTCTGACCAGCAGCTCATCCCGCTTAGCGGAAAGCTTCCAATGAATCCTGCCGGCCGGGTCTCCCGGCCGGTACTCACGGATGTCTCCGGTTCCCCCGGCGTCCTGCCGGCCATCCATTTTCCACTCCGGCCGTCTCTGTCTCAGAATCTGGGTTTTTCCCCTGCGCATCGCCCTGCGCGCGCAGGGAAGCAGAAGCACCGCAAGGGAGAAAGCAAGCATCATCCGCGTTGCGCTCTGGTTTTCAAAGAAATACAGAAACATCGCCGCAAGCAGCCAGATCAGGTACAGCACACGTGTTTTCTTCATGCCCTGTCAGTCCTCATCCTGCCCGCATGCCGGTCCGGGCTTTCCACTTCACGCAGAAGTCTCCGGAGCACATCGCGCACCTGCGTGCCCGATGCCTCCGCCTCGGGCGTCAGGAGGATCCGGTGCGCACAGACATCCGCAAACACTTCCTGTACGTCCTGCCCGGTAACATAGTCCCGGCCTTCCATATATGCCCTGGCCTTGGCCATCCGGTCCAGAAACAGGGCTCCGCGGGGACTGATGCCCACATCCACGCCCTGGACAGACCGTGACGCCATGGTCAGGCGCGTAATATAGTCCAGAATGGGTTCGCCTGCATTTACATTCCCTGCTTCCTTCTGCATGCCTGTCAGGCGCTCCCTGCTCATCACCTGCTGCACCTGATCCAGCGGATTCACGCCCTGACGGCTTCGCAGCATCTGCATCTGCGCGTCATAATCCGGGTACCCCATGGACAGCTGGACCAGGAAACGGTCCATCTGTGCATAGGGCAGGCGCTGGGTACCCACCGCCCCGACACTGTTCTGGGTGGCAATGACGAGAAAAGGCGTTTCCATCGGATAGGTGTTTCCGTCCACGCTCACCTGCCGCTCTTCCATGGCTTCGAGAAGCGCGGACTGCGTCTTGCTCGATGCGCGGTTGATTTCATCACCCAGCACCAGATTGACGCGGCTGAGCATGCCCGGCTGATACCGGAACGCGCCTTCAGACCGGTCATACATGGAAAAGCCTGTCAGGTCTGTGGGCAGCACGTCCGGCGTAAACTGGATCCGCTGACAGGTAAGGCCCACAGTCCGGCTGAGGGCCACAGCCAGCGTTGTCTTTCCGACGCCCGGGACATCATCCAGCAGGATATGCCCGTCCGCCAGCATGGCCATGAGGATCTTCTCCATCACCTCACGCTTGCCCGCAATCACCTTTTCCATTTCACGCACAACACGCTGTATCTCTTCCCGCATATCGTTCTCCCATTCCACCGGAACATCATCGGGGACATGACGCCGCCGAGCCGCACACAGGGTATATGGACCAGCAGGCGTCATGTCCCCTTCTGCTTACTTTACTTCAATCCTGCCCTGGGCATCCTGATAGGCTTCGCCGATCTCTCCGCCCAGTTCCCCGGCAATATACATCCAGATCACATCCCGGACGACCGCTGTGGTCACCGTGCTCTTTTCGTTCGCTTCCGCCGCTTCCTTGAACATATAGGACGAATCCATTCCATTCAGGTTCGCGTTGCTGGTGATCACTGCATAGACCGCTTCCGGATCCAGGGGACTGCCGCCGATATCCGTGATGCTTACCCGTCCCAGACTGGCTGCCCGGAACCAGTGCTCGCCGTAGGCCTCACCCCTGTCATACGCAGCAGTGGTATCCACGCTGTACTGCATGCCGGACACCTGCATGAAGGAAGCGCACGCGTCCACGGTCTCCTCCGTGCAGGGCAGGCCCTGGGAAGCCGCTTCCAGGGCTTCCAGCAGCTGGGCGCCGGTCATGTAGACCACGGCCACCTTGTTGGGATACGGAAGCACCTCAGCCAGCTGTTCCGCACCGAATGTGCCCGCCGGAAGATCAGCGCGCAGATTTCCGCCGTTCCACAGGGCCACCGTGTGCTCAGCATCTGCATCCACCGCCGTATTCCCGGCGGTGACATCATCTTCCTCAAAATACGCATTGATGTTTCCCGAAACGGCAAACCAGCGAAGTGCGTCCGTCCACAGATCACCGAGATTGGTTTCACCCGCCCGGGCAGCATTGTCCGCCCCGCGGAGCACTACCTGACTGGTCGCCTGCAGAGTATCATCCAGTGTGATTTCATTGCCATGCGCATCCACAAACGTGGACGCCGATGCGCCTGCGGTCATGGTGCACATTAGACACACGGCCGCTGCATACACGGTCATTTTCTTCCAAAAGTTCATCCTTCTTATCCTCCTCATATTTTTCTTGCACGAAAAAAAGGCGCCGGAAGACATCTTCAGATGACCTTCGGCACCTTCATGATACCGGTTTCGCTTCCAATTCCCTTTTTTCTGAAAACACCGCCCGCTTCTGCGGGCTTATGGCAGCTATGGCTGCCAGGAGGCATGCTATCATGGCCTGCCTGATTTGTCAATGAAGGCTCCCAAAACTCAGAAAGGGGAACTGCACACAGCAGTCTCCCCGGAGACTGAGTCTGTTTTCACAGGGTATGATCAGTTGGCCGGATGGGCTGCATCCCAGGCTGCCATCTGCTCATCCATGACGGCCTGTCCGCCGCGGTTCATGTATTCCTGAGCCATGGGATCGTGGACTTCCTCGGGCTTGTACATGGTGCACTTGACCAGGATTTCCTTCAGATAATCATTCAGCTTTCCCATACATAGTGCCGCAGAAACCGCTTCTGCAGGAATTATCGCCTTGCCGTAGAATAGTAAAATGATACCCTGATTTCTTTCCGGCAGAACATGTGCCGGATGAAAAGGAGTAACTTTATCCATATGAAAGAAAAGCTTACGCTTTCAGACTTTTCCAAATCACAGCTACCGCTGATTTCTGTGGTGGTGCCCGTACATAATTCCGCCCGATATCTGAAGAAAAGTGCGGAATCCATCGCTGCCCAGACATACAAGAATCTTGAAATCCTGCTGGTGGACGACGGGTCGTCCGATGAGTCCTCGGAAATTATCGAATCCATTGCCCGCCAGGATGACCGCTTCCGCACCATTCATGCGCTGAAGAGCCACGGCGTTTCCGCCGCCCGCAACAGTGCCATTCAGGCAGCCAAGGGTACATGGATCTGCTCAGCTGACAGTGATGATATCGTTCCGCCACAGGGCATTGAAACCCTGTTCCTGGCCGTGATGGAGCACGGCACGCGCATGGCCATGGGTGCCTACCGCGAGTGTCACGTCACCCAGCATATGCGCTTTACCCGCCCCGTTCCTGCCAAACCCGGCGTGTTCAATACCCCGAGAGAACTTCAGAAGTATTTCCTGACTTCCGGTGTCAACTTCAACCATATGTGGACCAAGATTTTTCACCGGGACGCTTTTGCCAGCGCGCGCTTTCCGGTGGGCATGATCTACGAGGATATTTATCTTCTGCCCCACCTGCTTGACGCTGCCGGCAGCGGTGCTGTGGTGAACCGGTTTGTCTACAATTATTATGTCCGTCTCAACTCCACTTCCACCAACGTCAATATCCGCCAGCAGATGGACGGCATTCATGCCCGCTTTGCCACGGTCAAGTACATGGAGAAGCATTATCCGGAGTTTGTGCCCCTGGCCAATGATTCCGTATTCTTCATGGGCTGCAATGTCCTGGGAAAAATCGATCACATCGGCGGACGCGAAGCCGCGCCGCAGGAATGGGATGAAACCCTGCGGCTCATGAATCTCGCCCTGGAAAACAGCTCTCCGGATAATCCGCTCAACCGTGCTGAAGCCATGGCATTGCGCGGGGATCCGAAGCTTGTTTCCAAGCTTTCCCATTTTGTGCTCAAGGCTGATAAAATGCTCTGACAGCGGTATGCTGTCGGCGCCATATCGCTTCTCTGCTCAGACCCAAATCACCGCCGCGTGAAATTATGCGCGGCGGTGATTTTGTATCCGTGTTTCCTTACAGGGCTTCCGCATACCATTGTACGCCATTTCCTTCATGACGCAGATGCCATACTTCCCGGAATCCGGCATCCCTTGCCCGCTCCCTCGCTGTATCAAATCCTCCTGTGAGATGCGCGGCATCATGGGCATCCGAGGAGATAAGAATCCTTCCGCCGAAGTCATGCAGCGCGCGCAGAAGCGACTGCCTGGGGTAAAGTTCCCTCTTTCTGCCCCGGTTGAACGCACCGCAGTTGATCTCAAAGGGCACATCTTTTCGGCAGAGCGCTTCCATGGCTTCCAGTGCCGGGTCCATATACCTCCGGTCTTCCTCGTCAAACAGACGCATGTCATCATTGAACCGCGTAATGAGATCGAAGTGCCCGACAAAGCTGCAGTCCGTCCGTTCCACCACCTGGCTTTCCAGGGCATAGTACGCACGGACCATCCGATAGGGATCTCCTCCGAAACACTGATCTGTCAGCGCCCGGAGATTTTCCGCGGACACGTCCACACCCGTATCCAGTTCCGTCTCCACATCCAGAAAGTGAGTGGACCCGATCCGGTATTCCGCGCCTTCCAGCGTTTCCGGCCGGTAAAGCGCGTCCAGTTCCACACCCACCAGGATATCCAGCTTCTCCCGGTACTTTTCCCGGAGCCGCCGCACTTCATGCACATAGGCAGGAAAGTCCATATGGATATCCTGATCCATATGTCCTGAAAACCCCAGAGCTTTCAGGCCCTGCCTGAGCGCTTCCCCGACCATTTCCTCCGGCGTGTTGTTTCCGTCGCACATCCGGGTATGGGTATGATAATTCGCAAGCGTCATTCCCTTACCTTCCTTTCCATACAGAGTGTATCAGAGGAGAATCGTCTGCACAAGATTGTCACGCCATGGAAGAATGTGATAAGATAGGGCCATCTGGAAGGAGGAAAACGAATATGGCCTTTGAACCAACCTTTGATTCCCTGTATGCCTATTCCTGTCCGGAATGGTTCCGCAACGCCAAGTTCGGTATCTGGGCGCACTGGGGTCCCCAGAGCGTCCCCATGTTCGGTGACTGGTATGCCCGCAACATGTATATCCAGGGCACGCCCCAGTATGAATACCACGTACGCCACTACGGACATCCCTCGAAATTCGGTTACAAGGACATCTGCGCCCTGTGGAAAGCAGAGCAGTTCGATCCCCACAGTCTTATGGAGAAATATGTGCGTGCCGGCGCCCGCTATTTCGTCTGCCAGGCAACGCACCATGATCATTTCTTCAATTATGATTCCCAGGTCAACCGCATGAACAGCGTCAATGTCGGCCCGCACCGTGACATCGTTCAGGCCTGGCAGAATGAGGCCCGTCTCTTCGGGCTGCCCTTCGGCATCACCGAGCACCTTGCCGCCTCCTTCAGCTGGTGGCGTGTCAACAAAGGCGCCGACAGCACCGGTCCCTATGCCGGCGTGCCCTATGACGGCAACGATCCCGCTTACAGGGACTTCTATCATGACAATTACGAATACGGTACAGAAAATCCCGGTGTGGCCAGGCCATGGCATACCCGGAACGAAAAGTTCCAGGCCTACTGGCTGAAAGCCGTACAGGAAATGATTGACCGCTTTCACCCGGACCTGCTCTATTCCGACGGCGCACTGCCCTTCGGTGAGTGCTGGGAGGACGTGGTAAAGCCCATGGTGCCCAGCGAGTACGTGCCCGGCCTCAAGGCAGTGGCGCATCTGTACAACACATCCATCTCGGATCACGGGGAAAACCATGCTGTCTATCTTCAGAAAGACCGGCGTCCCGAGATCTGGAAAGTGGGTACACTGGATATTGAAAAGAGCCAGCTTCCCGGCATTTTTGAAGCGCCCTGGCATACCGATACCTGCATCGGCAACTGGTTCTATGATGTGCACAGTCCCTACAAGTCTCCGGAACAGATCGTGGAGATGGTGGTGGATATCGCCTCGAAGAACGGAACCATGCTGCTCAACGTGCTCCAGAAGCCGGACGGCACCATTGACGAGGACGCCGAATGGATTCTGGACCGGCTCGGTGCCTGGTTCTCCGTCGCCGGCGAGGGCATCTATGATACCCGGCCCTGGCATGTCTTCGGTGAGGGCAGCACCCGCGTCAAGATCGAAGGGTTCACGGAAAACAAAACTGACTGGGATGAAACGGATGTCCGCTTCACCTGCAAAGACGGCACGGTGTACGCCTTCCTGATGGGTGCAAAGCCCGGAACCACCGCCGTACTGCGCTCCTTTGCCGACCAGAAGGTGGAAAGCGTCCGCCTGCTCGGCGCCGGAGAGGTTCCCTTCCGTCAGGAAATGGGCGTTCTTCTCTGCCAGCTGCCCGAACAGCTGCCGCTGTTCGCGGCAAACGGCCTGGCCATCAGACTCAGGGCCTGACAAGCCACTCAGAAAACGTTTCAAAAGACAATGCAGGCACAGCCGCCAGATTCCGGCTGTGCCTGCATTTTTCCATCCGGAACATGCTTTTGGGCAATGCACATTCCCTGCATATTCTCTGTTTCTTCCGGATCTGCCTCAGGAAAAGCGGCACACGGCCACATTCAGGTCCAATGTTACCTCAGGCGATGCATCCTGCGCCAGTCGTTCCTTGTCCTGGTCCGAAAGATCCTGATTCAGCGGCGTCATATATACCAGGTCTTTCCAGACAGCGGCGTCCAGACGCTGCCGGCAGGTCACCCGTTCCACGCGGCACTGCCGGGTATGCTCCTGAAGCCAGGCCTCCACCGAACCCTCTTCGTACAGCGGCATGCCGCGCTTTTCCCGGATTTCCCGAAGGTATTCCCTGCCCGGATAGACTTTCACCAGAACCCCGTCCGGCTTCAGCACCCTGGCAAAGGCGGCGTAGTCCGCGGGCGTCAGTATATCCAGCACCACATCAAACACAGCACTGCCAAAAGGCAGATGCTTGATGTCACAGACCATGAACACGCCTCTGCCGCGATGAGCCGCCCGGGTGATGGCCGGCACGGAAAGATCCACGCCGGCACCCATGAGTTCCGGCCGTGAGCCAAGCAGTTCCGTGAGATACCAGCCTTCTCCGCATCCGCAGTCCAGAATCCGCCGGGCTCCCTGCGGTATATCCCGCATGATCGTTTCAAGAACCGGTCTGTAGAGGCCGGACATGTACACGCGCTCTCTTGCTTCGAACAGGGTTTCATCATAGAAACTGTCCATCTTCCGGCTCAGTAGATTCAGATAGCCCTTGCGGTTCACATTCAGGGTATGCCCCTTCCCGCAGACCAGACTGTCTCCCGACCGCTCCAGGGCTTCCCCGCACACCGGGCAGACCATGGCATTCAACCGGGCCAGTTCTGAAAAGACCCGTTCCTTTCCCGTCATAGATTCTCCCCGCAGTCCTCCCCAAGACTCAGATGCGTTTTCCTGAGACCCTTGGGATAATGATTCTTCATGATGCCGTCGGAAATCTTGCCAAACCCGAGGCACAGCCCCTTCCAGCACGCAAGCACCCAGCCGCGTCCCTCCACATCCCGGATCACTTCACCGGCCAGATACTGCAGTGCCTGTTCATCGGTGAGCTGGATTTCAGGAAGTTCCGGCCTTTTGACCGACACAGCCCATGCATGGTCCGGCGTAAAGCGTCCGGAACGCACGCTTCCCAGGTGCAGCCCGCAGCGCAATACCTTCAGGCCCCGCAGTTCCGGACATGTCTCCAGCGATACCAGGGTATCCCCAAAGTGCTGCACCGGGCTATCAAAGGATGCAAACTCCTTCAGCAGCTTCCGGTCCTTGGCCTCCGCCTCCGGAAGTCCCGGCAGTTCCGGGCAGACATCATCGCCCGCCCTGCGGAAGCATGCCACAAACTGGCCTTCCCCGCGGAATCTGTGCGGGTAGCAGGTAAAGTGTCCCGGCGTTTCACCGACACCGGGAAGCGAGAACATCTGCATCTGAAACTCCGGAAAATGTTCCAGAAACCACGCGGCATTGTCCTCATTTTCCAGATGATTCAGCGTACATGTGGAATACACCAGGCGCCCGCCCGGCCGCACCATACCCGCTGCAGCAGCAAGAATCTCCCGCTGCCGCTTCTGACAGCCTTCCACGCCGCTCATGGACCATTCGCTCCGGCTTTCCGGTACACGCCGGAACATGCCTTCTCCGGAGCAGGGTGCGTCCACGAGAACGGCATCAAAAAAAGCCGGCCAGCGCCTGCCCAGCTCCGCAGGCTCTGCACTGACGACAAGGGCATTTGTGATTCCCATGCGCTCAAGATTCCCGGACAGTACCCGGGCCCGGGACGGCACGATCTCATTGGCAGCCAGCAGGCCCCGGCCTTCCATGGCCGCGGCAATCTGCGTGGACTTGCCGCCCGGTGCGGCACACAGGTCCAGGATGCGCTCGCCCGGCTGTGGACAGAGTACGGCCGCGGGCAGCATGGCCGCGGGCTCCTGCAGATAATACAGCCCTGCCTCATGGGCGATCATGGCACCCGCGGGCGACTGCTCTTCCAGATAATACCCGTCCCGGGCATAGGGAATCCTTTCGAGTATGCCCGGGATTTTCGCATCCGTCCGACTCCTTTTTCCGCCGAACCGCAGACCTCTTACCCGTTCTTCCTCAAGAGCGCGCAGCAACGCATCCGCCTCGTCTCCGAGCTGCTGGCGCATAAGGCTGACAAAGGCATCCGGCAATCCTGTCATGTTCTGTTCCCCCGACGGTGTCTTGTTCTGGGAATGGAAGCGTTCACACCGGGTTCCTTCCACTGCGGAGGGATATAGGGCTCATGAAAAGCTTCCCGCTTGTCTCCGGCCTGCATAGGTGCTTCATATCGGATACGCGGCACCCGATCATCCTCATCTGTCAGCAGTGTCAGCAGCCGCTTCCGGTTCTTTTTCGGCAGGTTCTGACTGCGGCGGCGGCGTTCCGTTACATCCGCCGGCATCTCCTCATCCTTTTCCACCTGCTCGCTCATTTCATCGCCCCAGTATCCGTCGGTGGTGAAGTCCATGTACTGAAGCTCTTCCAGCGGTTTGGCCTCCACGCCTTCCTCCACTTCATAGACGTCATCTTCCGGTGGCACATACCCCATGCGCACCTGCTCCTGCGTCTCATACAGTGAAACCGGTTTCACACCGCGACGGTGGTCACGGAGACGGCGGAAAAAGCTGATCCAGACACGGTGCGGCTGCCATCTGAGCATGTAGACAATCCCGTCCACCACAAGGCCTGCAGCGCACATGCAGATTGCCAGCACTTTCCAGTTGGCTGCAATCCATTCCATAAGACCGCCGCTTTCCGGACTGGAAAGAGCGGTATACAGGCCGTTGGCCGCATACCGCACCCAGAAAAGAATGAAACTGATCACCGAATTGATCAGACTGTTCACGGCCAACGCTCCTTTCAAAAGCAGGCCTGTCACGGGGACAGGCCTGCAGATCTTTACCGGGTACGAATGCTGGTGGCCACGGTGGCAGGTATGACCTGAGCCGTATACTCAACCGTCTCGCTGTCAGAAATAGCGCACTGGATATCCAGATTATAGTCCCCGTCCTCCAGCCCGCTGGGATCCACGGTCAGCCGGATCTGACTGGCCTTGAGATTGTCCAGCCAGTTTTTGGGACCGGTCACCTGAACGGTGGCATACCGTTCTCCAAGGGAAACGCTTCTCCCGGACTCGGAATACGCGATGTTCACCCGCAGATCCTGGAAACTCCGGGTCGCGATGACACTGCCGATGGTGACCGCCACGGTCACGGAATCCTGGCTCACGTAGACCAGTTCCGAGGGCTTGCGCAGCTTGATGGCCTGATTGAAGCTTTCAGATTTTCCGCTCACATCGACCTGGGTCTGCGCAAAGATGTCCGACAGTTCCTGAAGCGTGTCCGAAGGCCCTGCCGCCACCACGGTTTCCGGAGAAATCGTGACAGACTTGACTTCATATCCTTCCGCAGGCGTGCCCACAAGCAGACCCACATCCGAGAAAGCCAGAGTCTTTTCCGGATAGAGTGCCTGTTCCACAATCACGCTGTCCAGCAATACAGACTCGCTGGTGACTTCGATCAGGCTTGTGTCCACGGCTCTGCCGCGGCTGTCCACCAGGGTGAAGGGCACAAGCGTCAGGATCGTTCCCTCTTCCTCCGGAAGCTCGGACAGGTCCATGACCGCTTCCGCCCGGGCCACCGTTTCCAGCAGCTCTCTCGGACCGCTGATGGCAATCAGAGGCGGGTCCAGCGTGGCGCTGGTGGCATACCAGCCTTCCGGCGGCTGGTTTACGGTTTCCAGTACCAGCGGAATCCGGAAACGCGTGATATACTCGTCCACCGTCACTTCGGCAGAAGCCGGAATCACTTCCTGAACACTGCCGTATGCAGCGGAATTGGTCCAGACATACTTGACCGTCTGTGTGCCCGTGGAGCGCACTCTGCTCAGATCAAGGCGCACATTATAGTTGGATGCCTGTGCCGTCTGATACTGAAGCTGGGGAACACTGGCGCGCACGGTCAGTCCGGAAAGCACGCCGTCCATGGATGAGGTGACAATATAGCCGTTCCGCTTCATGGTATCCCCACCGGTAAGCGAGGCGGTTACATCCGTCAGGATTTTTTCACGGGTCAGCGTGGCATCCTGGGAAATCAGGCCTGCCCACAGACCCATGGCGAGAATCAGCGAAACAATTTTGTAGCCCAGGTTATGCGTCAGCATGTGAAGCACACGCAGCAGCAGATCCTTCAATGATTTTCCTTTCCTTTCACTGTTCCGGACCGGAGGAGTGGTGTATTCATTCATCCCAGCTCCTCCTTCCTGGCTCTGGACAGCCTGTGCATCATGCCAGTCAGGAGAGATTCCTTCTTCTCCTCATACATGCTTCCCAGTTCAGCCTGCAGGGTCCGCTCATCCAGATGCCGGATCAGTTCCCCTGCCCTGGCGATGGAAATCACGCCAGTTTCCTCGGACACGATCAGAGCCACCGCGTCCGTGGTCTCGCTGACACCCAGGGCAGCACGGTGCCGGGTTCCCAGCTCACGGTTCACATCCCGCTTTTCCGTCAGATTCAGGATGCACGCGCCTGCCACCACCCGGGTGCCACGGACAATCACGGCTCCGTCATGGAGAGGCGTATTGGGTTCAAAGATATTTTCCAGAAGCGGGGCGGAGATCCGGCCATCGATGGCGGTACCGGTCTCGATCAGGTCCTGAAGTCCCGTCTTCTGTTCAAACACAATCAGGGCACCGACGCGGCGCCGGCTCAGATCCAGGCAGCACTGCACGATTTCCTGGACAACTCTCGAATTCTCATCCGGCGCGCTCTTCTTCTGTCCGGGCTCCAGCACGGCTCCGCGGCCCATCTGTTCCAGAATGGCTCTCAGCTCCGGCTGGAAAAGCACCACCAGCACCACAGCACCATTGCTGAGAATGGTATTGAGCAGCCAGGTCAGGGCGGTCATGCCGAAGAGATTACTGACAAAGGTCATTACCACAAGCAGAAACAGGCCCTTGAGCAGAGAAATGCCGCGGGTATGGCGGATCAGGCTCAAAAGCTCATAAATGATAATGGTTACAACGAGAATATCGAGAATCTCTATAATTCCGACTCTGTGGGTCAGATTCCAAAATGCGTTTTGAAAGGTCTGCCAGTCCAGCGTCATTCTATCATCCTTTCCCCGCATTTAATTGCACATTCGCACTTTATTATACAACATCCCGCAATCGATGAACAGCCAATAACAAAACTTTTTCATCTGTCCGTGAAGAAAACCGACTATGGTTTCCGCCTGTCGAAAAATGGGAGCAGCCGCATACACCGGCTGCTCCCATGATTCTCTTTCCCCTGTCAGACGTGAAGTTCTGCCTTTGCTCCAAGCAGCTGCGCATTTTCCCGGAGCATGGGACGGATCACCTGATTCAGGAATTCCTCCACCTGCTCCGCGCTGCGTCCGATATAGTGGGACGGTTCCAGCACATCTTCCAGGTCCCCGCGGGTCACGCCGAAAGCCGGGTCCGCGCAGATCCTGTCGATGAGATCGTTTTCGCCGCCTTCTTCCTTGATGTACTGACCAGCAGCCTGGGCATGCACGCGCAGCTTTTCATGCAGTTCCTGACGGTTTCCGCCGCGGCGCACGGCATCCATCATGATGTTCTCCGTGGCCATGAAAGGCAGTTCCTTCATGACTCTGGCCCGGATCACCTTCGGGTACACCACCAGGCCGTCGCAGACATTGAGCATGATATTCAGAATGGCGTCCACGGCCAGGAAGCCTTCCGCCACGGAAATCCGCTTGTTGGCGGAATCATCCAGTGTCCGCTCAAAGAACTGGCAGGACGTGGTCAGCGCTCCGTTCATGGCATCCGTCATGACATAGCGGGCCAGGGCATCGATGCGCTCGCAGCGCATGGGATTGCGCTTATATGGCATGGCGGAGGAACCGATCTGCTTCTTTTCAAACGGCTCTTCCATTTCCCGGAAGCTGGCCAGGAGACGCATGTCATAGGCAAATTTGCTGGCGCTCTGGGCAATGCCGGACAGCACGCTCAGCACCTGGTAGTCCACTTTTCTGGAATAGGTCTGGCCGCTCACCGGCACAACGCGGCTCATGCCGAAGCTCTCAGCGATCTCCTGCTCCACGGCCAGCACTTTCCGGCTGTCCCCGTCAAAAAGCTCCAAAAAGCTGGCCTGGGTGCCCGTCGTGCCCTTGGACCCGAGCATGGCAAGATGTTCCAGACGATGATCCACTTCCTGCACATCCATGTACAGTTCATTCATCCACAGACTGGCGCGCTTGCCTACCGTGGTGAGCTGTGCAGGCTGCAGATGCGTATACGCAAGGCAGGGCAGCGCACGGTAGCGCTCCGCAAAATCCGCCAGAAGGCTGATGACGCTCACCAGCTTCTTCTTCACCAGCTGCAGGGCATCCCGCATGATCAGGATGTCGGTGTTGTCGCCCACATAGCAGGAAGTGGCACCCAGATGAATGATCGGCGCTGCCTTGGGGCACTGCAGGCCGTAGGCATAGACATGGCTCATGACATCATGACGGACTTCCCGCTCGCGCTGCTGCGCCACTTCATAGTTGACGTTGTCCTTGAACGCTTCCAGCTCCGCAATCTGCTCATCGGTGATGGGCAGGCCCTGATGCTGCTCGGCCCGGGCCAGCGCAATCCAGAGGGCACGCCAGGTGCGGAACTTCTTATCGTCGGAAAAAAGATACTGCATCTCATCGCTGGCATAGCGGGTGGAAAACGGGCTCACATACCGATCATGCATGACAGTTCCTCCTCACATCAAGAAACGGCCGCACAAGTGCTGCCGTCTCAGAAAACATTACTGGTTCTGGTTGGTCATTTCCATGTCCCACTCACCGTTGGCGGGATCAATCTTCACGGTCAGAAGCGAGATCCGGTTCTCGGCATCCAGGGCTTCCCAGACCGCCTCATGAATTTCCTTGAGGCTGCCCTCGATCTTCACGCCGCGGGGCTCGCCCTCAAAGGAAGGCAGAGGACTTCCGTTGCCCTGATAGGTGTGAATCAGACGTCCGGAGCCCGGCTGCAGGTTTTCATACTCATAGAAGTAGCGCTGTACGCCGCTGCCTTCATTCATGCTCTTGAGAATCGAGAGATTGAAGAAGCAGGTTCCGTCAGCCACCTTGACAAGGCCGGAAATTCTGGGAGTGAAGTTCGGAGCATCAGGCTCGAAGGTCCTCGTGCGCAGAGCGTCGGCGAAGCTCTTGCCGGCTTCCAGATAATCGCGGATCGTATCCGTCTGATCGCCGTTGGTGATAATGAAGGTACCGCCCTGCAGATGACGGAGCGGGGCATAAATGATCAGACTGGGGTCAATCATCTTGCTCTCGTCAAAAGCACGGGTTTCCACCGTATCCGCATCGGTCTTTACGAAAATGCGGTTGCGGCTGTTGGCGCTGCGGCCCATGATAAAGTAGGAAATAATGGCATTCCCTTCGGTATCCCGGCCCAGAAGAATGCCGCGTCCCGGATAGGAGTTTCCGCAGAGGAGCTCCTGAATGCGTTTTTCTTCCACGATAGTATCCTTTCTCACTCGCCCAGAATTCTGGAGGAGATTTCTTCGTATGCTTCTTCCACGCCGCCCATATCCCTGCGGAAACGGTCCTTGTCCAGCTTCTCATGGGTCTTGCTGTCCCAGAAGCGGCAGGTATCCGGGCTGATTTCGTCCGCCAGCACGAGCTTTCCGTCGCCGGTGATGCCGAATTCCAGCTTGAAGTCGATCAGGTCCACGCCGATGTCATGGAAATACCGGATCAGCAGCTGATTGATCTTCAGCGCATACTTGGCAATATCTTCCATGGTGCGGTCATCCGCCCAGCCCATGGCGGCGATATGATATTCATTGACCATGGGATCGTCCAGCTCATCGCACTTGTAGCAGTACTCGATGACCGGCTTGCGCATGGGGGTTCCCTCAGGCAGGCCGAGACGCTTGGAGAGACTGCCGGCAGCCACATTGCGCACGATGACTTCCAGGGGCACGATGGACACCTTGCGGACCACCGTCTCGCGGTCGCTGATTTCCTCCACAAAGTGGGTGGGAACGCCATTCTTTTCCAGCATCTTCATCAGATGGTTGGTCATGCGGTTATTGATGCTGCCCTTGCCCTGAATGGTGCCCTTCTTCTTGCCGTTGAGTGCAGTGGCATCGTCCTTGTAGGAAACAATCACGAGATTGGGGTCGTCGGTCGCAAATACCTTCTTGGCTTTTCCTTCATAGAGCTGTTCAAGTTTCTTCATAATTCTTTTCCGGTTTCCCGGACCGCCTTTCTCTTAGTCGATCACAAGTTCCTGGTCTTTCTTCACAACCGTGTCATGCATGCTTCGGCGCATATCCTCCAGCTTCTGCGCAACTTCGCTGTCTTCCAGCGACAGAATCTGTGCGGCCAGAAGTGCCGCGTTCTTGCTCCCGTCAATGGCTACCGTGGCCACAGGAATGCCGGAGGGCATCTGGACCGTGGACAGGAGTGCGTCCAGACCATCGAGTGTGGAGCTTTTCACCGGAATACCGATCACCGGCAGCGTGGTCTGCGCCGCCAGCGCTCCTGCGAGATGGGCTGCCTTCCCGGCTGCCGCAATCAGCACGCCGAAACCCTTTTCCCTTGCTTCCTTTGCGAAGGTCATGGCTTCCATCGGTGTGCGATGAGCAGAAAACACATGAGCCTCAAACGGGATTCCCAGGTCTTTCAGGGTCTTGAATGCGTCCCTGAGGACCGGCAGATCGCTGTCGCTGCCCATGATCACTGCTACTTTCCTCATGATCATCGTCCTTTCCGAAATATCCGGAGTGTTTCTCCGAACATTCATGGGGATTGTAAGTG
>CAMNDE010000065.1:0-18506 GCA_946534895.1 uncultured Clostridia bacterium
AAGAAGCCTGAACGGCTTCTTTTTTTGCGTTCTCAAAGAGTGTAAATCTGCTGTCGAATCCGCCTGGCATGAAATGGATAGGGCAGTTTATGGTTGAAATGAATCATATTTTTTCTTTGCGTAATATGGAAGTATCAGGAAGATGGTGTATAATTTGGGAAGTAAACACTCAGAACTGAACAAATGATTGGGGGTTGTGTTATGGCTGCGATACAATTCGACCGTGAAGAAGTATTGAAAGCAATTGATGTAACTGTAAGACAGACCATGAATATGGATATGACATGGGACTGGCCATGTGGTGTTGCCTATTATGGTATCTGCAAAGCTGCACTTGCTACCGGTAAGGAAGAATATCTCCAGCTTGTGCGTGACCGTGTGGACGAATATCTGGAACTTGGTCTGCCCACGTGGACAGTGAATACATGTTCCATGGGACACGCCATGCTTACCCTTCATAAATGGACTGGTGATGACAAATACAAGGCTGTGGCTGAAAGCAAAATCGAATACCTTAAGAATAAGGCCCTTCGGTTCGGGGATCATGTTCTTCAGCATACCGTAAGTGCCAATAATGACTTCCCGGAGCAGGCATGGGCTGATACGCTATTCATGGCTGGATATTTCATGCTCAGGGCCGGTGTTGCCTGGAACGATGCTGAACTGATTGATGACGCCCTGAATCAGTATTATTGGCATATTGAATATCTGCAGGATAAGAAGACCGGCCTGTGGTATCATGGATACAATAATATTGAGAAGAGCCATATGTCCGGTTTTTACTGGGGACGTGCCAATGCGTGGGCTGCTTACACCATGAGTCAGGTGGGCAAGGTTCTTCCGCAGTGCTATCTGTATCCGAAATATATGGATGTGGCCGGAAGCCTTTCTGAGCAGCTGGCTGCCTTGAAGCTCCTGCAGACGGAAAATGGTCTGTGGAGAACCATTCTTGACGATCCGGAAAGCTATGAGGAGGTTTCTGCATCAGCTGGAATTGCCGCTGCCATGGTTTCCCGTGGAAATCCGCTGTATATCAAATACATCAATAAATCTGTGCGCGGCATTCTGGACAATATCACACCTGAGGGTAGAGTACTGAACGTATCCGGCGGAACGGCTGTGATGCGGGACCGTGATGGATACCGGAACATCTCCAGAGCCTGGACTCAGGGTTGGGGACAGGGGCTTGCTTTGGCATTCCTGGCTGAAGTATACGATTCCGGGAAAAATGCATCGGATGGAGCGCTATAAGAAAAGGAGTGGGCCTCATGATAGACAGGTATTCAAAAGGCGGTTTTACGCTTCCGGGAGAAGCAGGGTATGAAGATCTGACACTTCGCCTTGCAGAGGAATGGGGAGCTGATGTAATCCGCGATTCAGATGGTACAAAGCTGTCTTCAAAAATCACTGATGCAGGATACCGTATTTACTCGACAATCTGTATTATCCGGGAACACAATGCATTTGCCATGAGCCATCCGGATTGTCAGCAGCAGACCTTTCTGTCATCCGATCCTGTTCTTGCACAGGACAGCGAGCTGAAAATTGACTTGATGGCAGGCTTCTTTGCTGAGCAGTTTGAAATCAATGCTTCCGAAAAATCCCGGAAGTACTGGCAGGTATGGGACCGGACCGAAAACCGGTTGCTGGACAGATCCCAGTGGACCTATCAGGATGGATGCGTATCAATCTCTGGCTGCACGCCGTATCATCTTTATACAGTTTCTTTCCTCTGCTACAGAATCTGGGAAGAGATCAACATGTATAATCATACGACCAACCATTGGACTTCTGAGCATCTGCGCCAGCTGGATCCCAGGCATCCTGAGGCCTGGGCGTATCTCACAAATTGGCTTGATCAGTGGTGCATTGATAATCCACAGACCAATGTTATCCGTCTGACCTCCCTGTTCTACAATTTTGTCTGGATCTTTGGAAACGATGACCGTCTTCGCAATCGCTATACAGACTGGGCAAGCTATGATTTTACGGTGAGCCCGGAAGCACTGGAATGCTTTGAAAAAGAGTATGGGTATGCGCTGACAGCAGAAGATTTTATCAATCAGGGAAAGCTTCAGGTCACCCATATGCCGCCCACAAAGGCAAAGCGGGACTATATGGATATGATCCAGCGCTTTGTGGCTGCGAAAGCGCATGAGCTTGTGGAAATCATTCACAAGCATGGAAAACAGGCCTATGTTTTCTATGATGACAGTTGGGTCGGTATGGAACCCAATGGCAAGTATTTTGCTGATGTCGGTTTTGATGGCTTGATCAAATGCGTGTTTTCCGGGTATGAGTGCCGGCTGAATGCGCATGCGAAAGTACCGGTCCATGAACTGCGCTTTCATCCCTATCTGTTCCCGGTAGGCCTTGGAGGACTGCCCACGTTCTCTGAGGGAGGCCATCCCGACGTGGATGCCAAGGAATACTGGGCACACGTGCGGCGGGCGCTCCTGCGTGAATGTGTGGACAGGATTGGACTCGGCGGATATCTGCATCTTACCGAGAATTTCCCGGAATTCACAGAATGCATCACCGGCATGGCCAGAGAATTCAGGATGATCCGCGAACTGCACAGTGAAGGAAAGCCTGAAGTACTGCCGTGCAATGTTACAGTGCTTACGGCCTGGGGCGAGCTCAGGACCTGGACGCTGTCCGGCCATTTCCATGAGACCTATATGCATCCGCTCATTCATGTCATCGAAGCTTTGTCCGGTCTTCCCGTGAACGTGAAATTCATGGATTTCGAGGATCTGAAAAAGAATGGCCTTGGAGAAACGGATGTAGTGATCAACGCCGGACGTGCGGGAGACGCATGGAGCGGCGGGGATGCCTGGAAAGACGCCGATGTGGTGGCAGCTCTGACAGAGTTTGTCTGCAAAGGCGGCATCTTCCTTGGAGTTGATCAGCCGTCTGCTGTGGAAGGATATGCTTCCTTCTTCCGCATGGCCCATGTGCTTGGCGTGGATGAGGATACAGGAAGCCGTGTCTGCCATGGAAAGTGGGCATTTGAGACGTCCAGCGTACCGGGACTGGATGTATCTCCTGAGCTGCTGGGTGAAAAGAAGAATCTGTTCCTGACTGACGGTCAGGGAAAGGTACTCAGTGAAAAGAACGGAATACCTCAGATGGTGATCCATTCTTATGGGAAAGGATATGGAATCTATCTTTCTTCCTTCCATGTGTCTCCGGAAGCTTCAAGGCTGCTGCTGAAACTGCTTATGTTCGGGCGTGAAGATCAGCTGTCTTACATGGCAGATCATCCCTATGTGGACTGCGCATGGTTTGCTTCATCAGGGACGCTTGCCGCGGCAAATTACAGCATGGAAAAAGTGAGCACAGTGATTCATACCCCTGAGAAGGATATGCCGGTTGATCTGGAACCCATGGAACTGAAACTGATCAGGCTCTGAGCGTCATCATGACGGGAAACAGAGGCGGAGATTGCTCTGTCTCTGTTTTTTTATATTTTCTTTGAAAAGAGTGTGAGTTTTTCCATTGCATAGAAGCGTGCATATGCGATACAATGCACATATGTAAAGTAAATGGATCCTTTCAGGAACCGGGAAGCGAGCATGAGGAAAGGAGCAGCCATGGAAAGAAGTAAGCTGCGGGAACAGTTACAGTTGTCACCGCTTTTTGCCGGAGCCGATACATCTGGTCTGACCGTTCGGGAGAGATCTTTCCTTCCCGGGCAGACGGTAAAAGATTCCCTGAATGATATTCCATGTCTGGGCGTTGTCATAGAAGGGCTTGTCAATGTTTTCTCGGTGGCACCCGATGGCAACAGTGTACTGCTGAACCGTCTGGAACGGGGTGGATGTTTTGGAATCTGCAATCTTATGAGTGAAGATCCCATGGAAACCGTACTCATCAGTTCCGGAAATTCAACCGTGGTGTATGTCCCAAAGGCAGAATATCTGCTCCTTTGCAAAAGCAATGTGTCCATTGCGATGAAATACGCGGAAGTCTGCAATCAGAGGCTTCTGTTTCTGCTCAAGCGTATATCCATGCTGACCACGCAGACCAGCCGCGGAAGGCTGCTGTCCTATTTGATTCTGCATGCCAATGAGGAAGGCGTCATCTTTCTCAATGGATCAAGGGATTCCCTCGCTTCTGCGCTGAATATCAGTCGTGCAGCGCTCTATCGTGAACTGCGATATCTGTCAGATCACGGGGTGATGGAGATGAGAAAGAGCTCTGTGCGGATCATGAACCGGGATCAGATGATGCAGATGCTTTATGAGATAGATTAACCGAACCATGCGTTCCATAGAAAAAGTTGGACTGTCGATTGAAGGCAGTCCAACTTTTTTATGGAATGATTCCGGGATTGGAATTACGGCGATTCTTCAGAGCTTGCCAGATACTGGAAGCACAGATTCATGTAGATGGTATGCGCAATGGCCGTTACAACGGAACGAATCAGCACCTGATCGGGGGAAAACGTCTCTTCAGACGAATCTTCATCAGCTGGAATGGAGAATACCTCATACAGTGTACGGAAAAGCTCTCCACGGAAGCTTTCATAAAAACTCATGACATTGGAGGATTCACAATAGGTTCGGGCAATGGTATGGACATGCTCCAGCGACATGATGGGTTTTGCAAGAGCAATAAAGAAAAGAAGGGCTATCTGTTCCCTGGAATAGAGCTTATGCTGTGGATTTTTCAGGAGACGCTTTTTTACATAATTCGAAATCATGCTGGTGGTTATCTCAGTGTCTGTTCCAAGACCACTGAGATAGGAATTGAGATATCTTGCAGTCTGGTCCAGATAGAGGCCGACATCCGTGATCTCCTCATAGTGGGGGAGACGGAAGTTACGTATCTGCTCCTGCATGTTCTTCATGACATCCGGATTCAAAACAACACCCCCATAGGGAAATTATATGTTATTCCATGACGGGTGTCAATGTAACCGATTATCGGTTTTTAAAAAACTCTTGACCAACGATATATTAAGGTATACAATAATAATGGATGGATGAACGTTTCCTATATTCTCATCTGCCCACTGGAGAATGAGATATGGCACTTCGAATTGTTTCAGACTCATCTATTGACATATATTCTCTGCCAGGAGTGGATTTCGTCACGGTTCCTCTTCGGATCCGGTGCGGAACGGAAGAATTTACAGACAATGCGGAACTGGATGTCGCGCACATGTGTGATTTTTTTGAGCACAACCGTGAAAAATCCAGTACTTCCTGCCCGAATATCATGGACTGGCGTGATGCATTTGAAGGGGCTGACACCATTCTTGCCCTGACTATTTCCAGCGCGCTTTCCGGGTCGTATTCTTCATGCAGGCAGGCGATGGAAGAGTATCTTGAAGAGCATCCGGCTGCACATGGTTATGTGCTGGATTCCCTGTCCACAGGACCGATGCTCAGAATGCTTGCCGACCGGGCCATTGAACTCTGGTCAGATGACATGGAATTCCCGGAGTTTGTAAAGGAGATGGAACTCTACCGGAGGCACTGCACACTCGTGTTTACGCTGAGCTCCATGAATAACATGGCCAGAAACGGACGTCTGTCACCGGCCGTGGCGAAAGCCGCATCGATTCTGGGCATTCGCGTCATAGCCGTGGGGGACGAGGAAGGGCGCGTGAAAATGACGGCAAAATGCAGAGGCGCAGCCCGTCTGCCCGGGATTGTCGTGGATGAAATACAGCGTCTTGGGTTTCACGGCGGAAGAATCTATATTGATCACTGTTTCTGCCGCGATCTTGTAGACAGGATTCTGAAGATTCTGCTTGAACGGTTCCCGGGATCCCAGGTGAATCTCTGGACGACAGGCGGCCTGTGCTCATATTATGCAGAGCGGGGAGGCGTCATTATCGCTTTTGAGGATGCACTCGCCCGGGTCTGAGGAGGTGCAGGAATGTACTATTTTGACTGGACGTATCTTCTTGTTCTTGCCGGACTGATTCTGGGCATGCTGGCCGAGGGAAATGTGAAAAGCACCTTTGCCAAATACAAGAAGCAGTCAACACGCAATGGTATTCCGGCAGAACAGATTGCGCAGAGTATTCTCCAGGACAACGGGAATCAGGCGGTCCAGGTGATGCACGTGCATGGAAGCCTGACAGACTCCTATAACCCGGCCACTGAAACGCTCAGTCTCTCTGACGATGTTTATGGTTCGAGCAGTGTGGCAGCCATCGGCGTTGCAGCGCATGAAGCCGGCCATGCCATGCAGAAAATGGAAGGATATGCCCCGCTGCGCCTTCGGACGGTCAGCGTTCCGGTGGTTAATATCGGATCCAGAGCAGCCATACCGGTGTTCTTTATGGGCATGATTTTCTCCCTGCCTTTTCTTGAGACGGCAGGTATTGTACTGTTTTCGCTGTCGGTTCTCTTTTCGCTGATTACGCTTCCCGTGGAATTCAATGCATCCAGCAGGGGTCTGGCCATGCTGAGAAACGGCGGCTGGCTCACGGAAGAGGAACTGAGCGGAGCGGAGAAAGTGCTCAGGGCAGCTGCACTGACGTATGTGGCTTCCTTTGCAGCCAATGTGCTGAATCTCCTGAGACTGATCATGCTTTCCAATTCCCGGCGCAGAAGATAAAACCCTGTCCGGCGTGGACAGGCATCAAAAAAACCATCCGGCAGCGGATGGCTTTTTTGATGCTGTGAAGTTTTACTCATACACGGCCCGTGCTCCGCCGATCAGCTTGCGGCGGCTGTAGGCCATGACAAGATGCGCATCACCGAGCTCGGAATAGAACCCGCGCAGCGGTACGGCCACAGGCCGGATATGCATGCCGACCAGTGTATCCCCGATATCGATGGCGGCATCTGCCTGAATTTCTTCAGCAAGTGCGGGAGATGCAAGAAGCTTCCATGCGGCAGCCGGAACACTGCCGCCGGCTTTCGGCTGGGGAATGGCCCAGACTTCCCGGAACCCTTTGCGTTCCAGAACATCTCTGGACAGGACGACCGCCCGGTTCAGATGCTCGCAGCACTGGAATGCCGGGATCATGGAGCGGGTTTTGCATACGGAGATGAATGCCTGGGCGATAATCAGGCCGAAGTTGGGGTCGCTTGCCTTTCCGATCCGCGCACCGCTGACCTCACTGGTGGAACAGCCCAGGAGAATAATGGAACCGTTCTGGAGTTTGCCCGCCGATATGAGTTCTTCCACGCACACATCGAGAACTCTTGATGCTTCTTCTTTGAGAAGATCAGGTGTCATTTTTTTCAGCTCCTTTCATGCGCTCGCGAATGCCTGTGGCGGCCTGGGAGAGGGTTTTGGTGAAAAGGTTTTCCAGAGAACTTCCGACCTCCATGGAAAGGGATTCCAGAGAATTGCCCACACCAATGGACAGGAAGGAAGTGAGCAGGGAATTGACCATTTTTCTGGTTTCCGGATCCTGAATCATCATGGCCTGGCCCAGTGAACGCAGAGCGTTCTGACGGCGGGTTTCATGATCCTCTCGCTTGGAGTTTTCCAGCATGGAGAATACGGTTTCCACAAACACCTGCCGCTGAGCCGGAGTACAGGTTTTCAGCCAGTCATGCACGGTCTGATTGACAATCTGGGAGCTCCTGGTGGTTTCAGCGGTTTTGACGAAGCTGGGACCCAGAACCTGCCAGGTAAAGCCGTTATGCTGCAGTATGCCGCCTACGGTGGAAGTCTTGACAATACGGTAATCCGGATGATGATTCATCAGCACGCCGACAATGGATCCGCTGGGAATATAGGAGGCGATTTTTGGCTGGATCCGCGCGTAGCCTTCGGAGGCATACGTTTCATCATCCAGCCCGGGGCCATCGAAGGAACCGATGTAAGTGATGCGTTTCTGGATATGTTCCGGTGCGCAGGCGCCGGCGTACACGGCCAGATTTCCGCCTTTGCTGTGTCCTGTGAGCAGCAGCGGCCCGGAAGACTGAGCGGCAAGCCGGATGAGGTACTCCAGGGCAGCGGACTGGGCGGGCACGGGGCATTCATAGGAAAGCATGAAGTCTTCCTTCCAGCCTACAAGACTGCGGTCCGTTCCGCGGAACGCCACGACGGTTCCCACATGCGGGACCTCGAATGTTGTGGCGGAGAACTGGATATTCCGCTGGGCGTCCACATCGTCGACCAGATCATGCAGCCGGATATCGGAAAAGCGTTTCAGGGAGGGAAGACGCCGGATCATCTTTTCGCGGTCTTCCTTGGCGGTAAGGGTGGTCTGAGGCACATCCATGTATGCGGGTGCTTCCCTGAGGGTAAAGCCTTCGGGCGTGCCGGCCTGAGACTGAAAGTTTTGATAACAGTATAATGCCAGAATCAGACTGTCGATACTGCAGAAAGGCGCGTGCTCAAAGGTAAGGTCTCCGCGCCAGTCCAGGTAATCAAAAATATTCGTTTGCGTCATCTCCAATCAGGCAATCAGGCTGCCGCTGTCCTTGAGCTTTTCATATTCTTCCCTGGTGATCAGGCAGATACGGGGCTTGGCACCGTCCTTGGCGGAGACAATGCCGCGCTTTTCCATTTCGTCCACCAGACGTCCCGCACGTGCGTAGCCGATTTTCAGACGTCTCTGGATCAGGCTTGTGGAAACCTGGCCGTCAGCTATGGCCATTTCGATGCACTGGTTGAGAAGATCGGTATCACCGTTTTCATTCATCAGGGTATCAGCCATATCAGGCGGCGGTGCGCCGGCATCCTGCTCGATCTTGTTCAGGGTCTCCACAACCTTTTCGTCATAATCCGGCTCGGAGTTCTGGCGGATAAAGCTGGTGATCCGGTTGACCTCATCATCGGACAGGAAGCAGCCCTGCACACGCATGGGTGTAAATTCGCCCATGGGCTGATAGAGCATGTCACCCCATCCAAGAAGCTGCTCGGCACCGTTCTTGTCGAGAATGGTCCGGCTGTCAATGAAGCTGGAAACCTTGAATGCGATACGGCTGGGAATGTTGGCTTTGATCAGGCCTGTGATGACGTCCACGGAAGGACGCTGGGTGGCCACGATCAGATGAATGCCGGCAGCACGCGCCAGCTGTGCGATACGGCAGATATATTCTTCCACTTCACGCTTGCAGGTGAGCATCAGATCAGCCAGCTCGTCAATGATGATTACAATGCGGGGCATTTTTTTCTCGCCCTCTGCCAGGGACTCATTGTAACCCTCGATGTTCCTGACTTTGGCCTGGGTAAAGACTTCATAACGGTGCATCATTTCATCGACAGCCCACTGCAGGGCGCCGCTGGCCTTGTGCGGGTCGCTGACCACCGGAGCCAGAAGGTGCGGAATGCCGTTGTAGCACTGAAGTTCCACGACTTTCGGGTCCACCATGATCAGGCGGACTTCCTCGGGCGTGCAGCGATAGAGCAGGGAATTGATGATGGCGTTGATGCACACGGATTTACCGGAACCGGTAGCGCCGGCGATGAGAAGATGCGGCATCTTGGCAAGATTGCATGTGACCGGCGTGCCGGCAATGTCCCTTCCAAGGGCGACCATGAGCAGCTCCTTGGAGGAGCGCATTTTTTCGGATTCCAGAACTTCACGGAGCGTAACCGTGGCCACCTTTTTGTTCGGCACTTCCACGCCAACCAGGGATTTTCCGGGAATCGGGGCTTCAATACGGACAGACTTGACTTCCATATTCATGGCGATGTTGGGGCCAAGGTCCGTAATCTTGGAAACCTTGATGCCGGCAGCCAGCTCCAGTTCAAAACGGGAAATGGCGGGGCCGTGGGTGATGTTGCGCACCTGTGCATTGATGCGGAAGCTGGCCAGCGTTTCCTCAAGCCGGCGCGCCCGTACGGCATCCTCTTCCGGGGAAATGCCGGACATGGGAGAAGGCCCCTTGAGAAAATCAATGCTGGGAAATATATAGGGCGGTTCCTGAACGACGGGTGCAGCGGATTCCTGGCCATCGCCGAACAGTGCATTCTTTCCGGGATCACGGATTTCCAGGTCCGGCTGCCAGAGACTGCGGCCCGTATCGGGCGGCAGCTGGACTTCGTCGGAATGCCTGCGGCCGGATGCATCATCCGGCTTCTGCTGACCGCTCCAGGAATCCAGCGGCTTGAGCAGTCCGCCGTCATCGTCCGGGAATACGGGTTCTTCCTCGGGTTCGGTATGCTCCTGGATTTTCTGTTCCACCTGGCTTGCCCAGGAAGAAGGCCGGCGCTGCCCGCGCTGGGTTTTTGCGGGCTTCTGCTCCGGCTTCTCGTCTGTCATGCTTTCGGCAGCAGGAGAGAAGGGAACAGCAGGTTCCGGAGTAAAGACGGGTTCATCAGGCATACTGCTCTCTGAGACAGACGGGACTTCCGGTCTCTGATAGGCTGTGGAGGCGGCAGGGGCGGGTTCTGCGGGGGCAGCGGCCTGTGATTCCACGGGCACGGCCTGATACAGCCGGCCGTCAGGCCCCACAAAGGTATGCATGCCTTCCGTCGACCACTGGGCAGAGTCTGAAGCATTCTGCCATGCCGTGTCCTGGCCGGATGCCGTGCTCTTTCCTGCATCCGTCTGCCGTCCGAAGATTTTGGAGAACTGCAGCGGGGCGCTGTTGTGCACAACAGGGGCGACATGCTCTTCCGGTGTCTCCGGGATGCCGGCCACACTTTTGCCGCGCCGCAGGATGGATTTGGGATTGGGAACACGGTTCTGCCCGGCAGGCTGCGGTGGAACGGCCGCGGCGGGCTGGCCGCCAGTAGCCGCCTGGGCAGCTGCCTGAGCCTGATAGTACTGGGCTTTCTGCACCTGACTCTGCTGCCACTGAAGTTCCTGCTGGTTCTGGGCCTGCATCCGGGAGTCCCGCTGGGCGCGGAGGCTGGCAAGCTTTCCGGCCGCTCTGTCCCTGAGCTGGGGAAGGTTCAGATGCAGAAGGAAAGGCAGAATGGCAAGGGTGGCGATGAGACAGAGGATTCCGCTGAACACAGGTCCCATGAGACGCCAGAGCGGCCAGGCGATCAGCATGCCCAGCAGACCGCCGGCCCGGGGCGTGAATGAGGTTCCGGAGAAAGTATAGGCTTCGCCGAGCATGGACGGGAAGGAACCATCAATACTGTGCTGGTAGAAATAGTTCATGAGCGGAAGACGGGACTGGCCGCCGCCGCTGGTGTAGGAAAACAGATTGAACATGGTCATGAGCAGCATGTACACAACCGCTGCGAGCACGAATGTCTTCCAGTCCGGCTGTTTCTTGCCTGACATCATGAGCAGGACGCCGCCCCAGATGGGGAAGACAGGAAGCAGAAAGCAAAGGATTCCGCAAAGACCGCCGGATACGGTCCGGAACGCTTCGAACATCATTCCACTGAGCTGAATGACCACGGAAAGAAAAATCAGCGTTCCGAAGGCGATGAGTATGAGACCGCCCAGAAGGCGGAACGTCTGGGAATCCAGGGAATACGCACTGCGGCGCTTCTTCTTGCCCGTTTTAGACATGGACACCTCCAAGAAACTAAGGAATCAGAAAAACACTTTCCAGAAGATCGCCCTCGCCGGCATGCAGGCACAGACGATAGCTGCCTGCCTGGTAATAATCGCTGATGCCGCTGCTTACGCGCATCAGAGCCGCGCGGTCGGGATCAATGGATACGGATGCGTCCGGCTCTCCCAGGATGGCCTGCCACTGACTGCGGGCGGTTGTCCCGCAGACAATGCCGGCTGCCTGAAAACGGTCGGAACGGATGCCCTGGATCACGCTGTGATCCCAGGTTTTGCTGGTCAGACCGTCGGTCAGCAGGAAAGCATTCCGGAACCGTCCGTCTTCCAGAGCGAACATTCTGCCCTGCTCATAATCATCCGGATCATGCAGGAGGCCGTAGCGGTCGATCACTTCCGTCATACTGTCTCCGATCTGCACAGGCAGGCCGGGAAGCATGCCCTGGGATGCGAGGGTGAGCAGCCGCTCAAGGGATATAGCGCTTCCCTGCAGAGCATCATCTGCGCCAAAGGCAGCAGGCAGGGAGCCTTCGGACAGATCCAGGACAGGAAGCAGTTCCTGCCAGTTCAGTTGAATGCTTCCCGCATGGTCCGAGAGTGTGGACAGCTGATCATAGGGATAGAACAGCGTGATGCCTTCCTGACCAGCCAGGAAGACTTCCGGAACAGGGGTCAGCTGCGCGTTCATCAGAAGAGGACTGAGCTCCGGGAACAGGTTTTCCTCCAGGTACGCTTCAAGAAAAGACCTGCCCTGCGCAGGATCGGTAAAGAAGTCCTCAAGACGGAATGCTGACGCATCCGAGAGGCGGCAGTTCACCGCAGCGCTGCGGAATTCCCTGCGGGCGCCCGTGATGGGACCGCTGGTTTCCAAGACGCAGGAGAACACATTTTCACCCAGGCTGTACCTGTAGGAAAGGTCCAGCGGGATGGGTGAGGAAATCAGAACGGCAAGCCTCGCTGTGAGCGCGGCCACATCCCCGGCGGTGAGAATGGCATCGTTGATGCGATCCTCTGAGTCAGTGCTGTCAAGTCCGGTCAGAGCCGGATAGTGCAGATGATGAATCATGAGATCCATGCCGCGGTCTTCCACCGCCGGCGCGGCGAGGGCTGTACTCATGGAAAACACGGAAATCATCAGGGCACAGAGAAGGCATAAAAGCCGTAAATACTTACGCATGGCGATACCTCCACAACTATATTCTACTGCATAAAACGTCTTTCGGCAAGAAATTCTTCCTGAAAGGAAGGCCTCACTTCCGGGAAAATGCATGAAGCACAGGAAAAAGACTGGACATGCCGGGAAAAGTGATGTATACAGGAGTAGAAAAGAATGGTTATGTGAAAGGATGTGCATGCAGTTGAAAGACGCAGCATATTATAACGGTGTGATTGCGCCGATTGCAGAGATGACGGTGCCCATGAATGACAGAGCATGCTTTCTGGGAGACGGCATTTATGATGCCACGGCGGTGAAGAATCATGTGGCCATGGATCTGGATGAGCATATTGAACGCATTTTCCAGAGCGCCCGCCTCGTGCGCATTGACCCGCCCATGGATCGCGGGGAAATGAAGAAGATTCTCAGTAACATGGTGTCCCTGGTGGAGAGTCCTGATCAGTTTCTGTACTGGCAGATCACCCGGGGCGTGGGCCCAAGGAATCATCTGTTCCGTTATGCAGGGGAGCGTGCCAGCTTCTGGGCCTTTTCCCGGCCGCATACGCTTCCGGATGTCTATCAGAACTACAGTGTCATCACCCGGGAAGACACCAGATTCTTCCACTGCAATGTAAAGACCATTGACCTGCTGCCCTCCGTGCTGGCGGCTCAGGCCGCGGAAGAAGCCGGATGCAGTGAAACCATTTTTCACCGCAGCGGCCGGGTGACGGAATGCGCGCATTCCAACGTGCACATCCTCCGGGATGGACGGCTGATCACAGCGCCGCTGGACTGTCTGATCCTGCCCGGCATCGCACGTGCAAATATTCTGAACCTGTGCGTACGGCTTGGTATTCCGGTGGAGGAGCGTCCCTACGATCTGGAGGAACTGCTTGCAGCCGATGAAATCTTTTTCTCCGCATCCGATTCGCCGACCATGCGGGTGAACTGTGTGGACGGACAGCCTGTCGGCATGAAGGATCCGGACACGTTCTTCCGGCTGCGGGATGCCTATCAGGAGGAAATCCGCAGAAAATGCGGGGAAGCATGACTGGGGTCTGCTTCGTTTATGAATTGGGAGGGTGAAGAGAAATGAAACGTGCGGCATGTATGCTTCTTCTTCTGCTGCTGGTGGCAGTGGCGTCCGCGGCCCTTGCGGACGGATCGTTCAAGCTTGACCGGGACAACAATAAACTGTTTGAAGGACAGGTCCTGGAGCTGACGCTGAATGTATCCGGAGATCCGGCAGGCGCTGAGATCACATGGAAGTCTTCCAATGGAAAGGTTGCCCAGGTGGATGAAGCCGGCAGGGTGACAGGCCTTAACAAGGGCACCACCACCATTACGGCGAGCTGCAAGGCGGGCGGACGGACATGGAAGAGCTCCCTGGAAGTGACGGTGCAGCGTCCGGTATCCTCCATTGAAGTCAATGAAAAGAATCTGAAAGTGTATGATCCCTCGGATGCCTTTCTGGAAGGCCTGATCTCGGGGGACGGCAGTCACCGGGTGATCGTGCTGGCCAAGGGCGGCACGGCCAACATCAGTGCCACTCTGGAGCCCAGGGACGCGTCAAGCCGGCGCTTTGCCCTGGAAAGCTCAAATCCGGAGATCGCTTCTGTCGGCGAGAGCAGCATCCGGGGACGCGAAAAGGGTCAGTGCGAAGTAAAGGTCTATTCAAAGCTGAACCCGGAAGTCAGCGTCACCTATACTGTGCTCGTGGTGCAGCGGGTCAAGAATGTGAAGGTCACGCTGGACAGCAGGGAGATCGGCGTGGGCGATCAGACGCAGGCGTATGCTGTGCTTACGCCGGACGAGGCTTCGATTCAGAAAGTGACATGGACATCCACGGATGAGCGTGTGGCCACCGTGGATGATCAAGGCGTAGTAACCGCGTTGGCGCGCGGACAGACGACGATCCGCGCCACGGCGGCGGACGGATCCAATGTTCGCGGCGGAACCGCACTGACAGTGGCTCAGATGGCTGAAGCCATTTCCGTGGATCAGGAAGCGGTGACCATCGCCACCGGCCGGTATATCACGGTGCGTGCCACGGTGCTTCCCCAGAATACGAACAACAAGAAAGTGATGTGGACGTCCACGGATGAGTCCATTGCCAAGGTCAACGGAAACGGCAGAATCACGGGCGTGAAGGCCGGGACCTGCCAGGTGGTGGCAGCGTGCGCCACAGATGCGGAGCTGGAGGCAGTGGTCAATGTGACCGTCATTCAGCCGGTGACGCGCATCAGCTTCACCACGCGCACGGAAACGGTGAACGTCGGCGAGAGCGTGCAGCTGTTCTGGCAGGTGGATCCCGTGGATGTGACGGACGGCCGCGTGACATTTGCCTCGTCCAATCCCAATGTGGCCACGGTGGATGAAAACGGTCTGGTCCAGGGGCTGCGCAGAGGCACTGCCAATATTACCGCCACGGCTGTGGACGGAAGCCGGAGGAGCGCAAGGGTTCAGGTGCAGGTGCTGCAGCCGGTCTGGGGCGTTCATATGGCGGAGGCCATCTATGGCGTCGGTGTGGATGAGGTAATCCAGATTCAGGCTGTGCTCGAACCCGCGGATGCAAGCAACCGGCACATGACATGGACATCCGATAATGAGTACTATGCGATTGTCCGGGGAAAGAGCATACAGCCCGATGTGGTGGGCAAGCACTGGGGCAGCACCATTATCCGCGGCGTGACGGAGGACGGCGGGTATGAGACCCAGTGCACGGTGAACGTGGGTAATTACAACAAGGCCCTGAAAATCACGGATCTGTATGTCATGGACAACCGGATCCGCATGGTGGTGCTCAATGAAAGCAATCTTCAGATCGACCGCTTCTTCTTTACCGTGAACTGTTACGACATCAACGGCGCGCCGCTGATGGTGAATCAGAACGGTACCAATACCTTCTCCGGTTCCTATGAATTCCCGCTGGCGGAAGGCCAGTCCACAAGCCATAACATGTTTACGTTTGACCAGTACTGGCAGCCGGATGCGGAGATTGCCAGAGTGGATATGGCGGTGAGCGGATTTATTACGAACACCGGGGTGAGCTGGACCATTTACGAGCCGTACCAGTCTCCTGTGGAATACAAGAGCGCTTCCTATGTGGGACCGGTGGTGGAAACCACTCAGAGTTCGGAAACCGTTTCGGATCTGGTGCCGGAAACCGGAAACTGATGATCTTTTGTCGCAGGGGCCTGCCAGGAAAGCAGGTCCCTTCTTTTTTAGTTCGTGCCTCTGTGATATAATCGGTTTTCGAAAGGATGGCGAGGGCATGGCAGATCTTGTGGTAATCGGCGGCGGACATGCCGGATGTGAAGCGGCGCTGGCTGCAGCGCGCATGGGTGTGGACACTCTGCTGCTGACCCTGAATATGGATGGCATTGCCCTGATGGCCTGCAATCCGGCAATCGGCGGTTCCGCCAAGGGACAGATTGTCCGGGAAGTGGATGCACTGGGCGGGGAAATGGGTCTGGCGATTGATGACACCATGCTCCAGTCCAGAACCCTGAATATGAGCAAGGGCCCGGCTGTGCACGCGCTGCGTGCCCAGGCGGACAAGCAGGAATATCAGAACCGCATGCGCACGGCGCTGTTTACCCAGCCGCATCTGACGGTGCGTCAGGGTGAAGCAGTGCGTATTGAAACGGAAAACGGAAAGGTGACCGGGGTGACCACCAGGACCGGCATGCGCATTGCTGCCGACAGTGTGGTGCTCGCCAGCGGCGTGTATCTCAGAGGCAGGATTATTATCGGCGAAACAGCGTATGACGGCGGGCCTCAGGGCCTGATGCAGGCTGGCTTCCTGTCCGACGGTCTTATGGAGATGGGATTTGAGCTGCGCAGGTTCAAGACAGGCACGCCGGCCAGGATTGATCAGGCGTCCATCGATTTTGAGGAAATGGAAGTGCAGCGCGGGGATGAGCCGGTGGAGCCGTTCTCGTTCATGACAGACCGGACGCTCCGGAATACGCACTGCTGCTATCTTACATGGACCAATGAGGAGACGCACCGCATTATCCGGGACAATCTTTCCAGGGCTCCCATGTATACAGGCGCGATTACCGGGATCGGACCGCGGTACTGCCCGAGCATCGAGACGAAGATTGTGCGCTTTGCGGACAAGGAGCGGCATCAGCTGTTCCTGGAACCGGAAGGTGTCAAGAGCCGGGAATGGTATGTGCAGGGCATGTCCACGTCCCTGCCGGAGGATGTGCAGTGGAAAATGTACCGGACACTTCCCGGTCTGCGCCACTGTGAGATCACCAGGCTGGGCTATGCCATCGAATATGATGCCATTGACCCGCGTGAGCTGAGGCCCACGCTGGAAACCCTGCGCTATCGCGGGCTGTTCATGGCCGGACAGATCAACGGCACCAGCGGATACGAGGAAGCGGCAGGGCAGGGAATCCTTGCGGGAATCAATGCGGCACTGTATCTGCGCGGGCAGAAGCAGCTTGTGCTGCACAGGGATGAAGCCTATATTGGTGTTTTGGCGGATGATCTGACCACCAAGGGTACCGATGAGCCCTACCGCATGATGACTTCCCGGGCGGAACACCGTCTGCACCTGCGGCAGGACAATGCGGATATGCGTCTGACAGAGCTGTCCTGGCGTCTCGGTCTTGCCAGCCGGGAACGCTTTGAGCGGATGCAGGAAAGACGGCGCCGCAGTGATGAAATTCAGGCAAAGCTCAGAAGCACGGTGTTTGCTCCGACGCCGGAACGCGGAGTCTGGCTTCAGGCACACGGGCAGCCCGATGCCCCGGGTCCGCTGAGCGCGGAGGAACTGCTGCGCAGGCCGGAGATCACGCTCCGGGACCTGGAGGAACTCTGTCCCGGGCTGAACGAGGGCAGTGACAGTGCAGCGCTTCTGGCTCAGACGGAGGTCAAGTATACCGGGTATCTGGAGAAGGAGCAGGACCATATCCGGAAAGCCCGGGTGATGGAGAACATTCTTCTCCCGGATTCCCTGGACTATGAACACATGGATGCGCTCCGGCTTGAAGCCCGGCAGAAACTGGCGCGGCAGAAGCCCGCAAGCCTTGGGGCAGCCAGCCGGATTCCGGGTGTTTCTCCGGCAGATATTGCCGTACTGATGGTATTTCTGAAACAGAATGGTACACGAAAGGAATGAGCATATGGGACTGTTTTCCAAACTCAGGGAAAGCCTGCAGAAGGCAAGAGGCGGAATGACCGAACGGGTCGATGAACTGGTCCGGGAAACACGGAAGATCGATGATGATTTCTATGAAGAACTGGAAGATATTCTGATTCTGTCTGACTGCGGCGTGAAGGCGACCACCTTCATGATTGATGAACTGAAGGAGCGGGTCAGGAAAAACCACGTGACAGACGCGAAGGATGCCCGGAACATTCTCAAGGAGATCATGGTGGAGGAAATGAACATTCCGCGTCCTCCGCTGAAATGGCCCATGGTGATGCTGATTGTGGGCGTCAACGGTGTCGGAAAGACCACCACCATCGGCAAGCTTGCCCTGCGCTTTCAGGGAATTGGCCGCAAGGTCATGCTATGTGCCGGGGATACATTCCGTGCCGCAGCCGCGGAACAGCTGACCATCTGGGCCCAGCGCGCCAGAGTGCCGATTGTCAAGCATGCGGAAGGTGCAGATCCCGCCGCTGTGGTGTATGACGCCATTCAGTCCGCGAAGGCCAATGAGGCCGATCTTCTGCTGGTGGATACGGCCGGACGTCTGCACAACAAGAAGAATCTGATGGATGAGCTTGAAAAGATCCGCCGCGTGGTGGAGCGGGATTTCCCGGAAGCGGATATGCGCTGCATTCTCGTGCTGGATGCCACCACGGGCCAGAACGGTCTTGCCCAGGCCAGAGCCTTCAAGGAAGTCTGCGAAGTGGGCGGCATCATTCTGACCAAGCTTGACGGTACTGCCAAGGGCGGCATTGCCCTTGCCATCCGTCAGGAACTGG
>CAMNDE010000066.1:0-18497 GCA_946534895.1 uncultured Clostridia bacterium
TATAACCCGCCTAACTCACGACTAAAGTCACGAGTGTGCGGCGGGAGAACATCAAGGCGTGGATCCCGGGGCCTGCGGGCACCACCATTTCCTGCTTCCTTCAGGTGTTCTATGTGGTGTTCCTCTTTCCCCTGTGTGCATGCCGGGCGGAAAAGACCTGCTGAGCACATGGCTGAAGGTTCTGCGTGAAAACGGGATCTGAATGCCAGGCGACGATGGAAGTGCGTATCAACCTATGCCGGGAACAGCGTGGCCCGGCGTGGAAGAAATGGGAAAGCCCCCGGGGCAGAAAGGAAGGATTGCCATGGCAGACCTGAAGAAACTGGATCTTATGGAGCTGGAAAAGGTCGTTGGCGGAGCGGGCGTATCACCGGAACTGCGTGAAGCCAGCCTGGAGCTTATGCGTTATATTCATTCGCTTTTCACGGTGCATAACTGTGTCGGCATGGGGCCGAGTATCTGGAAACCCTGATCACGCCCGAGGAGCGGGAAAAGCTCGATGCACTGCGGGACAAGGTGCGCGCGGCCAGGGGCTGACCGGCACGCGTATGCCTGAGGGAAAACTGTACAGGCATAGTTCAGGGTGGCCCAGGCTTTCTCCGGAAAAAGGGAATCTGACTTCGATCCCCGCAGGTGGTGCGCAGCTGCTGAGGTGCTTATGAATGATACTGACGGGCTTTGCATGGAGTTTCACTGTCCCGGCAGGAGCCGGAAGACCATGATGGAGCGTTTCACGGCCGGGGAGAAGGAAAAGATCCGGAAAACGCAGAGCAGAGCCTTCCCGCATAAGGACAGCTGACGCAGTGCCTCGGACGGGTACCTGGGAAAGAGGATCTTGACGTGTGAGGCCGGTGAAGAATTGCCGGTCTTTTCCCATAATCCGGACCTTTGAAAAAGCTGGACCTGAATCCGCCAGGCATTCGCGGCACCGGAGATTCACGGTCACTGGCGCTTCCGTATGTTTCATTGGAAAAATCACTGCGTTCAGAAGGAAAAAAGCCTTTCTGTTTTCGAAGCGGATGTTTCTGGGGATCGTGAAATGACCTGACACCGGAAAACCATTCGATGATTTCTATCGGTGATCAGGCCGGTGTATTATGTGAAAAAACCAAAAGGTACCGGGCTGAGTTGCGAATAACGCATATTCGCGCTATCATAGGCCGACAAGAAAAACGGTGAATGCATACGGGGCGGGACTTGCATGCAACTTTACAGACGTGAAGACTGCCTGCGGAAAACAAGAGGTTCCTGTCATGACAGCAGGTTCATAAAGGGTATCACCGGCGTCAGACGATGCGGAAAATCCTGCCAGATGGAAACAGTATCCTGTGAGCTCCGAAAGAGCGGTGCTGGAAAAAGCATGATTTCCGGTCCTGAGGCAGGACGCTGACCGGGAAAAAGATGCATGGGACAACCGGGAGAAGCGATGCCCACCCCGGGAAAACCGGCATCCGGCTGCTCTTCCGGATCCGGTGTCCCTCTGCCCGGTCACAGGGATCGAAAAACGCAGGGCATATGCCCGTGTATCTGCCTCCCCGGCAGCGGGGATGCGCAGGAAACCAGATACTATTCAGCCAGGAGATGTTTTTTCATGAAAGGGAATTCGTCAGAGAGAAAGCTTTTGACCGGATTGTTTTTCCGTCTGCTCCCGTACCAGGTGCTGCTGATCGTCATCAACGCGGTCAACGGCATTGTGGACAGTCTGTATGCCAGCAACGGGATCAGCGAAGGCAATGCCGCCATGAGTGCCATCGGTCTTTTCGGACCGCTGAATCATCTGCTCTATGCCATGAGCATCATGCTGGTGAGCGGATCGCAGATCCTCTACGGCCGGTATCTGGCCAGGGACCGGGAGCGGATCAACAGCGTGCTGACGGTGGATCTGGTGACCGCGCTCATCATGTCAGCGGCCACATCCCTGCTTCTGGTACTGCTGGTGCTTACCGGCGCTACAAGGCTCTTTGTGGACCAGCAGCCGCACCTGCAGATGTTCAATGACTATCTGCTGGGCCAGGCCATCGGCATACCGGCTTTGGTGCTCGGCCAGCAGCTGTTCGCGTTTCTCTCCTTGGAAAACCAGACCAGGCGCACCATGACGGCCAGTATTGTCTGTTTCTGCGTGAACGCTGTGCTGGACCATGTGATGATCACTGTGGTGAACATGGGAACCTTTGGCCTCGGGCTGAGTTCCTCCATTGCGGCCTGGGTGTTCTTTGGCATTCAGGCGTGGTATTACCTGCGCGGCAGGTCGGAGTGGAAGTTCCGGCTTTCCCTGTGCAGATGGAAGGATGCCCCGCAGATCATGCGGCTTGGCTACCCGGGAGCGCTGTCGCGTTTTGTGGAAATGTTCCGCTGCCTCATAGTCAACGCACTGATCCTGCGCTGTGTGGGCAGTGTGGGCCTTTCGTCCTTCGCCGCGTCCAATTCCCTGCTTGCTGTGTTCTGGGCTGTGCCTTTCGGCATGGTGGCGGTCGCACGCATGCTTTTCAGCGTCAGCATGGGTGAAGAGGACCGGCGCAGCATGGTGGATGTCATGACCATTGCGCTGACCCGCGGCATGCTGCTTATGGCGGTCATTGTCGCGTCACTGGTCCTTCTGGCGGAACCGCTGACACGGCTGTTTTTCCAGGATCCGGCCGATCCGGTCTATGGCATGACCGTCATGGGTTTCCGTCTGCTGCCCCTGTGCATGCCTCTGGCTGTCGTCAGCCTGATGTACGCCGGCTATGTGCAGACGGCTGAAAAGAAGGTCATGTCCCTGGTGCTGCCGGTGACGGACGGCATGCTGGGCGTTACGCTCTGCAGTCTTGTGCTGATTCCGCTGGCCGGCATGAACGGACTGTATCTATCGAATATTCTCAACGGCCTGATCTGCGCGGCGGTGATCATTGCCGGCGCGTGGCTGCAGCTGAAGCGCAGGCCCGGAAGCATGGAGGACCTGATGGCGTTCCCGGACAGCTTCGGGGCATCGGATCAGGAGAGGATCGATATCTCGGTCACGAGCATGGAGGACGTGGTGCAGGTTTCCCGGCAGATCATCGCGTTCTGCGAGAAGCGGGGCATCGACAGGAAGCGCGCCTTTATGGCGGGCCTGTGCATGGAGGAAATGGCCGGAAACGTGGTCAAGCACGGCTTCGGGAAAGACAGCAGGAAGCATTTTGCTGACCTGAGGGTGATGCACAGGGGAGATACGATCCAGATGCGGATCCGGGACAACTGTGTGACCTTCAATCCCTCGGAGCACGTGAAGGCCATGGAGCCCGGAGACGAAGGAAAGAATGTGGGTATCCGTCTTGTATACAAGGTCGCCCGGGAAGTCAGCTATCAGCATCTGCTTGGTCTGAACGTCCTGACCATCAGGATTTAGGCGCTGAGTCAGGATGGACGGGGAGCTTTGCCGGATCACGGATCAGGACTGGAGTAAAGCAGGTCTTCTGAGGAAAGCCCGATGGAAAGGACGCTTCCAGGCACAGGCCGGAAAATGCCCGGCGGTGTCCGGCTGTTCACCGGGCCCATGGCAGGTATTTGCCAGGGGCCCGAAAGTGCATCATTTTTTCAAAAAAGTATGCTCCCTGACTGCCATACGGCCTTAAGGCGCGTGTCAACAGATGTCAGGCGCAGGAAAGCGCCGGATCTGAGAAAAGAAATTGCGTGCCCAGAGGGCAGAAAGGGAGTATATACGATGGAAACCATGATGAATGAGGCAGTGCTGGAACTGGATACCCTGGAACTGGAAAAGATCTGCGGCGGGAATGAGGAACTCATGTATCAGTACGCCGAGGAGCTGGCGAGATATATGGACATGCTCGTGGAAACGTATAACTGCTACGGCAGGAGCCCGCGGTATCTGAACAAGCTGCTCACGCCAGAAGAGCGGGCAAGGATCCGGGAACTGCGGAACAAGGTGTACGAGAACCTGGACTGAAGCGGAGCAGGGGAAAGGATCACGAAAGATCGCGTGAGGGGCCGGTGAGTATGCCGGCCTTTTTCGGTTCCTGTTTGTCCGGGCATCCGGGAACTATCCGGTGAAACGCCCAAAAGCCCGCTCTCAGCACATGGACGCACAGCATCCATGGTCTGAGAGCGGGCTCTTTGCTGCGAAAAAACTGCCATCTGATTGCGCAGGGCACGATTGTGAAAAGCCTCCGTGCTGCCTTTGCCATTGAAGATACTTATAAGGCGGATCTTCGTGCCTGCGCGGAACAGTACGTGCGGGAAGGCGGGCTGAATGACGACATGATCGGGTCAGTCCGCTCACAGCTCAGCCGGGACTGGCTCAGTGTCCCGGCGTCTCCGTGACATCGGTGCCGCGCATCCTGGTATCCACGGGAATATAGCCGTCACCGGCGTCCCGTTCCCTGCGGAGCAGCGCAATGAACGCATCATTGTCCATGGGGGCGTCCGCGACCGGGACCAGCGGCTCCTTGTCTTCAAAGACGCTGTCCGGATAGGTGGCGTTGAAATCGGTGGTGCATACGCGGTAGAGTCTTTCCGTATCCTGCATGTCCACCTCGGTGCCGTCATCCAATGTGATGCTCTGAATCGTGAACTCGCGCTCATTCCTGGGCGTGTCCGCGTCGCCTGTGGCGGTATAGGTAAAGCTGAGCCCGGTCATCTGATCGCCAAAGTTCGGTACGTTCAGCCCCTGCCGGAGCAGCTCGGCAAGCTCCGGTCCGTTGATGTCATACAGAAGCAGGCTGTTGCCAAAGGGCGAAATGGTGTAAATGTCGTACACGGTGATGTCGCGCCTTGTCCGGCCTTCCGGCATGAGCAGGCTTGTGCGGATGCCGCCCACGTTGTAGAAGGCCATGATGGCGCCTTCATCCGCTGTCGCCCTCAGCATGAGGCCCGTGAGCCAGTTGCCGGCACTGCAGCCGCCGAGGGTTCTTGCTTTCTCAATGGGCGTGTCCGTATACCCCAGGACTTCGTTCATTTCCTCCTGCACGGCTTCCCAGGTGGCATGGGAAAGCTCCATGATGTCCGGGGCCAGGTGCACGGCGTTTTCCGGGGTGTCATAGAGATATGCCGGATCCTCGGTGACCCTTATGTAGTTCATGTCAGAGACGGTGACTTCGCCGTCCGGCGCAACCGTCATGACGGCGGAGACAATGCCGTTCCCGTAGCAGTGCGCCTGGATGTACGGAATACCGTTGGATGCATAGCGTGTCCTGATAAGATGGCTGTGGCCGCCTGCCACCAGATCCACCAGGGAAGGATCCAGCTGCTCCGCCAACGTTTCCGCATCCGCGTGGGCGAGGACGATGACGGCATCCGGGTTTTCCGTCTCGCGGACCCTGCGGATCAGGGCACTGAACCGGTCCGTATCGGGATCGATTCTGTAGGGCGCGATTTTCTCATGCTTGATGGACTTCTCATAATCCGAAACATATCCGATCACGGCGATTTTCTTTCCGGCCTTTTCCAGGATGACATAGTCCCGGGTAAAGGGCACGCGCCCGCCGGTGGCGGCATCCAGGAGATTGGAGGCCAGGATGGGCGTCTTTGCGTCCCCGAAATAATCGCCCAGTTCATAGGGCGCAATGGTGCCCTCCTGATCGGCCGCGTACTGCGTGACGTCCCAGTCGAACTCATGATTGCCGAGCGCGATGGCGTCATAGTCCATCATGTCCATCGCGGCGCGGATGGACGCACCGCCGGTGAGACCGGAAACCGGTGTTCCCTGGAACAGGTCACCGGCGTCGAGCAGCACCACATCGTCGTACTGACCGGAAGCGCGGGCCTCACGGACCAGATGCGCGATGGCGGCAAGACGGTACTGGAACGTTTCCTCGCGGCCGGAGGAAGCGTCCATGATGTAGCCGTGGATATCGCTGGTTTCCATGACAAGGATTTTCCGGGCTTCTTCCTGCCTGTCCGGCAGGGAGCCGGGAGTTTCCGCCAGGGCCATGGAGCACAGAAACGTAAAAATCAGTACAGCTGCAAAAGCTTTCCAGATATGTTTCATTTTTACTCTCCTTCAGGTATGTCCCGCTGGACATGAAACGCAGTGGTTACCGACTTGGCTTCATTATAGGCACTTTTCCCCGGAAACACAATGGAAAATGCTCTGTGTCCGGAAAAACCGGTTCCATGCGGAGGCGGGACACAGAAAAAGCGCCCTGAACCCTGTCCGGTCAGCAACCGGGGTTCAGGGTGGTTCATTATGCCGCCCGGGTATCCGAAGGGGTGCTTCCATGGCTTTCCCTGCCTGCTGCTGTCAGCGGCATATTCTGGCAGACGCGTCTGCAAATACCTGCTTGCCGTCGCCTCCTTTAGAGATCACGGTGGCGCGCCTTTGTCCAGGCTGTTTTCGGCTTGAAGGCACAGCCGGTGTCCGGATGCAGGACCGGTCCGCTGAAAAAACTTTTTCCGTTTACTGCCATCCCCGCGCTGCAGACGTATCAACAGGTGCAGACACCAAACGGCCGGAAACACCGGCCGGATGCAGGCATATAGAAAGAAAGGACAAGGAGGAAACAATCATGATGAAGACTATGGAACTGAGCGAGCAGCAGATGACCGGCGTGCAAGGGCGGAGGCGGAGTGATTCTCGAGCTCCTCGCTGACGGCATCGGCTACCTGGCTGACACCTTTCAGAAAAAGATCGACGAATACTGCGGAGTCCCGGCAAACGGCGCGGAACAGATCATGCCGGGCTTCAACAAGTATTGATCCCGGGCAGCAGGTATAGTATAGTATCCGCAGGTGCTTCACGGATGGACTGTGGACAGAACGAAATCCCGGGATCCGGATGGCATGTTCACGCCGGACGGGCGTGAAATGCCGTGTCAGTCCTTCGGCGGGAATCCGCCGGACAGCCATGGCTGCCATCCTGAGCCGACGGCCGGCGGAGTTTCCTGAAGAGAAACCTGTGGAACGGAAAAAGGATCCGGCCCGGGAAACAGGAAGATTCAGAACACCGGAGATCCCGCACTGCTCACCGATAAAGAGGTTGAAGAGTGGAAGAAGAAGGAACAGAAGAAAGGCGGAGGAGTATGCTCCGCGATCCGGGAAGCCTCAGCTTCTTCACCTCAATGACGGCATTGGCACTGCCCGTGAGCAGTGTATGCATATATGAGAAAAACAGGAGGAAACGACAATGAAAAAACTGATCAGCGTGATTCTTGCCCTTGGCATTGTGCTTGCACTGATGTGCACCGCATCTGCCGAATCCATCCAGCCCAAGGCTCCGACCATTGATATCAACAATCTGGAAGACCGGATGGTGAAGACCGATATCGACTACAAGGAAGGGGACATGATGACCCTTACCCTGTACGAAAATGAATCCTTTGACGCCGAAGCGATCCGGAACGCCAAGGTCGGCGACGTGATCGTAACCGACGGTGAGGAAGTCACGATCGAATCCATCGACGAGGACGGCCCCGATATCATCTTCAACAAGGGCACGGAGAACGAAATGCTGTTCGCCGACGCGGGCAAGGATGCGTTCGAGCATGTGATGGAGAACGACTTTGTGCCGTGGATCAAGCTCGGTTCCATGGATGTGGAAATCCTGGAGTACTATCCGATTCTGGACCTGATCGATCCTCTGACCGGCGAAATGCTGGAGGAATACACCGTCTACCGCGGAGACAAGCTGAAGGAACTGCTTCAGAATCCTGATGCTGTGGGCTTCAACACCAAGAATGTGGATGTGGTCTATGACGGCCACAATCAGCCTGTGCTGGTGCGCCGCGAGTATTCTCCCGCCCAGTAAGGCGGCAGAAACCGTTTCATGGTTTTCAGACCCCGTCAGAACATGGCGGGGTTTTTGCGTGCCAGGATTGTCCGGGATGCCGGCATGTATGCGGCATTCCATGGACGACAGGCAAAGGAAAATGCTGCTGTCCAAGTGAATAACGGGCAGTTACCTGCCCATTGGAATATTGGCCGTGTTATTGTCGGGCATGAACAAGCCAGCGGTAAAAAGGGCTGAATACCGTGGAATAAAGCTTATTGTGGAAGCCGAAGCTGTTCGCGAGGACAAAACACCTTCAGATGAATCATGCAGGATGATCTTCTCGGCTTTCATCCTGCGGACATTCTTGTCGAACGATCATACTCGGCTGTACTATCCAGATACTGAAAAACAAAGGTCCACTTTCTCGCTGCCAGTCTTGCCGCAGGACAGCGAAAAAGTGGATCAGGATCATGGACATGATCTTGTTGTCAGTTCTCATAATGGGTTTTGCATTCTGCAATGATCAGGAGTTCGTCTTTCACTTTGTAAACAAGCCGGTTGGAATCATCGATTCGCCTGCTCCACCATCCGCTCAGATTGTTCTTCAGTGGTTCCGGTTTCCCAATCCCTTCGTACGGTGCTCTTTGCGTATCCCTGATCAGTGCATTATTTTTTTAGGGTTTTTTTATCCTGCGTCTGCCACCAGACATAATCCTCCCAGGCATCCTCGTACCATGCAAGCCGCATTTTCAATCCTCCGCCAGTTCGTTGGTCACGGGCTGTGCCTTGCCGGAATCGATTTCTGAAGTGATTCGCGCAAGATAGGCCATATTCGCTTCTGAATAAAATGGATCAACCGATACTTCAAAAGGAATTCTGCGCTCCCTGCGCATTTTTTTTGCAAAAATGGTGAATGCTGTGGACATGCTCATACCGAGTTCCTTGCACACTTCCTCCATGCCCTTCTTATCCTCCGCATCCATCCGAAAGTTTACTAATACCTGTGACAATTTCAGCACCTCCTTCATCGACACGAATATACTACAGTGAGACAAACATATAAAGCATCTTTCTTTATTTTGTATTTATATTATTATCATACCTGCTGATGCAAGTTCAAAACCCATGCTGTAATCCTCGGCCGATAGATATTCCTGGACGATTTCTCCATCCGCTTTTGAGCAGAATATGAGTTCAGAGACCGGGACAATATGTCAGGAACTGGCCGGGAATAACACCCACGCAGGGAATTCCGCAATCGTTCGATGTGATTCAGAAAACAAATACAGAAAGCCCAACATGGAAGACAGAGCTGTCAGAACGAAAACGCGAATCAGATCGCGCGGACAGTACGGGTTTTATGGAGTCCGCATTTTCTCCGGGGCTCAAAATCAAAGGCCGGCGACGAATGTCACCGGCCTTTGGGAATAGGTCATGGGTTTCGGGGAAGAAGCCTTCTTTTTCCATCATGCACTGCGGAAGAACGGCAGGTCATGGATGCACCGGTTCCGTTCCGGTTCCTTCCGGATAGGCTGCACGTACATATTTGGCCTCCCAGACAGGATCCGCCGGGTCTGCGGGACCGTCGCGCCAGAGATCTTCGCCGATTTCCAGGATGAGATCCTTCAGCTCCAGATGCTCTGTATACTTTGCGGGAATGCCGGAAAGTCCGATCTGGGCCCCGATGATGTTCCCGGCAATGGCGCCTGTGGAATCACTGTCCCCCTTGTGATTCACCGCCGCGATGAGACAGCCGTCCAGGTCTCCGGAATATTTCAGCGCGCAGTACACGGCGATGGCAAGGGCCTCGTCACCGACCCAGCCCTCACCGAGGGCGTGTATGGCGTCGAGGTCGGGCATGTCCTCATGCGAAAGCCGGACCGCCTTTTCCATGAGCCGGATGAAGCTGTCCAGCTCCTTGCCTTCAGGCCACATGTCGGCGGCTGTGTAGATGGCATCCGTGACCGCCGTCTCCAGCGGCAGATCATCCTGGCTGAGGCCGTGGATGATCTGCACCAGTACGGCGGCGGGCAGCCAGCCCAGCATATGACCGTGGGTCTGGACCGCGGCCATGGCGCCAAGTCTGCAGATATCCCGGACATCCAGTCCGCTGTCTGAGTAGTACAGGCCGATGGGCGCAACGCGCATGACCGCGCCGCAGCCCTTGCTGCTGTTCGTGGGCTGCTCCAGGGTGCCAAGCACCCGCCGGCCCAGGGCTGAGAGGCAGGTGTTTCCCGGCGCCCTCGGACTGTAGAGTTCCGGTACATTGCCGAGCCACGCGTATCTGGGGCGGACTATCGGCGGCCAGCGGACGGCCTGGGTCCTGGCCCAGTCCCGGCTGCATTGTCCGATCAGGGACGCGGTTTCCTCCGGATTCCCGCTGCAGCCCCGGGCGGAGGCGCACAGGAGGCCGTTGGCCGTGAAGAGGGTCATCTGCGTGTCGTCCGAGATCAGCGCGGTCCCTCTGTGAAGCTCATACTGCGTGATACCGGTTTCCCCGTATCTGCGGAAAATCTCGTTCTCCCGCTGAAACTCAATGGCATACCCCAGGGCATCGCCGGCGGCACCGCCGATCAGACAGCCCTGAAACCTGTCGAGACTTCTCATAGAATCACCTCAGATGGATCTGGTGTTTATTTTCCTTCCTTCAGCCGGCGGGCCGCTTCCTCGCGCTGGCGGCAGAGCTCCGCCCAGCTGGGCTTGTCGGCCAGGATCCTGGCGAAGTCCGCCATGGCCGCGGGAATATCAATCTTCTGCGGGCAGATGGCCGCGCAGGCGCCGCAGCCGATGCACGCGGAGGGCTTTTTCTCCTCCGGCAGGGCGTCGAACTGCATGGGAACGGTCATGCTGCTGGCAAAGCGGATATCGTTGTAGGCGTGAATCAGCATGGGGATGTCCAGGCCCATGGGGCAGCCCTCGCAGCAGTAGCGGCAGCGGGTGCAGGGCAGGGCGTTCTTGAGGCCCTCCGCGATATCCATGAGCAGCGCGCATTCCGCTTCCGTCTGTGCCTGCCCGCCGGAGAACGTGGCGACGTTGTCCCGCATCTGATCAAAGCTGGACATGCCGGAGAGCACCATCCTGACATTGGGAAGGCTCTGCAGCCAGCGGAAAGCCCAGCTGGCCGTGCTCTCATCGGGGCGCAGCGCGTGCAGCTTTTCAGCGTCCGCATCCGAGAGCTGCGCCAGTTTCCCGCCGCGCAGGGGCTCCATGACCCAGACGGGAATGCCGCGCTGTGTGAGAATTTCATACTTTTCCTTCGCGTTCTGCAGCGTCCAGTCCACGTAGTTCAGCTGGATCTGGCAGAACTCCATGCTGTCCCCGGCAGCATCCAGGAAAGCGGCCAGCGTGTCCGGACGGGCATGGGTGGAAAAGCCCAGGTGCCGGATCCGGCCGTTCTTCTTCTGCTCCAGGAAGTAGGGGAGAATGTTCCACCGGGGATCCTGATACACGCCCAGGGAGTTTTCATACACGTTGTGGAGCAGGTAGAAGTCGAAATGGTCCACGCCGCACTTTTCCAGCTGCTGCTCAAAAATGTCGGCCGGATCATACCGGGAGGCAATCTGGTGTCCCGGATACTTGTCCGCCAGGAACCAGCTGTCACGGGGATAGCGCTTCAGGCTGCGCCCGATCTCCAGCTCGCTGCGGCCGCCGTGATACGGCCAGGCCGTATCAAAGTAATTGACGCCGTGCTCAATGGCAAAGTCCACCATACGGTCAAGTTCTTCCGAATCAATCGACTGGTCCGCCTTCACGGGAAGGCGCATGCAGCCAAAACCCAGGCGGGAAAGCTTTTCTCCCAGAACCATCTGATACTCCATGGAAAACCTCCTTGTGCCGGACAGGCGCCGGCGGGTCGTATATGGAAACGGGCATCCGGCACCGTGCACGGAAACATGCGTGCAATGCCTGTATCCGGAAATATTCGAGGCAAAAGCCCTGGTTTCCTGCCCCGGAACGTACCCGGACGGGATTTGGGAGAAAGCGGCGCTTGCCTGAGGAAAGACAATGCAATACAATGCTTCTTACGGAGAGAACAGCTGAGGAGCGGGGATCTATGGCGGCATTTACGGCGGACATCAACGGCATTGAGGTACATGCGCACTACAGTGAACGGGCTGTTCAGGAGATTTTCCTGCCCTTTCTGCATACAGTCACGGACATGCAGCGGGCAAAGGGCTCAAGGCTTCTGGTCATGCTGGCAGCCCCGCCCGGCGCGGGAAAGACCACGCTCCTTGCGTTTCTGAAAAAGCTTTCACTGGAGGAAAAAGGCATTTCGCCGATGGACGTGATCGGCATGGACGGCTTTCACAGGCGGCAGGAATATCTGCTGTCCCACCGCACGGTGCGGAATGGAGAGGAGATTTCCCTGGTCCGGATCAAGGGCGCACCGGAGACGTTCGACCTTGCGCGCCTGACAGAGCGGGTGCGGCAGCTATTGCAGGGCGGTCCGTGCCCCTGGCCCATCTATGACAGGCTGCTGCACAATCCGGTGGAGGACGCGCTTGAGGTACGGGAAAATGTCGTGCTTCTGGAGGGCAACTATCTGCTGCTTGACGAAGCGGGATGGCGGGATCTTTCCGGATACGCGGACTATACCGTGTCCGTCCGGGCGGGGGAGAACATGCTGCGCAGCCGCCTGATTGAGCGCCGCATGCACACGGGCGTGGACCGGAAGGCATCGGAGGCGTTTGTGGATTTCAGCGACATGCCCAATGTGCGCCTGTGCCTTGCACGCTCCAGAAAGGCGGACCTTGAGCTGGCAGTGGACGCGGACGGGGAGTATCACAGGGCCTGAGCAGATGCGCAGCATCCGACGGTGTGAATGGATGAAACCGGATTCCATGGATTTCGTATGTGGAAAGGAGCCTGTTCCATGAAAGCGGCGCACGGTCAGATAAGGGAAACTGCGCACCGGCCTGTCAGGGGCGGTTCATGGACGGATCTGAACTGGAACCGGACGGACCCGCGCTCATGGAAGGCGGTCTGATCGAACCCATGGTTTCCCGGGAGAAACGGCGGGAGAAGGAGATACAGCATGCGTAATGTATCTGTGCTGAAAGCGCTGGCGGAGGAGTATCCCCAGCTGTATCTGAACCCGGACACGGACACGCAGGAAGTGTACCGCCAGGTTGTCCTGCGCGGCGGGGAGCCGGAGCGCAGGAGCCTGGACCATTACCGGGGCGATCCCGCGGACCGGGAGGAAATCATGCAGACCCCGGCGGGATATGTCCGGGTAATTACACTGGGCAGCCGGCAGGATTTTGAACTGGTGATGCGCGGCTTTATGGCCGCCCGGGAAGGCCCCCTGACCCCGGTCCCGGCAAGCCAGGGCGCGGCCATGCTGACCGTGTTCAACTGGCCGCGCATACACGCGTATCTCGGGCAGTTCCCGGAAGAGGAGCGCGCGGAAGCGTTCAGCCGTTTCACCGCCGTGCGGGAGAACTATGTGGATATACTGGTGGTGCTCTCCCGGGGACCGTACAGCCATGTGGACGCCGGGGCCATGGGCGAGACGGAGGAGGAGTGGCTCGGGCACTCGGACAGGATCCGGCGCTTTCATGAACTGACCCATGTGATCTGCCGCAGACAGTATCCCGGTGATGTTGCGCCCATCCGGGACGAGCTGACCGCCGACGCGGTGGGACTGTATGCCGCCTACGGGCGCTTTGACCCGGACATGGAGAAGCGCTTTCTCGGCATCCGGGACGGACAGTACATCGGCGGACGGCTGGGCAATTATACGGACGCGCCGGAAGATAAGGCCGGGGCGGTCTGCGCCGCGATCACGCGCATCCGGGCGTGCATTGACACTCAGTCAGGCATGGAACCCTTCAGCCTGATTCCCGCCCTTATGCGCTGTGCGGACCTGGGAGAAGGGAACGCGCAGACATGGAAGGGCTGAGGAAAAGCCGGAAGCGGACAGGAGGAATGCTCCCATATGACTGGGACGGACAGGCCGTCCCCGATTTTGTTTTACGGTATGTCCCTGATTCCGGCGGCGTGCCCCGGTATATTCCCGCCGGCCGGACGGTCTGTCCGCATCTCATGGAGCCTGCTCCGGTGTACCGGGACCTGTACCGGACAGTTTCCGGAGCGGACAACTGCGTGATGCGCTTCAGCGGAGATTTCCACATGGACTTTCATGGCTTTGAGAAGAAGCTGATTCAGCGTCTGAACGGAAGGCGGCAGACGGACGTGAACGGCGGTGAAGATATTCAGGAAATTTCAGATTAAACATTTATATGCGTGACGGATATGCGCGGCCGGATATGGGCAGCGGAAGGATTTCCTGCTGTTCAGCGCCTGCGCGGCATTTACAGTTGGGAATTATGTGATATCAGTACTGTGATATGGTGTGCCGATATGACCGGCACCTCAGAAATGTGAAAAAGCGGCGGCCCGCTGCGCGGATGCGGAAGGATCTGCGGCGGGTGTTCCTTTGAAAGGAGATGACAGGGATGCTGGAACCTGCTGTGGACAGGCAGGGAGACAGGCGGGAGATCACAGTCGAAGCCAACATGGATGCGATTGAACCTGTGACCGGGTTTGTAAACGCATTTCTTGCGGAACTGGGATGCCCGTCCAGAATACGGGTGCAGCTGGATGTGGCACTGGGCGAGCTGTTCGGCAATATCGTGCGCTACGCATACGCGCCCGGGACCGGGCCTGCCACTGTCCGGCTGGAGAAAGAGGAAGATCCCCTCTGTGTTGTCATCACCCTGATCGATGGAGGCGAGCCATTTGATCCCCTGGCCAAGGAGATGCCGGATACAACCCATCTGAAGGCGCGTGAGCGCCCCATCGGGGGACTGGGACTGTTCATGGTGAAAAAACCCATGGACGGGCTTGCCTATGAATACCGCGACGGAAAGAACATACTGACGATACGGAAGAAAATCTGTTAATTGCGGAGGAGTAAAACCATGTCAGGAACAATTTACGAAAAGCAGGGAACCACCCTTACCGTCAAGCCGCAGGGCCGGCTGGACACAGCGACATCGCCGGTTCTGGAAAAGGAGCTTGAGCAGCATCTGGACGGCGTGAAGGATGTCATTATGGATTTTTCGTCCGTGGAGTACATTTCCTCCAGCGGACTGCGCATGCTCCTGGCCACGGAACAGCTGCTGGAGGCGCGGGACGGACATATGAAAGTGGCGCATGCCAACGAATACATCATTGAAGTCTTCGATATGGTGGGCTTCATGGACGTTGTGGAAGTTGTGACGGACTGAGAACAGAACCGGGAGGGTGCATGTGGATTCCTATTCGATAACGGACAGCAGCAACCGGATTATCCGGAACACGTTTACCGTGACCATGATTACCTATGTGCTCTCGTCCCTGACCTCATCTCTGGGTTCCATGATCGACGGCGTGGTGATCGGTCAGTTCCTCGGCGTGGATGCCATGGCCGCCTTCGGTCTGGCCAGCCCGGTGCTGATCGTGTTTGCGCTGGTGGGCGCGGTTCTCTCGTCCGGCGCACGCAACCGGTTTACGCTGATGGTGGGCAAGGGGGACATGGCGGGAGCCAGGGGTGTGTTCACGCTTTCCATGGTGCTGAGCGTGGGCATATCCGTCGCGCTGATGCTGCTCACCATGGTGTTTGCCACGCCGCTGTGTATTTTGCTGGGCGCGCAGGGGAGCGCCGCGGAACTTCTGGATCAGACCCGCGGGTATCTTCTGGGCTTTTCCATCGGCCTTCCGGGCATGAACGCGTCCCGGGTACTGTACGGGTACATGGCCATTGACAATGACCGGCAGCTGACGGTGATCTCATCCCTGGCGCTGACGCTGGTGGATATTGTACTGGACGTGCTGATCGCCGCCGCGGGAGGCGGTACCTTCGGCATGGGCCTGGCCACGGCTGTCAGCCATTATGTGCAGATGGGCGTACTGCTTCTGCATTTCCGGCGGAAGGACCGGCTGATTCATTTCTCGCTGAAGGATATCCGCTGGAAGGAGGCCGCCGCCATGATCGGCAAGGGCCTTCCGGTGGGCGCGGGACGCGTGTCCAACGCCAGGTCCGTGATCTTCAACCAGATCCTGGCCGGCGTCGCGGCGGCGGGCTGCATCGCGGCCTATTCCGTGCACCGGCAGGCGGACTCGCTGCTGAATCCTTTTGTGTTCGGCGTTTCCAACACGCTGGTGGGCCAGACACAGTGAGTATTCCCCGGAGGAAATCAGCGCATTCTTTTTTGAGACAGCGCCGGGGATGGACTGAAAACCCGGTCAGCCGGGTGCGGTGATATGTCGAAACATCCATGAACCAGTTCGGAAGGGAGTCGGGACAGGCCATGACAAAGGAAGAAATGATGCATCTTATGAACCGGTCTCTGTTCGCAACCATCGGGTATACCGATGAATGCGGCCGACCGAATGTCCGCAGGGTGTTCTGCACATGGCACAGGGGACTGGGCAGACACCTGATCTCGACCAACACAGGCTCTTCCCATGTGCAGAGTCTGTTGAAGAATGGAAACGCCTGTCTGTATTTTTCAGATGATTCGACTTTTGAAGGGATCTGCCTGTTCGGACGCGCAGACGTTCATTTTGAAAGAGCATACAGGGAACTCCTCTGGCACGAGGAAGATGTGAAATACTATCCGAAAGGCGTGGAGGATGAAGACTACTGCGTGATCGAGTTTACCGCTGAAAGCGGACGCTTTTACCGCTATGACGGGAAGGGCGATCTGTCCGCGGCTGAGATTGCGGCATTTGACGCGGGCAGGGAATATGAAGACGGCTATCATTCCGTGCATGGAAATGGCTGAGGCGCATGCTCTGCCTGAATGGGGGACAGGTTCCGGAAGGACATTTACCCGGGCATGCTCATGGGAGCACAGGCGCAGGGCATTGCGGGATCTGAGAATATTTTTTTGTCTTTCATTTCATTTTTACCTGCTACATGGAGCTTGCGGTCCGTATAACAGGGTGTATGGAGCGTAAGGCTCCGGCATCAGAGAATGAAGAATGAAAGGCAGGATCATAGATTATGTATAACATGACAAAAGCTGAACGTGCACTCCATGACATGCTTTAGGTACGTGCGAATATGGCCGCAGCGCAATCAAGGCCGAATACTTTGCCTTCTCATGCTCCATGAGAAAAAAGTACGGCTGATCAGAGATCGTCCCAATGAAATGGACGCATGTTTTCCGGAACATGAGACCTGGAGTTCAGGATACGGATTCCCGCATGTCCAGATCGTGCGGAAGCCGGATTCCATGTCCGGACCGGATTTTTTCCGGGCTGCCGGGCGCATCTGAAGCGTTTTCCGGGCAAAAGCAACTTCAGGTTGCGGAAAAGCAAACTGAGGTTGGTGGAAAAGCAGCCGGTCCGTACGGTATACTCCTTCTGCAAGGAGGTCGATACAATGAGTTTCGGAGAAAACCTGCAGACGATCCGCAGAAAGCATCAGCTCTCACAGGAGGGGCTGGCGGACATGCTGGGCGTGAGCAGACAGGCTGTGTCCAAGTGGGAGCATGGAGAGGGGTATCCTGAAGTGGAGAAGCTTCTGCTTCTGTCCAAAAAGCTGGATGTTTCCCTGGACAGCCTGCTGGGCGAAGAAGGCATGGCAGCCCCTTCCGGGGAAGTGAAGCCTTCCGATACCATCCGGATCATTTCACCGCATGAGGGCGTCATCATGCAGGCGTCAAAAGTCACCCGCTCCCAGCAGTTCAGGGGCGGCAGAAACAGTCCCAGGTTCGCATTGTATGCATCCGAAGGGAAGGAAACGGGCCCGCTGAATGCGCAGAACACGTTCCTCGCCTGGTACAGGAACCTGGAAGACGTAACAAAGGAAATGACAGGAATACAGAAGGCCATGGAAGCAGGTGCGGCTTCCTATACGCTTGAGTACAGCGTGAAGTGCAGGCAGAACCTGCTGAGGACAATCGAGGACTGAATATCTATCGCGGACGGCAGTCTGTTCCGGAAAATAACCGGGGAAGACTGCCGGAAGCCGGATCACAGAAATACCCTGGTGAAGAAATCAGCATGATGTATGATCCAGTGAACAATGCGCCTCCGGGAAACCAGAGGCGCATTCTGTTATCAGGCGTCCATGAACTGGAACAGGTAAACGGCGGGGCCGTCATTGGCTCTCCGCGTGATGTGGAAATGTGGAAAAAAAGGAAAATGGAAGAGCAGCGCAGGGATCTGCATGAGCGTACCATCGCCCTGCAGGAGCGGGCTGCACTGGAACAGGCGAATGCGGATGCGCGCATCAAGGAAGAGATGCGCAGGCATCGCGAGGAACTGGGGCTCTGATCCCCGGCAAACCCAGAAGTAGATAGTTTCAGGTGTTCTGCAGATCTGCCAGGATCAGCAGTTTTCTTCTTTACAAAACTAATACATGTTAGTATAATCGCTAATATAAATAAGTTGATGGAGAAGGCGTGAAGATGGAACGAAAGGAAGAAATCATCCTGGCAGCATTGGAACTGGCGTCTGAAAACGGATTACAGTCCGTTTCGATGAATCAGATTGCAGAAAAAATCAGGATTAAGGCGCCGTCTTTGTATAACCATTTCAAGTCAAAGGATGAGATTGTCAGAGCAATGTACAGTTATCTCCGGGAACAGGCGCAGCAGAATCGTTCCTTCGGGTTTGCGGATCCTGATGTTTTTGCGTCAAAAAGTCTGGAACAGATACTCACAGAGTCCCTGGCTTCTTATCTGAGCATGATTGCTGACCAGAATATGATGCGTTTTTTCAGGGTGCTTTATTCTGAAAGATCCATGAATCCTTTGGCTGCAGAGATTATGCTGGAAGAGACAGAACACATGATCCGGTCGACCCGGAATCTATTCTA